>JBEKUT010000024.1:0-36674 GCA_049514735.1 Bryobacteraceae bacterium
TAAGCCGACAAGAACAGATTAATTCCCACAGGCGGATGCAAATAGCCCAGTTCCAGATTGGCGATAAAAATAACTCCCATCTGGACTGGATCGATCCCATACGCCGCCGCCAGCGGCTTCAACAGCGGCACTACCACCAGAATGGCCGCGAAAATATCCATCAACGCGCCTACCACCAATAAAGCAACATTCAGCAACAATAAAAACAGATATTTCGATTCGACATGCGAACGGACCCAGTCGATCAGACGCGACGGAATCTCAGCATCGATCAAATAATTCGTAAACCCGAGCGCCACGCCTAGAATTAGTAGGATCCCGCCCACGATAGTGGCGCACTCGACAAACACCACGCGAAAATCGCGCCGTAGAGAAAAATCGCGATAAATGAAAGCCTCCACGAAGAAGGCGGCAAACGCGGTCAACGCGGCGGCTTCCGTGAGCGTGCCGAACCCGCCGAAAATTCCCGTGATCATAATGGCGGGCAGGAGCAGTTCCCATTTCGCATACCAAATCGCGGCCAACGCCTCCCGAGGTGAGAACGGATCGCGCACCGCGTTATTCGACACGCCCTTATAGATGCCAACCGCTGCAATCGCCGAGATCATCACCAGCTCAGGAATAATCGCGCCGATGAACAGCTTATTTATGGGCGTTTGCGAGTAGACGCAATACAGGATGGCGGGAACGCTCGTCGGAAACAACAGCCCCAACGACCCCGACGCCGTCAGCAGTCCGATCGAAAATTTCTCCGGATAGCGAGTCTTGATCAACATCGGCACCAGCAGTCCGCCGAGAGAGAGGATTGTTAGCCCCGATCCCGCGAACGTGAATATGGTGCAGATGGCAACGGTCGCGATTGCGAGTCCGCCGGGAATCCAACTGAACAGTGCAGTGAACACGCGAAGCAGTCGCTTCGTCGCCCCGCCTTGCACCATAAAATATCCCGCCAGCGTAAAGAGCGGTATCGACGGAAGCAGCGGCGACGCGACCAATCGATACATCTCCACCGGCACCGAAGCCGCCGGCGTGGATGCGTTCCAGAACAGCAGGAGAGCGAGCCCGCCGAAGACCGCAAAAATCGGCAAACCAAGCACCGTCGCCGCAAAGAGTATCGTCATCGCGGCGGACAGCACAAACGGCGTGCCGGGCTGGATCTTGAACCCGATCAGGTAGGGCAGAAACAATCCTACGGCGGCAATCGCGCGCTGCGGCCACCCGCCGGCATGCCAAACCGCCCGTAGCGCGATCACGGCGAAACCCGCCGGCATCACGGCGAGAACGGTCCACTTGGGAACGCCGGGCAACAGGTAGCTTCCGGCATCACGCTCGGATTGAATGAATACGATGCTGGCCCATGTTAAAGAAACGGAAACGGCCGCGAGTATCATCCCCGTAAAAACTTTGACGATCGGACGCCAGTTCGCCGGAAGCAGCTCCATCGACGAGATGCCGAGCAATCGCTCGGAGCGCGCCGCCAACGCTCCACCGAGCATGCCGATCCACAAAGTGAGCTGCTGGACGATGACCGCATTTCCTGGAAAATCGGGCAGGCGCAGCAGCCGCGTCGTCATCGCAAAAACCGGCAGGATCGTCATCAGCGAGAACGCGATGACGGACAGCGAATCTTCCAAAAGATGCAGCGGATTGGAGCGGCCCTTGGAAACCGGGCTTTCCTCCGGAACGACGGCAGCGCTCACCGTGCGGCCGCCGCGGAGGCGCGCGCCCCGTGGGTTTTACGGTATTCGTCTCGCAGTTTCTCCACCTCGTCGAAGAGGTCGGGAGGCACCATGGTGGTCTTCATCTTGGGATAAATGCTCGCGGCGAGCTTATGCCATTCTGCCAGAGCCGCGGGGTCGGCGTGGACCACGTTCAATCCGAACTGCTGCATCAGCGGAATGGAGTTCGCTTCCGATTTGCGGATCTCCTCGCGAAGCGCCACGCCTGCGGTGCGGGCCGTTTCGAGCATTTGTTTTTGAAGCGGAGCGGGGATTTTATCCCACGTGTCCTTTGCGATGAGGGTAGCTCCGACGAGTTGTGCAAACTTGATGTCCAGCATGTTTTTCGCGCCCAGATACCACTGGTTGGCGAGCGCAAACAGCGGCGGTCCCTGAATCGCGTCTACCAGACCAGTCTGCAGGCCCGTAAAAATATCGGTGGCCGCGAGAGCGACCGGATGAAAGCCGTTCGCCTGATAAATCGCGAAGCTGCCCGCGTCGCCTTGCAGAACACAGAGCTTCATGGCGCGAATCTGATCGGGCGTGGTGACCGGTTTCTTCGTGAAGAAATGGACCCAGCCCGCATCGCCCCAGTTCAGTACGATGTAGCCGCGCTGCGCGATGCCTTTTTCTAGACGCGCCGCAATGTGATCGCGAACGAAATCCAGCTCGTCGTAGGAATCGAGCATCAGCGGGATCTGCAGCGCGGAGACGTCGGCGTCGATGCCGCTCAGCCCCGCACCGGAAAGAGCTACGGCCTGCAGCTTCTTGATCCGAACCTTCTGGACCATCTCAGGCTCGTCGCCCTGTTCGCCACCGGGATAGATCTTCAATTCGATCTTGCCGCCGGACTCGCGCTTCCAATCGTCACCCATCTTGGCGAGGATCTCGTACCAGCGGGAATCCTTGGGGACGAGAGTGCCGAGTCGGATGATGGTGGTCTGTGCGGACAGGGTCGCGGCGCAAAACGCAAGGGCTGCCAAAGTCCGGATCATGAGCGTGTTATCCAACACTTATCGTAGGACAGGTGGTACCGTGTGTCCACCGCCGCGAAATTCTGAGACGGTTGCAGCCGTCCTTGCGAGTCCTGGCAGACGCCGGCGTCTCATCAAAAGCACAACGGGCAAGCCCAAGAGAAACGCGACGGCCGACACGGCGCTTACCAGCCGGCAAATTCGTAGCTCCGAGCCGCCGTCATACTCAAGCTCCAACTCGCAACGTCCAACACGTTTCGGCTGCAGCCAAATAAGGCCAAGCCCATCCCGTCGAACTTCGACTGGCTGATTCCGATCTCGTGCGTGCCAACCGGGATGATATGAAACTTGTACCGAAAGGGCCTGCTGACGTTCAAGCATGGTTTGAATCCGAATATGATTGCTGTCCTTCCACTCGAAGTCAGCCATCGGAAGCGATGGATCATTGAGGGCTGCGGCATAAAGGTCGAGTTCTCGTCCGCCTGTCAGACCGGGCGACAGATGGTCGATGATCGCCCCCTCGGGAATGACATGCGCTAACGACGTGCTTCTCTGAGGAATCCTATAGATGGTCGTGTCTTGTACCTGCCACAACACCGGGAGCACCCCATCGAATCTCGCAGGGGCCTGAAATGGCTTCCAGAATTCCGGGCTTCTTTTTCCGGACACGCAGATGGCGCCAACTCCATAGGCCTTTACCCACTGGATCGATCGGGATGCATCAATGCTCCGAACTCCTGTGCTGGCGTAGATATTGTCAAGAGCTTTCTGTTGTACCGGATTGTATGCCATGCTTCAGGAACTTCCAGAAAATTGCTGCACGTCTGTGAATGCATTTGTCCACTGCGCAATAGAGCCTGGCATCATAACTCGCACACCCCGCAAATTTTCCTGTGTCCACACGGCCGCGCGGTATTCGATTGTCTGCTTTATGTCGACAGAACTCAGAATCGCCTTTGCAAATCGTCGAAGGCTTACAACGCGTTCCGCACCGAGCGAAAGAAGCAAGAACAGCAACCCAAACCCGATTGACCGCGGCAACTTCCGGACTAAAGGCCACAAACCAAAAACCGCCACGAGCGCCAGCCCAGCTTCCATTTCTATTTTGTAACGATCCGGTTGGGGCAACAACTCCCGGTGAAAATACGTTTCGATGAGCGGAGGGCAGCTCGCCATGTATGCAAACAAGACGGTAAACTGAAACCAGCGGTTCTGGCTCCATTTTCGAAGCGACTGCCACAGGACAATCCAGCCGAAGACCGCTATCGCGAGAGCAGTCAGAGAGGCTAAACTCCATGCCTGTCTCTCCCCGTGCACCGACGCCGCATGCACCGCCGAAATCAACGAAGGCGGCAATGAAAACGCGCTCATAGCATAGGCACAGATACCAAGTTATACCAAGTGTTCCGATCAGCATGATTTTGTGCTTAATCCAGCGTTGGTCCGCCACGCGCAGTAGAAATATGGACACCATGGCGGCTTCAATCGGGCCGAACGTGCTCGCCAGTGTCATCGCAACAATTGTGGCGACAGCCCCAGCGTAGCGAAACAATGTCCCTTTCTGAATGGCGAGCGCAAGAAATACAACTGCCAACGGTAACAGCGCCATCGCCAGCATGTGCGGGGTTTCGTCCCAGACAGCCATCAAATATAACCGTCGCGCGTCCGAGATGTGCTGCCAGGAAAACGGTCCATCGGGCGCTACGACCTCGGTAGGCGCCATGAGCGAGTAGAGCAACGCGGCCGCTAAACTCTGACCAGGCGAGCGAGATAGCAAAGGCCATCCCAAACAAAGTTATCGGACCGGCGCAATAGATCAGGCCGGTAAGGCACTCGAACGCCTGGGTGCTCGACACATTCCTAGCAACGGCGAGTGCAGAGGTAAGGAATGGCGTTAACGGTGCATAGGTAAATACGAAGGGAATCCCGCAGTCCCAGTACGGCCACCATGTCGACTTGAACCAATTAAGCTGTGACGGCCGCGCCAGAGCGCTCCAGAATCCGTGCATGGAATTCATCGGCGTTCTCGGATTCCAGAAAAGTTCGCGGCAAATATAAAAATTAACCCATCCCACCAACACAGCGTAGAAGGCTGCCTGGAGCCATTCCTTCCAAGGGATTGGTCTGGCGTTCACAGGTTCAAACCTAACGTCGTGGTCTAAAGCGGGTCTAGGCGTAGCCATATTTTGGGCGTAGCCATATTTTACTAAGATGACGCATTGAATGCATGCACAATTGTGGGATGCTCACGCGCCATTACAAATGTCAAATAGAAAAACAAAGGACAATTCCCGGCCGCTCCAACGCGGAGGCAGAACTCGCACTAGCCAAAAGGTGTGCCGCTGCGGCAAGCTAAGAACGGGAGACTTCGTGCAACTCAATCATCTGGCATTTGCTCTATCGCTCGCGGCGGCGTTCACTGGCTTCGCCCAGGACTCGCCCGCCACGGGCCCTTACAAACTGCTCAAGACCGCCAAGACTGGCGGCGACGGCGGTTTCGACTATGTCTACGCGGATGCGGCCGGCCGCCGCTTGTACGTCCCTCGCCTGGGACCCGCGGGGCGCATCGCGGTTTTCAATTTGGATACGCTCGAACCGGCCGGAGAAATTCCTAACGCCAGCGCTCACGGTGTCGCGGTCTCGACGAAATCGCACCACGGATTCGCGACCAGCAAGCCCGTGATCATGTGGGACTCGAAGACGCTTGCGGTCATTAAGACCCTCGATGTGGAGGGCGGCCCGGACGGCATTTTATACGACCCGTTTAACGACCGCGTGTACATCTTGAGTCACCGCGCTCCAAACGCCACCGTGATCAACGCCTCGGATGGCTCTATTGCCGGCACCATCGACTTGGGCGGAGCGCCGGAACAGGCCGTCAGCGACGGCAAAGGCAAAATCTACGTCGACATTGAAGACAAGGACAACATCGCCGTCGTCGACGCCAAGACCATGACCGTCACGTCGCACTACGATCTTGGCGGCCAAGGCGGAACCTGCGCCGGCTTGGCTATCGACCTGAAGAATCAAATTTTATTCGCCTCCTGCCGCAAGCCGCAAACCATGGTGATTCTCAACGCCGCCGATGGCAAGATCGTCACTAGTTTGCCCATCGGCAGTGGCTCCGACGGCGCGGTATTCAACCCCAAAACCATGGAAGCCTTCAGCTCTCAAGGCGACGGCACGCTGACCGTGATCAAGGAAAACAGCCCGACGAGTTTTGCCGTCGAGCAGAACCTCGAGACAATGCGAATGGCTAAAACGCTGACGCTCGACAGCAAGACGGATCGCATTCTCCTGATCGCGGCCGAGTTCGGCGCGCCGCCAGCTCCCAGCCCCGCCGGTGGCCGCCCCATGCGAGGGCCGCTGGTCCCGGATTCGTTCTCAATTCTTGTTGTGGGCAAATAACGCGAGCCTCGAATTGCCAGCCAGAATCACTAGCATCAAATCGGCCGAACACTATAAGTGGGGCGCGAACTGCGATGGCTGGCATCTGGTCAAGACGCCGGATCTCAGCATCATCGAAGAATTCATGCCCGCCGGCGCCAGCGAGACGCGCCATCACCACGTCCATGCGCGCCAGTTCTTTTTCGTTCTAAAAGGCGCATTGACGCTCGAAATCGAACATCATATTTTCGTCCTTCACCCCGGTGAAGGAATCGAGGTTTCTCCCGGCCAGCAGCATCAGGCCATGAACAAGAGCGCGAATCCTGTCCGCATGATTGTCACCAGCCAGCCTCCCAGCCATGGCGACAGGGTCGATGCCTGACCTCATCTGTCCCGTCCGCGATTGCCACCTGACTTTATCGCGAGACGGCCGGCGACTGTTTTGCGAGCGCGGACATTCCTTCGACTTAGCGCGTAGCGGCTACATTAACTTGCTTCAGCCGCAAAATAAGCGGTCGAATCGACCGGGCGACACGCCCGCAGCTGTTGCAGCGCGCCGCCGCTTGCACGATCTCGGAGTTACCGCCCCACTACTACGCGGAATCGCGGAGATCGTGAACGCATCGTCGAACGACATCGTTCTCGACGCCGGCTGCGGTGACGGTTTCTACCTCGGCAGCGCCGCCCGCGAGACCGGATTCAGCGGCCACGGGATCGACATCTCAGTTGCGGCCATTGACGCCGCGGCCCGCCGCTACCCCGCATGCGAGTGGATCGTGGCCAATGCCGATCGCTTCATACCCTACGCCGATCGCACTTTCACGGTCGTCATGTCGATCACGGCCCGGATGAATGCGAGCGAATTCCGGCGCGTCCTCTGTGACGCTGGCCGTCTCCTCGTCGCCCTGCCGTCGCCTGACGATTTCATCGAATTGCGCGGCCCGGGCCGCGACCGCACCGCTCGAACCATCGCGACCTTCGCGCGGGATTTCACGTTGGCCGATCGCGGTCGCGCGACAACCACCGCGGACCTCGACGACGCCGCCGTTCACGACGTCTTACATGCCATCTATCGGCCGCTGCAATCCCGGCCGCCTGAAGCGATGCGGCTGACATTCAGTCTGGATCTGCTTCTTTTTCGGCTCAAGTGAATATTTACAGAACGGCGCGCAATTCCAACAGCCGAGCCTGGACCTGAGTCCACGATGGATAGGGACCATAGCAGAGCGTCCGGCATTGGCGCTCGTATTCGGCGCCGATCTGCGCCGCCAGATCGGAAGCTGGGAAGAGCGCGTCGCTGTGGGCAAAGCTCATGCCGGCAGGGCAAAAATAGCGCCGTGCAAAATGGGTGCGGCTGATCCGGTCGTAATCGGCTTTGATGCCGGCATATTCGGCCGAACGCAGCATGGCGGGCACTTCCGCTTGAGCCGCCAGTTGGAACAGGTCGTAATAGTGCCTGGCGTAAGTTCCAATGGGCTGGCCGTCGCGCTTGAGCAGTTCCACTTTGGCGTGGATGGCGAATAACTTCTCGACGAACGTGCGGCGGAAATGGAGGAGGCGCAATGAAAACGGCGCTTCATCCTCCGCCCCCAATGATATTTCCCGGCTTTCAAAAACTGGCCGAGATACGAACTGAGTTCGACAACGGTGGTCGGTTCACGGCCGCTGGCGGTGCCCGCTTCGAGAAGAACCCGGTTCGCCACTTCGCCGGCGCCGCCAAAATGCTGCGCGTAAGAAAAGCGATCGTTCCGCCCAAATCCACCGATGGTCTGACTCTCGTTCTCTACAAACGTGAGCGCCGGGTGCGCGGCAACGGCATCGCGCAGCTTCTTGAGTTCCCGATCGATCCTGTTCTTTCCCAGGGCCGGACGGAACGCGCTGGGATCGAGGAATATGTCGATGTCCTCTGAAAACCGCTGGATCAAATTCCAACCCTTCGACAGGCTGGTGCCGCCTTTAATCGCCTGCTCGAAGTCGGGATGCTCAAAAAGTCTCACCCGCGGCGGCGCTCCTTGGCTTGCCAGTCGTTCGCTTGCGGCAATCCGGAAAGTACGCCAAAGTCGAACTTCGAGAAAGGATTCAGGGATTGCCGGAGCCGCTTCAGCGCTCTCGGATTCTTGCCCAGCTGGCCGCCTAGCGCTCCCAGCATTGCGCGCACGCGCGGAGGTTCCGAATCCGCGACTTTCAGCAAGCGCTCAAAGCGGCCATCCTCCGCTAGCAGAGCCACGGCCCTGCTCACCGTCTTTTTCGGCGACAACTCGCTGGTCCGGCCGCTTCGCCTCAGAAAATCGAGCATCGCTGCATCGGCTTGTGAAAGTTTAGCCCACGCCTCCGGCCGGCGCGTGTGGATGACGGTGTCGCTGCCAACCAGTTTCCGTGGCAGACTGAGACCGCTGGTGGCTATTTCACGCCGGCGGCCTGTCTGCGTGGTGAAGCCCAATAGATTCGCCGCAGCGACGCCCGCGGGAAACACAGTCTTGCTTTTGGAAGCCAGTTTCTGAATCGTCGCGGGATTAGGACGGCTCTTGCCGAAGGCCGTCTCGCGGGCGCGATAATAAACGCCTTTACTGAGACGCTCGACGACTCCTTCGCGCGTAAGCCGCGAGAGCGCCTGCGCCACGGCTTCGAAAGGCAGATCGCGAAAGTCGTCGAGACGCCACGGCCGCTGCCCGCCCCGCTCAATACGCCGCCGCACGAGAGCCGCCGCTCGCATATTGCCTGCTTGCCTGGCGATGCTCCCCATGTCGAAAGTATGCTCCCCTCGCAATCGTAGCGTCAAGTTTTTTTGCAATAAAACTTGACACTAAAAAGTTCCCCATACCGTTCTTAGAGACCATCCGGCCCTGACACTGCTCGCGCGCAGCGCTGCGGGATATTCGGACCCTGTGGCTGCCAGGGGCTGCGGCGTTGGAGCCGGCGGCGAATGGTAACGTTTCTCGATAGCGCTGCCGTCGGGGCCGTCCGCCGGTGGAGCGTAAAACCGGGGATTTCCGTTGCCCGATTGGGCGACAACAGAACTAGGCAAGAAATCGGAAGGATCGGGATACCGCTTTCATCGCGCCCGACACTATCCTGGTGTTGAGAGACACTGTTGAAGGAGATAACAATGCAGCAGCGCAAACTTGGAAAGAGCAACCTGGATGTTTCCGCCCTGGGGCTCGGTTGCATGGGAATGAGCTTTTCTTACGGCCCGCCCAAAGACAAACAGGAGATGACCACTCTTCTCCACGCCGCCGTGGAACGCGGCATCGCATTCTTCGATACGGCCGAAGTCTATGGCCCTTTCACGAACGAAGAACTCGTAGGCGAAGCCCTCGCTCCCTTCCGCAAGCAGGTCGTTATCGCCACCAAATTCGGCTTCGACTTCACTCCGAACAGCGATCCCCGCGGCATGAAGGGTGCGCCGGTTCTGAACAGCCGGCCAGAGCACATCAAGCAGGCGGCCGAGGGCTCCCTGAAGCGGCTCAAGACCGATGTCATCGACTTGTACTACCAGCATCGGGTGGACCCGGACGTGCCCATCGAAGACGTAGCTGGCGCGGTGAAGGACCTGATTCAGGAAGGCAAGGTCAAGCATTTCGGCCTATCCGAAGCAGGCGTGCAAACCATCCGCCGCGCCCACGCCGTCCAGCCGGTAACCGCTCTCCAGAGCGAATATTCGCTGTGGTGGAGACGCCCTGAAGCCGAAGTGATCCCGGCCTTGGAGGAACTCGGAATCGGCCTGGTCCCGTATAGTCCGCTGGGCAAGGGCTTTCTCACGGGCAAGATCGGCGAGGATGCGAAGTTCGACAGCACCGACTTCCGCAGCACCCTGCCTCGCTTCACACCGGAGGCGCTGAAGACGAATCAGGCTCTCATCGAACTGCTCGGCGGCATCGCGGAACGGAAGAAGGCGACACCCGCTCAGATCGCGCTGGCGTGGCTGCTGGCCCAGAAGCCGTGGATTGTTCCGATCCCGGGCACCACCAAGCTGCATCGCTTGGATGAGAACATCGGCGCGCTGTCAGTCGAACTCACGCCTGCGGACCTGCGCAACATCGATGCCGCGGCCTCTGAGATCGCGGTGCAAGGCGCTCGCTATCCTGAAAAGCTGGAGCAAATGACCGGCCGCTAAAGGCCCACGAAGGAGTCCAATAAATGGAAATCAAACGCAGCGGCTCACAGCCTTCCGGCAAGGGACCGGCGGATTGGTTCACCGGCGCCGTGCGCATCGATCCGCTATTCAATGGGCCGGCCCCGGCGCGCGTGGTAGGCGCGAGTGTTACGTTCGAGCCCGGCGCCCGCACGGCATGGCACACACACCCGCTCGGTCAGACCTTGATCGTGACCGCGGGTTGCGGCCTGGCACAGCGCTGGGGTGGCCCTATCGAGGAAATTCGCCCCGGCGACGTAATCTGGTTTCCGCCTGGTGAGAAACATTGGCACGGCGCCACTCCCACTACGGCGATGACCCATACCGCTATTCAGGAACAGCTCGACGGCAAGACGGTCGAGTGGTTGGAACACGTCGGCGACGAACAATATCGGGCCTGAACCCACGTACAAAACCAAAGCTTACTCGGCTAGTAGTGCGGCTTCGCCCCTTGCTGGCACGACAATCGCGCGGCGCGATCCCACCGACCACGACGTGCAGATTGAAATCCTCTTCTGTGGTATCTGCCGCTCCGATCTTCACGCGGTCCGCAACGAGTGGAGCGAGTTCCTGCCCACCTTCTACCCGATTGTCCCCGGCCACGAGATTGTCGGGCGTGTCGCCAAAGTCGGTTCGGCAGTGACCCGGTACAAGCCCTCTGACCACGCCGCGGCCGGCTGCCTGGTCGATTCCGACAGTGCCTGCCCTCAATGCAAGGCTGGCCTGGAGAATTTCTGCCCCAACCTGACGCTCACCTTTAACTCCCCTGACACGCACCTCGGAGGCGTGACCTACGGTAGAACGTCGCGGCCAAAGTCGAGCGTGACCCGATATCGGCAACGACAGGTGGGGCAATGGGCCGGCTGCTATCGGTGGTTTCAATGAAGAACACTTCCGCGCGGTGCAAACCTCAGCGGGTTCCGGCTACCAGACCCGGAGCCCTCTAGCCTTACACGGGAAGTTCCGCGCTCAATGGAAACCCGTGCATCTCACGTCCCAGGTCTCCGTCATATTTCTTGGTTGTCTTGAACAGCTCCATGTGACCGTCCGAGGCGTCAAATTGGCAGGCGTCGCGGATGGTTTGCATTTCGGCGGCACTTAAAGGCTGAAAGCCGCGCGCGACGTCGAGATTCTGGTGCAGCACGCTCAAGGAATCGATGCCGCTGATGGTCACCGCAACCGGCAGGCTCATGGCATAGCGCAGTCCGATCGTGACAATAACGGCGCCCTCGCGCACAAGTTCGCCGCTTCCGCCAAGGCTTTTCATACCCAAAGCGGCGATACCGCGCCGGTTCACCTCCGGCAGCACGTTGGTCTCGAAGCTGCGAAACGTCGCGTCGAGACAATTGAGGGGCATCTGAACGGTGTCGAACGGAAAGTCGTGGGAAAGCATCTTCAAATGAATGGAAGGATCTTTGTGACCGGTGAATCCGAGAAACTGGACCTTGCCCTGCCGCTTGGCTTCGAGCAGGGCCTCCGCCGCGCCATTTGGAGCGAATATCAGGTCCGGATCGTTCTCGTAGATCACTTCGTGGATCTGCCACACATCGACGCGATCGGTCTGCAAGCGGGTCAGCGATTCTTCCAGTTGGCGCATGGCGACATTCTTGTCGCGCCCGTGCGTACAGACCTTCGTCATAACGACGGCGCGGTCCCGCTTGCCCTTCAGTGCGCGGCCTAGCCGTTCCTCGCTTAAGCCTTGACGATATTCCCAGGCATTATCGAAGAAGTTCACGCCTGCATCCAACGCCTCGTTGACAATTTGGATGGCTTCAGCATCGCTGTTTGCGGAGCCCAAATGGTATCCGCCAATTCCCAACGCAGAAACTTCCAAGCCGGTGCGGCCGAGAGGCCGCTTGGGTATTTCCACCCCGGATTGCCCCCGGGCTGCGAGGTCCGCAGCTCCCAGCATAAATGCCTCCACAAAGGTTCTTCTGGTCACATCGAATGCGTGCGGCATATTATTTAGTCGGCGGGAACGGATGCCCGCTGTTGTCTGCCATCCGGATCATCTCGCGCACCTCAACCTGCTGCAGGTCGAGAGGAAAGCCATGAGCGAGACGCGCTTCGGGGTTGTCGAACCGTAGCGACAGTTTGTAAAGTTCGAATCGGCCGTCAGCCGCATACGGGCGGCAACGGCCGCGGAGCTTCTGCATCTCCGCCGGCTGCAGCGGCTCGAAGCCCTGCGCTACTTTGAGCGCCTGCAGGAGGGCTTCGGCGTTATCGATCCCGGTAATCGTGGTAGTCACCGGCAGGCTCATCGCGTATCTTAGGGCTTCCTCGCCGGTGAGCACGCCTTTTTGTACGGGGTCGCCGTGGCCACAAATAGGCTTCATCCCGAGCGCGGCGATTCCCCGGCGATTCAACTCGGGCAGCACCTGTTGCTCGAAGCTATGGAAGTTCGCGTCGAATGCGTTCAGCGGCATCTGCACGGAGTCAAACGGAAACCCCGTGGCCAGCATCTTCAGGTGAATGGAGGGGTCCTTGTGTCCGGTGAATCCGACAAACCGCACTTTCCCTTCTTTCTTGGCCTGTTCCAGCGCCTCCGCGGCGCCACCTCTCCGGATGAACAAAGCCGGATCGTTGTCGAAGCACACGCCGTGGATCTGCCAAAGGTCCAAATGATCGGTGCGGTACCGATGCAACGATTCGTCGAGCATGCGAAGCGCCAGGGCCTTGTCACGCCCATGCGTACAGACCTTGGTCATCAGGAATACGCGGTCGCGCACGCCTTGTAAACCGTCGCCCATCCAGACTTCGGTCTTGCCACGATGATATTCCCAAGCGTTGTCGAAGAAGGTAATCCCGCCGTCTACGGCCTGCCGAACGAGGCGTACCGCGGTACTCACGTCGGGCGCATCGCCAAGATGATGGCCGCCGAACCCTATCGCTGAGATCTTGACGTCGTGGCGGCCGAATTGTCGAAGAGGAATCGCATCGCTATTACTCGGCATCGTGTGCTCCCGTTATGGTCCTGGGAAGTGCATCTGAGCCGCCAACGGCGTGGCTCGGATCTAAAACGACTTGTTTCGCGCGACCTGCTCATTGTGTCGAAATAAAGCCACCACCACGAGACGCCTAGGTGGCATTTAGGAAGATCAGTGCATCGAGCCGATCTGGGGCAGCTTGGACACGTCCCAGCCGCCGCCCAACGCTTTGATCAGAAGAACGCTAGCGTCCATGCGGCGCCGCAGAATGTCGACTTCGTTCCGTTCGTTCTGCAGCGCAATAGTCTCAGCGGAGACAACCTGAAGGTAGGGGTCGACACCCTGCTGGTATCGATTCGTGAAGATCTCAACTCCGTGTTCGGCCTCGGCCACCGCTTCCTTTTGCTGCCCAGCTTCGTGCTCGAGGATCCGGAGCGCGGCCAGATTGTCTTCCACTTCCTGAAATGCGACGAGCGTGGTCTGGCGATAGTTGGCGACGGTAGCATCGTAGTTGGCCCGCGCGCCTTCTGACGTGGCCCGGCGCCGGCCGCCGTCAAAGATCGTCTCCAGCATAGTGGGGCCGACCGCCCAAAATCGGCTAGGCCAGGCGAACCAATTTGCGGCCGAGTTTCCTTCCAGACCACCAGTAGCGCTTAAGACCAGGCTCGGAAAATAGGCTGCGCGCGCGATACCAATGCCTTCGTTCGCCTCTCCTACACGGCGCTCGCTGGCGGCGATGTCGGGACGGCGCTCCAGCAACTGAGAGGGGACACCGACCGGGATAACAGGCGGCTCCAGGCTTAGGGGCGATGGCTTGAGAGCAAACTCCTCCGGTGGTTTGCCAATCAAAATCGCGATAGCGTGCTGGTATTGCGAACGCATCACGCCGATATCGGTGTCCTGCACGAGCGCGGAATCCAATTGCGTTTGCGCCTGCACCAGGTCGGACTCCGGCGCGGCCCCTCCGTTCAGCAGATCCTTCGTGAGTTTCACCATATCGGCGTACTGATCCACGGTCGCGTTCAACAAGCTTTGCTGGGCATCGGCGCTGCGAAGCTCGAAATAGTCCACCGCCAGTTCGGCATGCAGACTAAGAGAGACGGTCTGAAGATCGGCGGCGGTAGCTTGCGCCTCCTCGCCGGCCGCGGTGACAGTCCGCCGTATCCGTCCCCACAAGTCAACCTCGTAGGAAAGGTCGAATGGCAGAGTGAAGCCGGATTTGGCGCTGGCGCCGGCATTGGAAGGAAAGTAGGGTTGATTGGGCGAATAGCGCAAGGATTGAATGTTCGGGTCCACCCCAATGGCCGGAAATTCTGCCGCCCGGTTAAAGCGAACCATGGAGCGCGCCTGACGGAACCGCGCTTCGGCCATCTTCAGATCCTGGTTGGAGACCGTGACTTGCTCTTCGAGAGCATTTAACCGATGGTCACCGAAGATCTCCCACCAATTGCCGCGCAACGCGGCTGCGTCGGGATGAGACCTCTTCCAGTCGTCGGACTCTTTGAACGAATCTGGCGGCGGCTCCTTAAACGCGGGCGACACCGGAACCGGCGGCCTCTGGTACTTGGGGCCAACCATGCAACCGGCGAGGAGCACCAGCATGACAATGACGGGACACAGGCGAAGACTCTTCATGGCGTTGTGCCTGCCGTAGCTGTAGCGATTCGAACCGGAATCCCGCTAATTAAAGAATCGGACGGATTGACAATCACTTGGTCCGCCGGCGTCAGACCCGAAGTCACTTGCACTGTATTTCCATAGTCCACGCCGATCGTAATCGGAATCAACTGGGCATGGCCGTTGCGAACCACGCCAACCCGAAGACCTTCGGAACGAAACAGCAAGGTATTAGCAGGGGTTATCACGGAGCGAGACTGAGCGGGCAATTTGAGATGAACATGCACGTAGGCCCCGGGAAGCAATTGCCCGGCGGAATTGTTGACGTCTATTTCCGTATTCAGGGTTCGCGATGCCATGTCGATGGATTGGGAAGTCCGGGCGATTTTGCCCCGGAAGGTTTCACTCGGAAATTCATCGAGCGTGAGAGTCGCCATGGAGCCGGCGCGCGCCGCGCGGGAATAGACCTCCGGAACGGCGACGAAGATGCGAAGAGTCCTCGTCTGCGCCAGTTGAAACAGTTCCGCGCTGGGCGAGCCGGCGCCGGCATTGATCAGCCATCCAGTGTCGGTATTGCGGACTGTGATCACTCCGTCGAACGGAGCGTAGACCTTCTCGAACGAGACCAGGTCTTCCAGCCGGCGGACATTGGCGGCGTAGGAATCAACCGATGCTTGCGTCGCACTGAGGTTATCCACGGCCTGATCGGTAGACTGTTGCGAAACAGAACGCGTCTTTACCAAGCCCTGCCAGCGCTCGGCCGTCGTCTTCGACAATGCCAGGTTCGACTGGGCGGTCTGCAGGTCTGCCCGCGCCTGTTGCAACTGCTTGTCCAGTTCTGGCGTATCGATGATGGCAAGTAGATCGCCTTGCTTTACTTTCGCGCCTATGTCGTAGAACCACTTCACCAGGTATCCATTGGTGCGCGCGTATATAGGAGAATTGACGAAAGGCTGTGTGGCTCCTGGCAGAACCACTTCATCGATGGGCGTGGCTGCTTTCGGACGCACTACGACGACCTCCTCGATGGCCGCCTCTTCCGTCGCATGCCGGAGGCTGGATTCGGCTTCTACGCGGCCGTGGATGCCGGAGTAGATGAAAAGTCCGAGCGCAACAGCCGCCGCTAGAACTAGCAAGAGAACCAATCGGCTTGCACCTTTTCGCTTGTGTTCAGTTTCTGGCATTATGATTCTCCGTTTCCGGGCTTCGCGGATTCCCGCTCTTTCCGTGCAACAATCCAAACACCGTGGGAACAAAGACGAGTGTCGCCACAGTGGCACAGAGCAAGCCGCCCACCACGGCGCGGCCGAGAGGAGCGTTCTCCTCGCCTCCATCGCCCATCCCGAGGGCCATCGGAATCATGCCGATGATCATGGCGAGAGCGGTCATCAGAACTGGCCGAAAACGCGTGAAGCCGGCTTCGATGGCGGCCTTGAGCGGGTCCCCGTGGCTGGCCAGGCGGTCGGTGGCAAACGCCACCACGAGAATACTGTTCGCAGTGGCCACGCCCATGCACATAATTGCGCCCATCAGCGCGGGCACACTGAGGGTGGTGTGGGTGAGAAACAGGAAAACGATAATGCCGGCTAACGCGGCCGGTAGCGCCGTGATGATGATGAAAGGGTCCAGCCAGGACTGGAAATTGACGACGATCAAAAAGTAAACCAGAACGATCGCAAACCCAAGTCCTGCCAATAAGCCTTCGTACGACGTGCGCATAGTCTGAAGTTGCCCGCGAATGCGGAAGAAACTGCCCCGGGGCAGTAGCTTTTGGTTCCGATTGACGATGCGAGTAATTTCCCGGCCCACGGCTCCGAGATCGCGATCCTGAACCGCGCCGTAAATGTCCACTACTCTGCGGATGTTGTAATGCGACAGCACTTCCATCTCACTCCCGCGGCTGATGGAGGCCACGTTGGAGAGGATTTCCGGATGAATCATCGCCGGGGAACTGATGGGTATGTTGCCAACATCCTGCAGAGACTGGACGCGGTATTGGGGAGTCTGGGAAATCATCTCGTATTGCACCCCGTTTTTCCAGTTCAGGAAATAGGACGGCGTGGTTTGAAAACTGCCGCTCAAGGCAACCAGCAGACTGTTGGTAACATCGCGATCCGAATAACCACCCTGTGCGGCTTTGGTTCGATCCACATCCACGTTAAACCGGGGATAGTCGAACTCTTGTTGAATGCGCAGGTCGGTCAGGCCGGCGACATGCCGCAGTTGCCTCAGTACGCTGTCCGCCAATTCGCGATTCGCTTGCAGGTCCTGCCCCTCGATCTGCACATCCACGGGAGCCGGCAGTCCGAAGTTGAGGATTTGAGTGGTCATGTCCGCGGGCAAAAAATAGAAAGAAGTGCCGGGGAACGCGCCGGGCAAGGTCTTTCGAAGATCGCGAATGTAATCGGGAGTGGGGTGATGTTTTTCGCTGAGCGAAACCAGGATATCGGCATCGGATGCTCCGATGGCTCCGGATGTGCTGTAGATATAGTTGAGCTGGCTATAAGGGAGACCGATATTGTCGGTAATGGTCGCCACCTCCTTACTCGGAATCTCGCGGCGAATAGAACGCTCAATCAGATCGCACAGCATGGCCGTGTCTTCGATTCGCGTACCCGTCTTGGCGCGCACATGCAGTATGAATTGACCGCTATCGGTGTTCGGGAAAAAGTCCTGACCAAGCCATGGCACCAGCGCTGCCGCCGAAAAGCACACCAGCAAGAAGACCGGAACAAAGAGAAATCGTTTTCCCACTAACGTAGTCAACAACCGCTGGTAAGCCATCCGAAAAGCTTCAAACCCGCGGTCGAAGGCTTTCTGTGCCCGCGTAAATGGATTGCGCGAGGGAGCGCCATTTTCTTCCCGAGGTTTGAGGAGGTACATCGCGAGCGTCGGAACCAAGGTTCGCGAGAGGATGTACGACGCGAGCATAGCGAAGATGACGGCTTCGGCGAGCGGCTGAAACAGGAAGTGCGCCACTCCGCCCAAAGAGAACATGGGCAGAAAGACGATGCAGATACAAAGCGTGGAAACCAGCGCCGGCACCGCGATCTGCGCCGCGCCTTCGAGAATTCCCTGGTGCAGCGACTGGCCCTCCTCCAGGCGCCGCGAAATATTTTCGATCGTCACGGTGGCGTCGTCCACCAGGATGCCGACAGCTAGAGCCAGGCCGCCCAGCGTCATCAGGTTGATGGTTTGATGCAGGAGGCTCAGAATAATCACGGAGCTCAGGATAGCCAGCGGAATAGAAACGCCTATGATCACGGTGCTGCGCCAGCTTCCCAGGAAGACCAGGATCATCAACGCCGTGAGGACGGCGGCGATGCCGGCCTCGCGCACAACACCGCTGATAGCGGCGCGAACGAAGACGGACTGGTCCGCCAGCGGATGAACCTTGAGCTGCGGCGGCAGCGTCTGCTGCACGCGGGGAAGCAGATTCCGAATACCCTGGACAACGCTGAGCGTGGAGGCGTCGCCGTCTTTGATGACAGTGGTCAGAACGCCACGGTGTCCATCCTGCCGAACGATGTTGGTCTGCGGGATGAAGCCATCGCTTACATGCGAGACGTCCCGGAGATAGATAGTCGAGTTGCCCACCACTTTGACCGGAAGAGTATTCATTTCCTCCACCGTTCTTGGCGCTGAGTTGGTGGCAACGTCGTACTCGAATTGATCGATCTTCGCGGTCCCCGACGGCGCGATGACATTTTGCGCGTCCACAGCGTTCACTACGTCCTGCGGCGAGAGCCCCTTGGATTGAAGCAGTCCGCTATCCAGGTTCACCATCACTTCCCGTTGCTTGCCGCCGTAAGGATAAGGCACAGCCGCGCCAGGAATCGTTACCAGTTGCGGCCTCAGGAAGTTTAGGGCCAGATCGTTCAGGTCCGCCTCGCTGAGTCCCGGGCCGGAGAGGGCGAGTTGAAGAACCGGCACACTGGAAGCCGTGTAGTTCACAATCAACGGCGGCAACGTTCCGGGCGGCAACTGGCGCAAGATGGTCTGCGAAGCCGCGGTGACCTGTGCATTAGCGCGGTCGACGCTTGCCGCCGGTTGTAGAAAGATCTTCACGACAGCCGTTCCATTTACGGTAGTCGATTCGATGTGTTCAATGTTGTCCACCAGCGTGGTCAGCACCTTTTCGTAAACGGTTGTGAGCCGCCCCTCTAACTCTTCGGGATTCATCCCCGTGTAGGTCCAGGCGACGGCGACGACGGGGATGTCGATGTTCGGGAAGATGTCGGTGGGGGTACTTAGAATAACTACCGGACTGAGAATGAGAATCAGCAAGGCAAGGACGATGAACGTATAGGGACGTTCGAGGGCGATCTTGACTATCCACATATCATCTCCGCCTTATAATCGGACCAGTCGCCGCGGTTACCATCCCCCGCAACAGAAGCACGTTCCGCACCAGTCCCACTGGGACACAGGATTCCGCGCAAGTCTATCTGCTTCCGCAATTTTGCCCGTGCACCTGACTGCGTCTGCCGGCATCGGTGTTGACTGGTCGACAGGGTGTTACTCAGCCGACACGAAACACGCCCTGCTCCTTAACTCGAGTTCCATTCGATTCGGTTCACTGGTAAGGCAAAGAGAGAAGCAGAGCGGCGAGATCCCGTTGAGAAATGAGATTTTCGCTCGAAGGTCTTCCAGCATTGCCGCTATGACAAGACTTCGAGTCAGCTTCGCAAATGCAGAATGCCTTTTCGAAAGTCGACTGTCGGCTCTCTAGAATCGGAACGTGAAACCGATATTCGCGGCGACAGACGTGGCGTCGTAGGCCACCGTTTTGAAAAACATAGCTGGCTTAAAGCGGCAAAGTTGAATGCAATGATGGTGTGTGGCGCGCGGGAGCCCACCGAATCACCATTCCTCCCGTCTTCGAAGTCGAACTCGAATTCGGAAAATAGTCGAAAGTAAGTGCCCGCGTGGAAATCGAAGTGGGGCATCACCCGGTTCATGACGTATCCATCTTGGTCTTGAGGCCCGGCGCCAAACATCCAGTTGTTTTCGTACTCGTATTCGATGCGGTATTCAAATCCCAGAGAAAGGTGCAGTTGCGGGTTCTCGCCTAGCGAAATGTACTTCACCGGGTCGAAGAAGTCCGTGCGCTTCGAGGGGTCTGAGAGAAAAATCCAATTCTGTTACGCGGGAAAGGGATTCAACGCCGGACGCGCGGTGTCTGGAGCCGGACCCGGTGGCTGAGGATCTGGCGTCTGTCCCCTGGCAACGAACGGCGACAGCGCGATGACGAAAGCGATCGACGCAGGCCTCATATTTGACCGGCATTCGTGGTTCGATCACAGTCAGGTTCAATCCCAGTTAGGGAACACGAGGCACAGTTCGATCCAGGTTGCGAGCCAGAGCTGCCTCTGAAAAGCGCAGGGCCTCGCCGGAATCCGATGGACACAGAGTAATGCGAATCGATTTAGCGGCTGGCTGATTGCTCTTGGCGGCAACACTACGGATCGGGATCAAAACATTGGTCTCCGGATAGTATGCGGCGGCGCTGCGGCGGGCAATCGCATATGGCACGATCGCAAAGCGGGGAGCCTTGCGCACCTCGCCTTCAAAGTGACTATATATGTCCACGATCTGACCGGCTTGGAGATTTCTTGCCTCCATATCCAGCGGGTTCAGGAAGAGCACCCGGCGGCCATCGAAGACGCCTCGATAGCGGTCATTCAGTCCGTAGATCGTGGAATTGAACTGATCGTGGCTGCGAATCGTTGTCAAAAGAAACTCGTCGGACTTCAGGTCGTGCTTCGGGATTGGGCAAACGCTTAGCTTCGCCTTGCGGGAGCTCGTTTTGAAGACACGTTGCTTGGCTGCATTGGGCAGATAAAAGAATTTCTCCCCGGCAAGTCGCGCGTTGAAGTTCTCGAAGCCCGGAATCACCCTGGAAATCGCATCGCGGATCAAATTGTAATCGGCCGCAAAGCCAAGCCAATTGGTGGTGGTCCGAGACCCCAAAGTAGCTTTCGCAAGGTTCGCAACGATCGCTACATCGCTCAGCAGATGCGGTGAAGCGGGTGGAAAGACGCCTTGAGAAGGATTGATAATGCCCATGGAATCTTCGAGTGTGAGGACCTGTTTACCCGTGGCCTGGATGTCCTCCTCCGACCGCCCCAGACAGGGCAAAATCAAGGCTCGCTCGCCCGTGATGAGGTGAGAGCGATTTAGCTTCGTCGAGGCATGAACGGTAAGCTTGCAGCGCTCCATGGCGTGGGCGCTATACACCGTGTCAGGCACGTTCGAAAGGAAATTGCCGCTGATCGCAAAAAACACCTTAACTTCTCCGTCGAACATCGCGTGCAGACTCTCGACGGTGTCGTATCCCGACTTCCGCGGCGGTTCAAAGTTGAACTCTTTCCCCAGGGCGTCCAGAAAAGCTTTGGGCGGGCGCTCCCACACGCCCATTGTGCGGTCACCCTGAACATTGGAGTGCCCACGCACACATACAGTGCCTGCGCCGGGGCGCCCGATATGCCCGCCTACCAATAGAAGATTTACGATCATCGCAACATTGTCGACGCCATTGCGGTGCTGTGTTACGCCGGTGCACCACGCGCATATGGTCTTCTTTGAGGCCGCGTACATATCGGCGGCGACACGCAGTTGATTTCGAGAGAGCCCGCTGTTTTCCTCGATTTCTTCCCAGTTGGTAGCTTCCAGGTCGGCCAGCAGCGCTTCGAAACCTTCGGTGTAGGTGCGCATAAACTCACGGTCAATCGCCGAGATCCGTCCGGCCCGCTCGCGCTCGAACAGGTCCTTCAGAAGGCCTTTGATTGCCGCTACATCTCCATTCACGCGCACCGGGAGATACAGATCGGCAAGGGCTTGGCTTTTACCAAGCAGCGCGATGGGCAATTCCAAAGGATTCTTGTAATCCTGGGGATTGGGATTGCTGACCCTCATCATGCCGACCTCCGGTAGAGGGTTGACGGCGATAATCTTGGCGCCATGCTCCTTGGCCTTCTGCAGCGAGGTCAACATTCGCGGATGGTTTGTGCCGGGGTTGTTTCCAAAGATGAGGATGAGATCGGTGCTCTCCATATCTTCCAGCGTCGCTGTGCCCTTGCCGACGCCGAGCGTTTCTACCATCGAAACTCCCGACGACTCGTGACACATATTCGAGCAATCCGGGAGATTGTTCGTTCCGAACTCGCGCGCGAACAACTGCAGAAGAAAGGCAGGCTCATTGGTGGTCTTGCCTGAGGTATAGAAGCAGGCTTGGTTCGGCGAATCCAGACCATTCAGCTCCTCCGCGATCATCCTAAAGGCCTCTGGCCATGTGATCGGCTGATAGTGCGTCGCGTTCGCATGCCGTACCATTGGCGTAGTCAGACGGCCCTGCCGATTGAGCCAGTAATCGGATTTCGCCGTCAGATCGGCTATGGAATACCGGGCGAAAAAGTTCGGCCCGATGCGCTTCTTTGTAGACTCGTCGGACACGGCCTTGGCGCCGTTCTCGCAAAACTCAAACACCTTCCGCTTCTGGTCGGGACTCGGCCATGCGCAGCTCTGGCAGTCGAACCCGGTTACCCGATTGATCTTCAAAAAGGCTTCGGACGATCGAAGCGGGCCCATTTCACCAATGCCATAGAGCATGGTGTTCCAGATGGCTGGAATGCCGGCAGCCTCTTCCGACGCTGCTCCGACCCGGAGCTTGCCCAAATCGGTTGGGTTTTGCGCTCGAAGTGAAGTGGAGTCGCTCGGATCCAGTTCCACCGAGAGGTTTGCGCCAGAGTTGGCCGCCTTGTCCGGGCGCAGATCCTGCTTGATGCGATAGTGCCCGTCTCTGCATCCCTCGTCCCCTTGGATCAAGTCCCAGATGTTTGCCGTCTTCATGATCTCCTCATCTTCCGGCCGCTCAACCGCGAAGTGCGTAGAGGCGCCGCTGGTTCGAACGCATAGAACATGTCGTTGCCAACAGCGGACCGCTCGCCACCGAACCGCCCAACGCGAAGGACCACAGAATCTTACCCCTTCGGTGGACGCGGAAATCAACCGCATTCAGAGCGAGACTCAATGAAACCTGCATTTTCTGGCATGTTGACTCCCCTGCAAAGCTGAAGGCCAGAGCGCAAGTGGCATTGTGTAAGTCTTGTCTCGGTACCCTGCGAGGATTGCGCCCGTGTACACAATCGTCCAAGCCAATCCGCTCAGTAATGTGAGGAACAGCACCATGTTCCGATAGTTCTTCAGGCCGGTTGCAGTGCCAATGCTTGCTCAATTTCACGCTCGTCGTTCGCGTCGATCTCAACGCTGGCAGCACCGGCGATGCCGTTCACTTGCTGCGCGCTGCGGACCCCGACGATCGCGCCAGTGACGGCGGGATTCCGCAAAGTCCACGCGATGGCCACCTCGCCCGGCGTCGCGTTTTGTCGCTGCCCGATTGCGCGCAGTATTTCCACCAGCCGCAGATTCCGCGAGAGCAGCGGTTCTTGGAAGTTCGGGCTGTTCTTTCGCCAGTCGTCTTCGGGAAGTCCCGCGATCCGTTCCCGCGTCATAGCTCCGCTCAATAATCCGGAAGCCATCGGGGAATATACAATGACGCCGATATGTTGACTCATTGCGAATGGAAGTGTTGAGGTTTCGACATCCGTGAATAGTAGCGAATAGGGCGGCTGGAGCGAAGCGATCGGGGCCACGTTTTGCGCCCTCTGCATCTGCGACGCATTGAAGTTGGAGACCCCGATATTGCGGATCTTTCCTGCCACTTTGAGTTTCGCCAACTCGGCGACAGCTTCTTCGATCGAGCCGGGCGAAGCACTCTCGGGATTTCCGGACCAGGCCGGCCAATGGATTTGATAGAGATCGATGCTATCCACTCCCAGTCGTTTCAGGCTTGCTTCGGCTTCCCGGCGAATGGAGGCGGCCCGCAGGTTGTGCGATATTTTCCCGGATTGATCCCAGACCAGGCTGCACTTGGTAAAGATGTAGGGCCGTTTGGCGAGACCTTTGATGGCACGCCCGACGATAGTCTCGGAATGACCCAGTCCGTAGGCGGGCGCCGTATCGATCCAGTTCATCCCTCGATCCAATCCCGCATGAATCGCGGCGATGGATTCCTGGTCATCCTGGGCGCCCCACGCAAATTCCCACTGTCCTCCGCCGATGGCCCACGCTCCGATGCCGATCGGCGCAATCTTCAAATCGCTTTGTCCCAATGTTCGTAATGTCATTTTGATCCCCATGCCACCGGTGCTGGAACGTGCTCCACGGTCACCTCTTTTTCCATTCGTCGAATCACGGCTGAAAAGTCCTCTTCGACGCCGGCTGCGGATTCTGCGGAGTTAACAACCGCGGCCGCTTCCGTAGCGGGCATCGAAAGTCCACACTGCGCCGCAGCCGTCAAAACCAGTTCGAAATCCTTGCGCATTAGGCGAATTGGAAATTGCGGTGCGTAGTCGTTCCGTTTCGCCGACGCCAGTTTTCCGGCGTGGGCCGGCGCGACCACGGCGGTCTTGGCTAGCGTGTCCAGAAGCATATCGCGATGCAAGCCGAGGCCGGAACCTAGCGCCACTGCTTCCGCGATAGACTGCATGCCCAATCCCAGGAGCGTGTTCACAACCAATTTCATCGCCACGCCAGAGCCGCTTGGTCCCATGTAGAACCACTGGCTCGCGATGGGAGTAAAAATCGGCTGCATCGCGTCGAAGACTTCGCGCTCGCCTCCGCCGAATAGCGTCAGCTTGCCAGCTTCGGCAGCGGGCGTGCTCCCCGAGATCGCTACGTCCAGCATTGCAACGTCACGCGTCCTGGCCGCATCGTGGAGTTTTCGGGAAGTCTCCGGCGAGACGGTGCTCAATTCGACAATCCGCGTGCCGGATCTGACGTTTTCGAGAAGTCCGCCTGTGCCCAGGTAGACAGCTTCCACCGCGGCATCGCTTGGAAGGCACGACAGGACTACATCGACATCGCTGGCCACCTCTTGGGGGCTCAGTGCAACCGAGGCGCCGAGGGCCGCAAGTTCCTTTGTCTTGTCGCTCTCGCGATCGTGGACCACCATGGGAAATCCAGCGGCGGCCAAGCGCCGGGCGATACGGGAGCCGAGGTATCCGAGTCCGATGAATCCCAACCGGCTATTAGAAGTGACCTCTTTTTCCATTCTTTTCTCCTATTCGTCAGCTCATCCACTTCGGATTTTGGGCGGTGCCGTCGAACTGTGCCGTAGTCTTGAACGGCTCGAATTGCCCGGTCATGGCGGCGTCCTTAGTCTTAGCCAGGAGAGCCGACACTTCTACTGGCGTTAGCGGCCGGAACGTTCTCGCGGCTTCAATCGCCCGATCGAGAATCGCCATACGTTCACAACCGGTGATCACCACCGAAGTCGGCAGGTTTAGTGCGTAATGCAGACACTCCACCGGCGACACAAGTCCGCTCCTCAGTACGTTGCCATCGCCCATCGATTTCATGCCCAAGACACCGATGCCTTGCTCCACTAGTTTCGGAAGCACCATCTGTCCGAAGCTGCGGAAGTGCGCATCCATAACGTTCAGCGGCATCTGGCAGGTGTCGAAATGGAAGTTGTGCTGCAGCGCCAAATGCAGCATCTGCAGGTGCACAAGTGGATCCTTGTGGCCGGTAAAGCCGATGTAGCGGATCTTGCCGGCTTTCTTCGCTTCCATCAGGGCTTCGAGCGGGCCGTTGACCGCAAAGAACCGGTCAGGATCTTCCAAGCGAATATTCTCATGATATTGGATGAGGTCGATGTGGCCGGTCTGCAGGCGCTGCAATGAGTCGTCGATCTGGCGCGCCGTGGCGTCTTTGGTGCGCCCATCGAACTTCGTCATCAGAAAAACCTTCTGGCGGTATCCGTCGCGGAGGGCCATCCCCATCCGCCGCTCGCTTTCGCCAAGATGGTAATCCCAGCAGTTATCCATGAACGTAATTCCCCGATCGATGGCGCTGCGAGTAATGCGGACCGCATCCGCCGGATCGGGCGGATCGCCGAGATGATACCCACCCAAACCGATTGCCGAAACTTTCTGACCGGTCTTACCCAGGGTGCGATACGGCATGCCGTTGGATACGGCTTGGCCCGCCGCCGCACCCGCGCCAGCCAGCGCCAGAAGCGCGCTTCTACGATTCATGAGCTTCTCTAACCATCGATTATCGAGGTGCAATTCGCGAACCAGAACGCGGAACTTGAAAAATTACCCAACAATAAGCTTTCGCGGGAGATCTTCTGTCGAACCCCCGTCACGCCATGACGTAGGTGTCGCTCTGGCGTCTCTCCGGCGAGCGGAATGGTTACGGGTTAGGAATTCGCGCCGCGCGGCGGGGATCCGCGGCTGTTCTCCGCTTTTCGTATAGATACCCGAACACGGTGAGGTGACGCATTGAGGATATTCATGAGCGAGTTTGGTGAGAGCGTCATGAGCGGCAACTTTCGAAATATACGCGATCGCATGCGGCGATAATTCTGCGGCGAGAAGATCGCCCGTGAAACGTTTTTCTCGGGTCTCACTCGGGAAACACCGTATCGATCTAAAGAAATGGACAAATGTTCGTCTGTCGGACCGGCGACACCCGGTATTCATCTGTCGCGGGAGCGACACGTCGACAGTGTGAAAACGCTCTCACGATATACCGCGAGGTTGGAGCTTCCCACGCCGGATCGAGCTTCACTGCAAGAGAATATTCGTGCTCGAGTCGCGCGCCCATTCCTTAATTCGGTCGCGGGTAATGGTCTCCGGATTGCTTTGCCAGCCGTTGCGAATACCAGCGGGAAGGAATGTCCAGCGATGTCCGCTCTTAAGATAGACCACTCCTTATCGCGCCTCGTCGTATTGAGCGCTGTGGTTGCCGGCGGCGCCATGGCTCAACAATCCACGCCTCCTTCTACCGTGCCGTTCCCACCCGACACACCTGGTAATTCGCATGCGTCCACGGACCTACGGGTAACCGGATCCAATCCGGAAGGTTGGTTATTCCCAATTACCCAACTAGACCACTTCCTCCCTCATTGGATTCAATTCGGCGGACAGTTTCGCAACCGCGTGGAAAGTCAGGATGGACTCAATTACGTCCCCGTGAACGACACGTATGACCTCACCCAACTCCGCATCGGCGTCTACATTCGACCCACTAACTGGTTGGAGATTGTTGGGGTGACCCAGGATTCGCGAGTCTTCTTCAATCACCACGTAGCCACCGGGCCGCCCTATCAAAACATTTGGGACATTCGCGAAGCCTATGCGCAGATTGGCAGCTCCACCGAAGGCTGGTTCGACCTCATCGGAGGCCGCGAGATGTTGAGCGTTGGCGGCGAACGGGTGATTGGGCCGTCCGACTGGCTGAATATGGGGCGCACCTTCGACACCGTGAGACTCGACCTTCATCAGCCGGGATTCAAAGTCAGTATATTCGCGTCATCCGTCATCATCGCCAGGGACGGCATCGCCGATCACCACCTCGAAGGCAACAATGTCTATGGAATCTATACCAGCCTTACGCATTTGATCCCGCGCGCGACGTTCGAGCCCTACGTGCTTTGGCGAGTTGCTCCCGGCAACGTACCGCTCCAGGAAAACGAAGGCCACGGGGCGCTCAGCGAAGTAACGGGAGGTGCGCGCATCGCCGGCGCCTTTCATGGCAATTTCGACTACGACGTCGAAATGAACAAGCAAACCGGCTCGCTCGGAGTTTACACGATCGACGCCTGGGCCGGACACTGGAACGCCGGCTATACCTTCAGGAACGCGCGCACCCAGCCGAGAGTTTTCGCTGAATACAATTACGCCTCCGGCAACAAGAACCCGGATAGCAATGCGTGGGGCACCCACGACCAGATTTATCCCTCCGGTCACGACAAGATCTCCTTCGCCGACCAGTTCGGATGGAGGAACATCGAGGACGTTCGAACCGGCGTCGACGAAAAGGTTGCAGCCAAGTGGACGTTGACTGAAATGTTCGACGATTTCTGGCTGGCCACAAAGAACGATGCAGTCTATGCGTCCAGCGGCGCCGTCGCCATCGCTGCGCAACCGGGGGCGGCCAGCAGCCATCTCGGAGCGGAGCTTGACTTGATCGCGGAGTATAAGCAGAGCCGGCATGTAGACTATGGCTTCGGTTATTGTCGTTTGTTTACCGGCCAGTACTTGAATGAAGCTGCCCACGGCAAAGATTACAACTACCCGTTTGCCTACGCAACTTATGTTTTCTGAAAGGACAAACCATGGCTGATATTGAAACTGACGAGACGAAGGTAAGTAGACGAGACATTTTTGGATTTGGCTCCATGGCTGTTACGGCCGCGGCCGTTGCTGTTGTGGGCGGGAGAATGGCGGATGCGCAGCAGCCGGCTAGCCACACTGCGGCGAACGAGATCAATCCCGGCCAGGTAAACGCGCCGCTCGCGGCGGAGAATCCGGATTCGGAATGGTGTCCGCCCACCGATAGTGGCAACGTAAAGCCGTTTAAATATTCTTTTTCTCTCTCGCGCAAGCGTCTGGAGAGCGGCGGGTGGACACGCCAGGTCACGGTCCGCGAGTTGCCGATTTCGACAACCACAGCGGGCGTGGAAATGCGTCTCACGGCGGGCGGTGTCCGTGAACTCCATTGGCACGTGGAAGCGGAATGGGCCATTATGCTTTACGGCAATGCTCGCATCACTGCGGTAAATCAAGAAGGCAAGAGTTTTGTCAGCGATGTCGGCAAGGGCGACTTGTGGTTGTTTCCCCCGGGTGTGCCGCATTCGATTCAGGGCCTGGGCCCGGATGGTTGCAAGTTCCTCCTCGTTTTCGACGACGGAAACTTCGATGAGTTTCATACCTTCCTGATCACCGACTGGCTCTCGCATACGCCGAAAGAGGTGCTCGCAAAGAACTTCGACGTGCCGCAATCGACCTTCGACAAGGTTCCGAAAAAGGAGCTGTTCATCTTTCAAACCGGCCTGCCGGGGGATCTGAAAACGGAACAGGCCCAGGCGGCCCAGGGGACCGGAACGGTTCCAAAAGCGTTTGACTTCAAGGCGAGCGCGATGAAGCCGACCAAGGTCACTCGCGGCGGCGAAGTAAAGATCATCGACTCAAGAATCTTTCCGGTTACCCCAATTTCCGCCGCGATTGTCACTCTGAAGCCTGGCGGCCTGCGCGAATTGCACTGGCATCCCAATGCCGATGAGTGGCAGTACTACATCACAGGTAAGGGTCGCATGACAGTTTTCGCCGCTGGCTCCACTGCCCGAACGATGGATTTCGAAGAGGGAGATGTCGGATACATACCGATTTCCAATCCCCATTACATCGAGAATACGGGCGACTCGGATCTGGTCTTCATCGAGATGTTTAGGAGTGGCGAATACCAGGACATCTCGTTAGCGGAGTGGATGGCGCACACACCACACCTGCTGATGGATCAGCACTTGGGAGTGGGAAAGTCGATGCTCGATAGCATCCCCAAGCAGGAAATGGTTGTTACCCCAGTGTAAAGCCGGGCCGTACGATTCTTACCTTGGCAGAGAGAATCGACAGCAAAGGAACCCCATGGGACGGGTTGCTGAAATGAAGGCAGCCGTGTCGATATTTCGACTCCTCAGGCACATAGCGGACAATAAGTCTTTTGAACTCAAAGACCAGAGCGAGGACGCCTGGTTGCAACGTTAAAGTTATTATGCCGGATCGTCAAGACCTTCCGCTGCCCCTGGAGACTCCGAAGGCGCTATCCAGGCGCAGGTTCATCCGGGGTGTAATCGCCGGCGGCGCCGTGGTCTCCTCGGCCGCCTATTTGTTCCGCAGCACGGCTGTCCACGGAGCCGGCGATGCGGGCGAGCGGCTGATCGCCTTGAACGTCAATGGGCAGCGGCGGCGAGCCGACGTGATGAAGCAAGAGACGCTGGCGTGGACGCTGCGATACAAGTTGGGACTCACGGGAACGAAGCTAGGATGCGACCGCGGCGAATGCGGCGCGTGTACGGTACTGCTCGACGACGTGCCGCATTATTCGTGCTCCGTTCTCACTCACACCGTGCGTGACCGGAAAGTCCGGACGATCGAGGGGCTGGCGAATGCCGACGGAACGTTGCATCCGATTCAGCAGGGCATTGTCGACGAACAGGGATTCCAGTGCGCCTTTTGCATGTCCGGGTTCATCATGGCCGCCGTCGGATTCCTGAAAACAAACCCTAGCCCCACGCGATCCGAACTGGCGCACGGGATTTCGGGAAACCTGTGCCGCTGCCAGGACTATGACAAGATCCTCACCGCGTTGATGCGCGGCGCCGCGAACATGCGGGAGGTGAACCATGTCGACCTCGGATAACGAGCGCCAATACGGACCTCAATACAAGCTGATCGGCAAGAACTATGTGACTGCCGATCTGTATGCGAAGGTCACAGGGAAGTCAAAATACGCGGAAGATTTTCGCGCCGAAGGCATGCTGTTTGCGAAGCTCCTCCTCAGCCCGGTGCCGCATGGCAGGGTCAAGCGTATCGATGCGAGCGAAGCGTTGGCGATGCCCGGCGTGAGAGCGATTCTCACAGCGAACGATCTGCCTGCGCCTGCCGATACCCTCACCGACAACGGGACGGTAATCAAGGCGAGCAAGTGGGGCGAGCGCGGTCTCACTTTGGAGCCGGTCTACCAGGGCGAGCCGATACTCGCGGTGGCTGCGGTCGATGAACTGACAGCAGCTGAAGCGGTAGAGAGAATTCAAATTGATTTCGAGCGGCTTCCGTTCGTGGTGGATCCGCTTGATACGCTGCGTCCCGGCGGGTCGAATCCACGAACGGACGGTAACGTCTGGGTGACTCCGCCAGGCGGCCAGCCCGCAGTCCAGGAACTGAAGTGGACCGAGGCGGATTTCGACGAGACCAAGTACGGCCGTCTGCCGATGGGCAAGACGCCTGATGAATGGTCGTATGGCGATCTCGATGCAGGCTTCAAAAACGCCGCACTCGTACTCGATGAAACATTTGTCACGCCCGACGTCAGTCATCAGACGCTGGAAACACGCAGCGCTATGGCTTATTGGCAGAACGGCAAGGTCTACGTTCACTCCGGCTCGCAAAGCACCGATCGAACGGTGCCTGCGATCGCAAGATGGCTGAACATCGATCCGGACAAAGTTGTTTTCATCAGCGAATACACCGGCGGCGGATTCGGCAGCAAGATCACCGGCGGCGTCACGATGATTATTCCTGCGCTGCTGTCCAAGAAGGCCAACGCGCCCGTGATGATGCGCATCAGCCGCGAGGAGGAGACTTTTATCGGGCGCGCGCGGCCGGGTTTCCAGGGACGAATGAAAATCGGTTTTTCCAAAGAAGGACGAATCCTCGCTCTGGATATGTTCGTGATTTCGAACAACGGTCCTTATGACGCACAGGGTGATGCCCCGACGTCCGGGCACATGGTCTCGCTGTTGTACCAACCACAGGCCATGCGCTGGCGCGGTGTGACCGTGCTGACGAACACGCCGCCCCGCAGTGCGCAGAGCTCGCCGGGTGGATTGCAAGGCATTACGATCACCGAGCCGATCGTCGCGAAAGCCGCCCGAAAGCTCGGCCTCGACCAGGTGGCAATCCGCTACATCAACTGTCCGGAAGGCAAGGCCCCCTATGGGCCGATGGTGCAGGGCAAACTTCAGCACGCGACTAGCGCATTTCTCAAGGAGGCCCTCCAGCGTGGCGCCGAGCAGTTCAAGTGGCATGAAAGGGTTGCTCGAAACCCCAAACGGATCGGCTCGAAAGCACGTGGTGTCGGTGTGGCGTTGAGCTGCTACGTCGGTGGAACCATTGGCTTCGATGGACTGCTCGTCATCACACCCGAGGGCCGGGTCCAATTTCAGTCCGGTATCGGAAATCTGGGAACGGAGTCTGTGATCGACGTACATCGCGCAGGTGCGGAAGTTCTGGGCGTTCCCTGGGAAAAGTGCGATGTCGTGTGGGGCGATACATCGAAGCATTTTCCTTATACCTGTGTGTCCGGCGGCAGCCAGACAACACACGCGATGACGCGGGCCGCCCACGCAGTGGCGATGGATGCCCGGCAGAAACTTCAGGAGATCGCCGCGAAGAGCCTGGGCGGTAAACCCGAGGATTATGAAGTTGCGAACGAGCGTGTCTTCCGAAAAGGTTCCAGTTCAGGGATAACCTTTGCACAGGCTGCGCAGCGCGCGATTGAACTCGGTGGTAAGTACGATGGCCACGAAGCTCCCGCCGATGTAAATAAGAGGACCAAGGCATCCGTCGCAGCCCTTGCGGGCCAGGGACTGGTCGCGGCCGCGCGTGACAATTATCCGCGCGACGGGATGACTCATTCCTATGTGGCAAGCTTTGCGGAAATCGAAGTGGATGTCGAAACCGGCAAGTACTATATCATCGATTTCCTTGCCTACGCCGATGTGGGTACAGTGCTCCACCCGCGTGCGCTGGGCGGACAGGTTCTCGGGCGGTCAACGCTCGGCATCGCCCATGCCATCGGTCAGAAGTGGGTCTTCGACCCGCACTACGGCGAGATGGTTTCGAAAAGGTTCTATCAGAACAGACCGCCGACCATTCTGGATGTTCCAGTAGACATGCAATGGGCGGCACTGGACATTCCCGATCCTGAAACCCCCGTAGGCGCACGTGGTATCGGCGAACCGCCTGTCGGGGGAGGCTGCGCCTCTATCTTGAACGCCCTGTCCGACGCTCTTGGCGACGAGATCTTCCAGCGCGCACCCGTCAACGCCGACACGATCTTGACTTCGCTCGAAGCTGGGCGGCCGGCGCAAAATCCGTTAATGGCCCACATCTAATTCGAGAGGAATCTATGGCTGTAATACGAGATGTCATGGCCGCATTTGAGCTGCTTCAGCCGGCTTCGATCGCGGACGCCCAGAAGCTTCTCCAACAACATGGAGAAGATGCATGGGTAATGGCGGGTGGCATGGATACCTTCGACTGGCTGAAGGATCGCATCCGTAAACCGAGGTTCGTGGTCGACCTCAGCGGAATCGAGGAGCTCAAGGGCGTTCGAAGTACGAGCGACGGCATCGAGATCGGTGCGGCCACTACTCTCACTGAAGTCGTGAAACACCCTGTGATCAGAGAGAAATATAGCCTTCTTGCGGAGGCCGCGGAACTGGTTGCCTCGCCGCAAATCCGCAACCAAGGCACCATCGGCGGTAATGTATCGCAGGACGCGCGCTGTTGGTATTACCGCGCGGGTTGGCCCTGTTACCGTGCGGGCGGAAACATGTGCTATGCCGACACACCAACCGCCCGCAACCGTGAGCACGCGATTCTTCACGCGGATCGTTGCGTTGCGGTGAACCCTTCCGATTCGGCTCCGGCGCTGATCGCGCTCGACGCCAAATTCGTTCTGCGTACGCCCAAGGGTGAGCGAATTGTCGACGCCGAGGATTATTTCATCGGTCCCGACATCGACATTACCCGCCTTCACATACTGAAGCCCGGCGATCTGTTGACGGCCGTTCGTATTCCTTCGACCTGGGCCGGCGCACGATTCTATTTCGAGAAGGTGCGGGATCGGAACGTCTGGGACTTCCCCTTATTGAACGTAGCCTCGGCAATGCAGGTTTCCGGTACTACGATCGAGAGCATCCGCATAGCCGTGAACGGTGCTGCCGCCCGTCCACTGCGTCTAAAAGCCGTGGAAGATGCGGTCCGCGGAAAGCCGGCGACGGCAGCAACAGGTGAAATGGCCGGGAAGCTGGCCGTTCAGGGAGCAGTGCCGCTGCAGTTCAACGCCTATAAAATCCCGTTGATGAGAAATCTCGTGAAACGCGCAATTGGCGGAGTGGAGGAAGCAAGATGGCCATCGTAAAGGCGATCACGCAATGGGCCACGAGTCCGTGGGGGCAGAATGTTCCCATCCACATTGCGTGGTTCTTGATCTGGGCCGCCGCGATCGCGGGCCTGCTGTTCTTCATCGTGCACGCAATCTACGTGCGCTATTTCGCCAAATCGGAAGAGTTTGCAGGCGGCGTTTCTCCCACCCTCGAGGCGCTGCTGCCGCCGCGGATCCCCAGACACTCGCTAACGGCGCGATTGTTTCACTGGATCATGGCAGCCGCGATGTTCACGCTGCTCTTCACGGCTTTTCTTCCGAAGGTGGGTGTACAGTTTGACTGGGTGACCTACCATTGGATTGCCGGTACCGTCCTCACCGTGTCCGTGATCTTTCACATCGTCCATGCCTCTTTTTGGCTGGACTTTTGGGCGATTTGGCCGGATAGAGAAGACATGGAGGATGCAAGGAGAAGAGTGCTCAGGTTTATGGGCCGCCCGGCGCCGCCTCCGCGGAGGTTCGCGAAGTACCCGCTAGAGAACAAGCTCTATCACGGCGCGATCATAGCGGCCGGCCTGTCTGCCATCGGAACGGGTGTATTCATGATGTCGCGCGTGCGTACCATCTTCTTCCCTCGGAATCCGTATCTGTTCAGCGACATGACCTGGGGCTTCATGTATGTGCTCCACGGACTGGCCGGCGTTGGACTCATAGCTCTGATCATGGTGCACGTATACTTCGCGGTTCGTCCGGAGAAACGCGACATCACCAAGTCGATGATTTTCGGTACGATGAGGCGTGAGTTCTACCTGACGCACTACGACCCGCAGCGCTGGGAAGTGGAAGTGCCCTCCACGGGATCACGCCGAACGGATAAGGAAGCCTAATGTATGTTGACCAGTATCTGGGAGCGGTTTGATGCAATCGAAGAATGTTATGAGTTCATGCTGGCGTATGCAGCACAAGGGCTCCCGAGTGACGAAGGCAGTAAGTCGGGGACACAAGTCCGGGAATTCTTGAATCGTGCGGTGGAAGCGCTCAGTGGACTTGCTGAGAGTTGTGCGGCGGCGATGCCGAACGATGGCCTCGAACGGGAAGATCGCCTCCCCGCCTTCCTTACGGTATTGGATCGCGACGCCCGCGATTCGCTTGCCGCCATCGATCTCGTACTCGCGCAGCCATCAATCGGCTCTCAGTTGATCGACAATTTGAATGCATCGATGCATCTGCGTGCGCTGCTCACCGACGTGTTTCTGCTGGGCGAGGTACTTAGGACGCAACGCGCCACCGCGAAGTTCGTCAGTTCATCCAGTTAGGATTTTGCGCGGTGCTATCAAACTGAGGAGTGGTTTTGAACGGCTCGAATTGTCCGGGCCGGCCGCGTCCTTGGTCTTGGCGAGGAACGCCGCCACTTCCGCGGGTCTAGGGAGTGAATCTCCCTTCTTAAGAGTGCGTCTCCCCGAGAACCGATCTCAACGCGTCGGCAATTCTAGCTGCCTCTGCAGGTATGGTCCTGACGTGCCTTTTCGACTTTTCGTGGAACCTAAGCCGAGCATCCGCGCTTGTCCGAAGTTCCTGCTCGTAGGCGTCGATTTGAGGAATTACCCGCGACGAGAAGGCCCGAATATTCAGGTGAATCCAATGTGAGCGCCCCTTCGTAACGCTCATGTACGGCCCAGACTGATGCGAGAAAAGCTAAGGATGTGGAAGTTGACGAAGTGTGGTCTTACATCGGGAAAAAGGAAAAGCGCGTTCAGCCTGAAGACGATCAAAGCCTAGGCGATTGCTATACGTTCGTCGCCATCGAACGAACAGCGAGCTTGTGCTGAATGTCGCCATGGCAAGCGCGATCAGATGACTACCAAGCCTTTCATCGAACGTGTGCGCGATGCCATCGCACCTGGCCGATTCCAGATCACCAGCGACGGATTTGGGGCTTACAAAAACTCAATCCCGGACACCTTCGGAGAACGCGTCGATTTCGCGACGCTCATTAAGGTCTACCGCGCCGCGGCGGATGGCGAGCGCAAGTATTCGCCTGCCGAAGTTCAGTCCGTGGAGGTAGTCCCAGTTTGCGGAAATCCTGACCGTGACCGCATCTGCACCTCGATTATCGAACGCAGCAATCTGAGCCTTCGCATCGGACAGCGCCGTTCACGAGATTGACCAGCGCATTCTCAAATAAGTGGGAGAATCACCGTCGGTGATCATCTGAAAACGTAATTTTCTGAACTTCGACCGAGGGCGAGCGACATCATCGCGCCGAAGGCGCAGTCATCTCTCCGATCATCTGTTGGCATATTCTGTTGAGATGATGGCAGCAGATCGGCCTACCGAAGGTCTTCGCGTGCGGCGGTGCTTTGACCCTACGTGCAATACGCTTTTCACCATCTGTGCGAGTTGTGATCGAGGCCAACGCTATTGCAGCGACGGTTGCCGGAAGCGAATGCGTCAACAGCAGCTGCGGGCATCGGGCCGCCGATACCAGGCCTCTGCGGTAGGCAAGCAAAATCACAGCCAGCGCCAGCAGTCCTATCGGCAACGGCGATGTCAGCCTCGCGTGACGCATCAGGGTCCTGCTTCGATCACAACCCCGCGCCAGACTCAGCCAACCAGCCGCTCCCGGTGCCTCGTTTGCGGTCACGAGAATCGCTGGACCAACCCATTCGACGGGCTTCCGCGCCGTAGACGGATCTCGCGTCAACGTCCCCGGTCGGCGAGGCGTCCAGATTTCTACGTTTTCAGATGATCGCTAACACTGAGGCCGATTGCGCTCGCTTGTACGAACACGCACGCCGAGTTTGAGAACGCGCAAAACAAGGAATGCCCCCGGGTGAGCGAAAAACATGTATCCAAGCACGTGAATGGTCCCGAGTTTGTCTTCACCAGACCCTCGAATAGAGTTTGCGGGAACGACAGTGCCCTCCCCGTGTGACCTCTTTGTTACGACCTTCGTACCTCATCTCCCTCGATCCCTGCTGTCATCGATAGACGCACGACCCTGGTGAAACCGCAGAGACAATCGTTCGCCGATTTCTACATCCCGACCCAGAACCGTTGACGGCACGACGAAAAAGCTATTCGCCGCGGTCGCAACCGCAATATGAGCCTCATCCTTCGCAACAGCCCGGCCGCTAACCGCTCCTGTCTGCGGGGGCGTGCGCTCGGCGATAGGCAA
>JBEKUT010000025.1:0-28787 GCA_049514735.1 Bryobacteraceae bacterium
ACGTGCTCGGCGGACGCGCCATGGTTATCGCCTACGACGAAGAGATGGTCCGACGCTACATGCAGCAGGCCGTCATCTTCTCGCAGGATCGCCCGGTATTGATCGACCGTTTCCTTGAAGATGCCACCGAGGTGGATGTCGACGCGCTCTGCGATGGCGATGATGTGCTGATCGCCGGCATCATGGAGCATATCGAAGAAGCCGGCGTGCATTCCGGCGACAGCTCCTGCGTCCTCCCTCCACAAGGTCTCTCGCCCCAGGTCATCGAAACGATTCAGGAATACACCACCAAGCTAGCCCGCGCGCTTCAAGTCATCGGACTAATGAACGTGCAATATGCCATCAAGAGCGGCAAGGTTTACGTGCTGGAAGTGAATCCACGCGCGTCGCGAACGGTTCCGTACGTCAGTAAAGCCACCGGAGTTCCGCTGCCCAAAATCGCAGTTGGTTTGATGCTTGGCAAGAAACTCTCGGAGTTCGCGGAGATGACTGGAGGAATCACCAGCGGCGTTCTTCCCGTCACGCAATTCTTCGTGAAGTCGCCCGTTTTCCCATTCAATAAATTCCCCGGAGTCGATCCCGCGCTTGGTCCCGAAATGAGATCCACGGGCGAGGTGATGGGTGTCGGCGAAAATTTCGGCGAAGCGTTTGCGAAGGCCCAGCTCAGTGCCGGGACGCCTTTGCCCGATAAGGGGTCGGTATTCATCAGCGTCAACGATCGCGATAAAGCGGCAGCTGTGCCGCTCGCCAAACGATTTGCCGAATTCGGTTTCAACATCGTCGCCACGCGCGGAACCGCGGCCGTGCTGAAAGCCGCGGGCATCGCATGCAAAACGGTGTTCAAAGTGAACGAAGGCCGTCCCAACGCGGTGGACTTGCTCAAAGCCGGTACGCTGCATCTCGCGATTTACACCACCACCGGCGCGCATTCCTTCAGCGACGAAAAAACCATTCGCCGCAACGCCGTGACCTATCGCGTCCCATGCATCACCACCATGAGCGGGGCCAAAGCGGCCGTCGAAGCGATAGCGTCACGCCGCCGCGATCCGATCCGCGTCTGGAGCTTGCAGGAGATTCACTCTGCGCCCAAGAAAAATCGGATTCCAGCGATTCCGTAAGCTCCCGCTTCGATGCACAAAGCCGCGTTTTCTTCCGTGATTCCTCCCAGCGCATAGATCGGCAGCCGCACGCTGCGAACCGCTTCGCGAAGCGCGTCGAGCCCGATAGCCGGACCTTTTCCGGGGCTCTCGAAAACCGGCCCATAGACCGCGAAATCGACGCCCTCGCGTTCCGCCGTCTGAAGCTCGTCGACGTTGTGGCACGACGCTCCGATCAGAAAACCCTCCGGCACGATACGCCGCGGCACTGGAGAATTCGCGGGCAGATGCACCCCGCCCGCCCCGCAAACGATTGCGATATCGGTGCGCGTGTTCACCAAAACTCTCTTGCCCGCGATCGCCGTGGCTTGTTCACAGAGCCGCAGCAGTTCGCGAGCGCTCAGTTCCTTGGCCCGGATCTGGATCATGTCCGCGTCAAGATCGACGGCGCGCCGTACAACTTCCAGAGAATCGGTGATGCAGTAGCGCCTCACACAATCCTCAATGATTCCGGCGAAAACTGAATCACCCACTCCTTGACGCGCTCGAAGCGGTCGTATTCAGCACGCGGCATTTCAACCGCGAGCTCGTTCTCAAATTCGAGCCGCACTCCCGCAGCCTTATCCACCACGTGATTCAAAGCGCCGGGTATCTGATTCGGCCCGAGCTTGCCGTCTCTTGGCGTCGCTTGAAGCTGGTCCGGCCGCACGCACATCCAGACATGATCCCCGATGAGATGGCCGGGAATGTAGCGGCCCGCGATATCGAATTCCCGATATCGCAGACGGCTCGAATTGCGTCCCGGATCGAGCGCCCGAATCTCCACCGGCAGCAGATTGTACAATCCGAGCAATCGCGCGACCTCCACGTTCGCGGGTTCCTCCACTACGCCGCGCGGCGTCCCGCTCTGCACCAGCCGGCCTTCGCGCATCACCAGCATTTCGTTTCCAAGCTGCAGCGCTTCGTCCAGATCGTGCGTGACTAACAAAACCGGCACGCCGTATTCCGCTCTCACTTGGCGCAGGATCGCGTACAACTCGGCCCGCAACGGAGCATCCAACCCCCGCGCCGGTTCATCCAGCAGCAACAATCGCGGCGATCCGATCAGCGCCCGCGCGATCGAGCAGCGCTGCTTCTGCCCTCCCGAAACCTCATGCGGACGCCGCCCTGAGACTTCGGAAAGATGGAACTTTTCGAGCATCTCATGCACCCGCCGATGCCGCTCCAGCCGCGGCCGCTTCTCCACCGCAAACTCGAGATTCTTCCGCAGCGTCATGTGCGGAAACAACGCGTAGTTCTGGAAAACATACCCGCAGCGGCGATTCCTCGGCGGAATGCAGACGCCCGAATCGGCATCGAAGAGAATGTCGCCATCTAATAAAATGCGGCCCTGGTCCGGCCGCACAAAACCCGCCACAGATTCCAGCGTGAGAGTCTTACCCGAGCCGCTGGGCCCAAAAAGAACCGTCGTTGTATCCCCGGCCTTGAATTCAATATCGAGCGCGAAGCCGGCGGATTCAGGACCTGGTGCATACCGCTTACCGATTCGCGCTTCGATCATACTGGTGTCTGCCGAGCCCCGAACGGATTGGTGGCCAATCGGTTTGCCACGCTCAGTATGATCAGCGCGACTGCCGAGATTACCAGAACCAACGTTCGCGCCGCTGCGCCCTTGCCGGATTCGACCGCGTCGTAAATCGCGAGCGATACAGTTTGCGTGCGGCCCGGTATATTCCCGGCGATCATTAATGTAATTCCAAAATCGCCCAACGCGCGTGCGAACGCCAGTGCGGATGCCGCTAAAATCGACCGGCGCGTGAGCGGCAGCGTCACGCGCCAAAAGAGCCGCAATTCCGAAGCTCCGAGATTTCTAGCAGCGCGCTCAAAGGAATGATCGACGCTTTCGAAAGCCGCCCGCGCCGACTTTATCAGTAAAGGCGTTGCATGGAACAATGCCGCAACAACGGCCGCCTGCCACGTGAACACCAGAGGCTGGCCCACCGCCCACTCGTATATTTTGCCTAGCGGGCTGGCGCGTCCAAACGCGACGAGAAGATAGTATCCAAGAACAGTTGGCGGCAACACCAGCGGGAGGGTGATGGCCGCATCCAGAACTTCCTTCCCCCGGAATCCGCGATTCGCCAGTGTCCATGCGATCCAGAGCCCCACCGCGATTGCGATCGCCGTGGAAACGCTGGCGACCTTCAGACTCAGCCAGAGGGGAAACCAGTCGATCGCCATGAAAGAAACTCGATTCTAACAAGCGGCCGCAGGAAAGAGAGCAGTTTAGAATGGACTGAGTGCTATGTTCGATTCGGACCTGGGTGACGCTTTGCCTGGCGTGGGCCGCTGTAATCGCGTGGGCGCACCACCGGGAAATGGATCCGGACGGGTTCAGCTACCTTCAGATTGCCGATCACGCCGCCCACGGTGACATCGCGGCCCTCATCAACGCCTATTGGAGCCCTGGCTATCCGGCGATGTTGGCTGTCTTGCTCGCGCTGTTTCGGCCGGCACGGGCTACCTCGTTCGCGTTCGCGCACCTGCTGAATTACATCCTCTTCGCCGTAGCGACATTCGCATTTGTCTTCTTCTTGCGCGCGTGGTCGAAACTCATCGACCTAAGCGTCGAGCTGTTGATTCCCTGCGGCTTCATTATCTTCCTGAAGTTCGGAATCGATTGGTTAGGTATCCATAACTGCACGCCGGATCTCGCGGTTGGAATAGTGGTTCTTCTTGCCGCCGGCATCGTTTGCAGGATCGCCGGCGGAGCCTCTCAATGGAAGTTCCCGACTCTGCTTGGTATCGTGCTGGCGGCTGGCTATTACATCAAAGCCGTTGTCTTTCCGCTGGCTTTGTTGCTGTTGATTGTGCTCTTCTTGTTTCCACCCGCGCCGCGCGTGTCACGGCTTGCTGTATTGTTCGCCGCCGCCATTTTCGCAGTCACATCCCTGCCTCTAATCATGCTCGAAAGCCGCGTCGCTGGCCGCTCTACTTTCGGCGAGACGGGACGTCTGAACTACGCCTGGTATGTCAACGGCGCCGCAGGCGTCCAGCGGGTTGCCCTGGACACGCAAGTTCACTTAGTGCATCCTCTACGGCGCATTTTCGACAATCCTGTGACTCTCGAGTTCGCGACGCCCATCCAAGCGACCTACCCGCTTTGGTACGACCCTTATTATTGGTCGCAAGGCATCCAAGCTTCATTTAATATAAGACAGCAAATTGCGGCGATGAAAATCACTCTGATGGCATACGCCGATATGGGAATCGATATTTCTGTTCTTATCGCTGCCGCCGCCGTTCTGCTCGCGACTGGTTCAGGCGCCGCCTGGTTGGGCAAGCAATCAATTTGGCTGGTTGTGTGGCCGCTCGGGTGTCTTGCCGTTTATAGTCTCGTCCACACCGAATCACGATTTCTTGGAGGATTCATGGCCGTGCTGTGGACCGCCACTCTCTCGGCGGGATTGCGGTGGACCAGGATCGTTTCGAAAGGAGCTATTCTCGCACTGATCGGAATAACCTTGCTGTTACCAACATCGTTTCGCCTGGCGCTGGCTGTTGGAAGAACCATTCAGAGTGTCGCGACTCCTGGCCCCACCAGCGATATGGTCACGGCGCAAGCTTTAAGGTCGGCGGGGCTACACGACGGCGATCGGATTGCCGTTGTTGGTGAAACCTTTGAACCCTATTATGCCTGGATCGCGAAACTGAACGTGGTCGCGCAGGTGCTCGATCCTGACGAGTTGTCACGGCTGAGTCCGGCCGATTTTCAGAACTGTCTAGCGGCAGTCGAGCGAACCGGCGCCAAAGCTCTGGTCACAATGGATCGGCCGCCTTATTCGAGCCAGATTCGCTGGCAGGATCTTCCTGTGATGCTGGAACGCAGTTCAACCATCGGCGGATTGGGACCGCATCGGTTTTCGATATACATTCTGGAGCAAAAATGAGAATCGTGGATAAGTCAGTGCAAAAAAAGTGCGAGCTGAATCTCTATTGACATCTTTAACTTGCGGTATCCATCCCCTTGACATCGTTCGCTCCGATCTTAACCTAGGTCGAAAAGGCGACTCGCAAGGAGTAGGAGGCACTGAATTCAAATGACCGGATCAAGATACAAAGGCGTTGCCGGATATTGCGCACTCGTTTTAGCGTGCTCTGCCGCGATGGCTGCCGACATTCCCATAAACATCGCCGGCTCGACGGAAACACAGATTGTTATCAACTACACAGCCACCAGCAGCGCCGCCTGCACCGTATCTGCGATAGACAATAATGGCGGTCCGAGCGTTAACGATCTCGATCCAACGAAGTTCCCGAATTCCAACGGCGATCTCGCGCGGACTGCGGCAAATGGTTTCCGCTGGCCGACGCTGCTAAACGGCATGAATCGAACGGTGTTCCTCGGCGGGCACGACGAAGTGAAACAAGGATCAGACGGCCGCTGGTACTCGACCGCTCTGCAGGTGAATAGCGATCATACGATCACTGTCGGTTGCAATGGCGGCGCTGACACCGGTGTCACTCATGCTTCCACCCATAACTTGCCAATGGCTTCCACTTATTCCGAACTTCCAATCCCCACGCCCGGATCGCCTCTGGGAGGCATGCCGCAGCCGACCATCGACTGGAGTGTCGCTGGACGGATTGCCCAGTACATCGATCCCATCACAGGCGTTCTGGTTCAGCGAATCACCGGCGCCACCGATAACTTCGACGACTCGCAGCCGCAGTCGATGACGTGGACCGGCGTTGTCGACCTGGGCTCCGCCTGGACTAATCCTGGCAACTTCATCACTAACAAGTCGAGTTCTACACTCGCTTCCACTAGCACCCCCAACGCGCCGCTCTTCGCGGTACTCGCCCAGGACCCTCCGTATGCGGAGGTGTTCACCGACATTCTGGTAACGCCCTATGGGTCGGCGTCCTCGCCGAGCGTGGTCTCCGAATGGTGCCTGTCCACCGATAGTGGTCAGACTTGCGCTAACTACACGCCAATCGATGTGACTTTTAATACCTCGGCGCAATCCTATCCGGTCATACCTTCTTCCACTATCTCAGCCAACTTTTCCGGCTGGGGAGGAATGCAGGTAGCCTTTGGAAATTACGACCTTCACAACGTCTCGCTCACCGGCGTCAGCGCTTCGGGCAGCACGGTTACCATGGACACGCCGGCCGCCGCGGGCTTCAACCTGGACCGCAAACCTGGCACGAAGTTCTACCTGTCTTCCTGCTCCACGGGCGCGAACTCTCTCGTCACTGTCTCTCAGGTAGTTTCCAATTCTTCGATTACGGTACAAGAGACGGGACTCAATCTGCAGCATTGCTCGTTTCAGGAACTTGCGGTCGGTGTCCGGGTCATCCTGAAGAATGCCGGAACGCTGAATGTATCTCTCACGGCTCAGACTTATCAGGTCAGACAAGCGTCGCCAGGCTCCAACGGTTCCATTTGGTTGTGTGGAACGGCCAAGGTAAACGACATTCAGACCGATTGCGACGGCAATGTCCTAAGCGCTCCAACAAGCGGCTACTTGTGCGGTATGCCGGGCTTAGGCATATATCTGATCCAGGACAACGGGCGAATGTGTATGCAAAGCAATCTTTATAATCCAACTTCCGGAGTCCACCTTACCGGCGTCGGGCAGTTCACGGATGCGCGTACTTTCATAGCACCGGCTTTTGGTGGAAATACATACAAGGCCGCACATATTCCGAACGACTATCATGAGGTGCAGATTGACGATGTCTCGCACACTCACAATGACAATTTCACTTATACCAACATCAGTTCTACCAACCCGACGGCAGCGATCGTCGCGGCAGGGGGACCCACGGCGAATGCCTTGAACACGGGACTCTGGCCTAACTTCGGTGTCCAGGCCCCTATCGACAACGGAAGCGGAGACGCAATTCTACAATGGAATACCAGCCAGGGTGGCGACCAGCTTTGCATGCTCGCTTGGACGGATGCCGTGACTGGCCAATTGCTGAGTTCGCTTCCGTTATTTGGCGTTTATCCGTTCTCTTATTCAACGTGTCACTTCAGCGCCCAAGGCGTGAGCGGTTACAGCTTCACATCCGTGTCGGCCGCCTCTTCGCAGCTTGGTCCTGTATCCTTCAGCGCCACGGGAGTTACGCTTGGAGGACCGTTTGTAAGTCAAGGCGCCGCGGTTAGCAGGGCCGGTATCTTCTCCGGGTGGTCCATTCCTATTAGTGGCGCTACAAATGCGAGCCCGGTGGTTCTATCCAGTTCTAATAACAACCTCGACAATCTGACAGCCTTTAAGTCGTTCGCGGGCGCTCAGATTCAATGCTCCGGCGGAAGCGGCTCCTGGGCCGCCATAAACGGGACGTTCTACGCTCACAAAATCGATAACAACACCTTCTCTCTTTATGTCGATCCACAGGGTACGACGCCATTGAACTCGTCATCGTTCGGAGCTCTCACTGGCGCCGTATCCTGTTCCATGAATCCACCGCTGTATAACTTGATTCTCACCGGCATATCGAACGTCTCGGGCCACGCGCGAGCTACGGTCAACACATCGTCGCAAGGTTATAACGCATATTTCCCTTCCACAACGTTGATTGCGCGCGACGGCGACCCCATCGCCTTCACAAGCCACTACCTGACCGATACCACGCAATACTACGCCAAAGTTTCGTGTTCGGGCTGCGCCGCCAATCAGTTCGACGTATATCTGGACCCCGCCCTCACTCAACCCGCTTCTTATACTCAGGTCAACAACACGCCCGCTGGAACGCAGTTCGCCGTTTTTGCAGAGACTTGTCCCGATCCAGCGGCATTATCGCTCCCAGGTCCCCTCTATGAAGACACCGGCATTGGTACCAGCGCGGCGCGCAAGGTGCGGTGCGTCACCGTCCGTCTGAACTCGGAGGCATGCTCCGACTATCCACACGCTGGAGAACAGGCGAAGTACCCCTGCGCCTCCGATCCCACTAATCCCAACAGATCGATGCTCCATCAAATTAACGTTGGCGACGGCTTTTCCGACTTATCGCATTTCGGCAACAACCACGAGATACTCATGGTGCTCAAAGTGGATCGTTCGGCGGGCGAAAACCAAATCGTTGTGACTCTATTGAGGTCGTACGGTGACGATCCGGTCTTTGGTTGGCGTGGCGCCACCGGCCCCACGGACTATTGGGCGTTGCAACATTCGCCGGGTTGGACGTTGTGGGCCGAAAACACGATCGCGCAGGTATCGATTAATCCTGGGCCTCCCATCAAGTATGCCGTGCTGCCCAGTATTGGCGTACATTATGACATCGTGCCGGGGAGCGCACCCGGGCGTCTCACCACCGCGATCGGATATATGACCGGTGTCCCCGACGACGCCGTCGACGAAACGTTCGCGCAATTCTCATCGCAGCCGTTCACCCAAAACCACAATTCTTTCCCATTTTTCGCGTCCAGCCCTTCATACACTGCCGCCAACAACTATGAGAGCTATCCGAGTAAAAGGATCCGCTATAACCAGACTCCCGTCGGCGAACAAGGTTGGAAAGGCGATTGGATGGCAATCAACGCCGAGTTCGGAAACGGACGCAACAATGGGGACAGCATCGGCTGGACGCGCACTCTCACGCGCATCGCGGGCACTTCCTACGATCCTGGAAGTACGACTTCGATCGTCTATAAAATCCCCGTTATAAACACGGCAACGGACATCAAAATCGCACCGGTCCTTATGACCGATGTGCCGCACACTTACTTTGTGGATAAGAGCGGGCCAGCCTCTCTGATTACCGATGCGGACCGCGGCAAGTTCTGCGTCGCCTTCCTGGGGGGAGAGTGCCGGCCCGGCTCTTCACCCGGAGATGTGTTCTTTGCCGGAGTTGGCTTTTACGATGCAGGCCAATGTCTGGCCAACGATTCTTCATGGGGCAGCCCCTGCGCATTCGGCTTGTGGCCGGGTGCGGGGTGGGCGGTTCAGGTGCGTCAAACGCCTATTGACACCAACGCGACCGGCGTGCGTCGTCTTACCATGGGTTGGTGGTTGACTCCGAATCATTACAGCTTTTCGAACTGGATTACTACGCCAGACGGTAAGTGGGGATTGTTTTCAAATAATCCTATCGGCGGGAGAGCGCGTCAAGGAGAATATGGCGCGGGCATGCAATGGTTCGCGATGAAACTGCCACCGTGGCCCGTCACTGATTCCACCAATCGCACGGCGTTCGTCAACATTCCCGTGAAGTTGAGCGGCGTTGCCGGCGATCGCATAAGAATCGCGTTCGGATACGGCGAGAACGGAAATCCAGCAAACCTTTACTGTGTTGGACGGCAAGAGACCTGCTGGACGTCGGCTTCGCCGTCGTCCGCGAGTCCCTTTCTATTTGCTGGTGAGACCCAGAGTCCCATAGCTTGTGACAGTGGTTGTTCCGTGGCTATACCGGCGCTAGCGGGGCGAATACTATTTTATGAAATAGAACGTTCCAACGGATCAAATGTAACCACGTTGCCGCTCGAGGCGGTGGCCGTTCCTTAAAACTGTCCCAGCCCTCTCACGCGGCATCGACGAGGCGGCGAGACCGGTCGCCTGGCAGCGCGATGGAAACGGGAGCCTTCGTTCTGAAGGCGAGCGGCCGAACTATTTTGAAACCCTGCGAATCCCAGTGATCAGAGGCCGCGCCTTCGGCCCGCAGGATACGCTCACATCCGCTCCCGTGGTAATCGTGAGCGAGAGTTTCGCGAGAGTTAACTTCCCCGCGGGAGACGGCCTTGGGAAACGGGTCCGCGTCGCGCTCGGCCTCGATCCGCCCTTGCGCGAGATCGTCGGTATCGTTGGCGATGTGCGGCAAAAAAATATAATGACGGCGCCGCAGCCCGCTATTTACATGGCGCACGCGCAGTTTCCGTTCAGCGTAATGTCGGTGATCATGAAAACGAACTCCGATCCTTTGGGCTTCGTGAACGCTTCCAGAACCGTTCTTCGTAGCATGGACCAGGATATTGCTGTCGGCAGCCCCACACGGTTGGAAACCGTCGTTTCCGGAGGCATCTCCTTGCAGCGAATCACGGCCGTTGTGTCGGCGGTCATTTGCGCTCTTGCGCTGGCGCTTACCGGGATGGGCCTTTATGGGATCATCGCCTATCAAATGCAGCGCCGTGCGCGTGAGATTGGAGTGCGCATCGCTTTGGGGGCGGAGCCGATCGATGTTCTGTGGCTCAGCGTGCGCGGAGCGCTGTTCTTGTCGTCGATCGGAATCCTGTTCGGGTTCGCCATTATCTGGGAATTGTATCCCGCCCTGGAAGGCTTCCTGTACACCGTGTCGCCGCGCGATCCGCTTATTCTCGCTGCCGCGCCGTTATTCTTGCTTGCGGTTGCGGCGATCGCCGGTCTGGTGCCGGGATTGCGAGCCTTGCGTTGCAACGTCAGCAATGTTCTTCGCGCCGAGTAAACTATTTAAGGGAGAGGAAACAAACCTTGTATGCATAGACCCGTTGTGCTTTTTGAGATTGGTTGCAAAGACCGCGGTAAGACCAGCGAGTTCTACTCCAAGATGTTCGATTGGGAAATCGACAATGCAGGTCCCGCCGCCAGGATCACATCGTCGTCCGGCCAGCAGCCCGATCTTCCGGGTCATATTGTCGCGCTGGGCCACGAACCTCACAACTACGTAACCGTTTATGTAGACGTCGACGACGTTGCCGCCACTCTCGAGAAAGCAGCCGCGCTAGGCGGCAAGACGATCGTCCCGCCCATCACAATTCCAACGGGTCAATTCGCGTGGATGGCAGACCCCGAAGGAACCGTGATCGGACTCTTCAAACCGAACAATCGCTAATCTGGCGCTTAGGGCAGGCCATCGCGTTTGTAGCCTGCCGGCTTCTTATCGTCGCCCCAGCAATTCGTTCAACGTGGTCCGCAGAGCCGCGCTGCGCAACGGAAGCTCACCGTCCCGGCCGAGCGACACAATCCTTCTCTGGCTATCCAGCAGAATCAACGTCGGCCACTGCTGAATCCGAAAACGCCGCCGCACCAGCTCCTCGACGCTGTCCGGACGAGCCTCTGTCCACTTTACGGACCCATGACTAGCGACAGCGCGCTCCAGAGTTTCATCCGAGCTCAACCCGATTACGTCAAAATCCGCGCGGCACGGCATGCACCAGCTCGCCCAGAAATACAGCAGCGTGAAATGAGCCTTCGCGTCGCGCGCACTGCGCTTGGAACCTGCGAAATCGATGAACGAAAAATTTGGGATCTCGCCCCCCGGCTGCAGCGGAATCATAAGATACTCGCTAGCGGGGCGCTCCTCCAACTGAGCGGTAAGGTTCTCTAGATTCACGCTCGCCGTGGCGTAATATCCGGCGCCGATGTGAAACACGATCGTCTCATCGCGTGCATTCGCGCTCTCGGCGTTGTCGGATGTCTCATCGATCCGTCCGTCGCCATTGACATCCATTCCGACCCAACCGTTCCGCGGATCGACAACGCCGCTGTCAGCATCGAGCGAATATCCAATTTGCGTATGGTGGCCTTGCATATCGAGCACGCCGCGCACTTCGGCTTGGCGCGAATATAGAAGCAGCCAGACTCCCTTCGACAGCAACTCCGCCGACTGCTCTCGCGTCAAGACCTGCTCCTTGACAAAGAGCGGATACGACTTGAAAGAGCCAATTCGAACCGGCAAATCGAAACGCTGTCCTTCAGCGCCAGGCCGGATTCGCTCCTCCTTCGTGAACTTCCCGTCGAGATTGACATCGACATACCAGATCGTCTCTAAACTGGGAGACACGGCCGCGACAACTTTAGCGGCAGTCCCCGTGCGAATAGGAATCTCGCCGGCGAATATTTGGCTATCGCGCGGCGGCTGCTCTGGCAGGACGGGCGTGGCGCCCGCGGGCAAGCGGCGTAGGATTGCTACTTCAAGGGATTCACTGGGGCTCAGGACAGGACTAAGCGTGCACTGATATTGAGTGCCGCTCCAATAGTTGTCAAGGCCAGGCAGGAAAAACACGCAATCGGAAAGATAGGAAGTCATGCGGTCTCGCTAAAAAATAAGAGCAGCCGTCCGGCGGTCGTACAGATCGGCCGAACGGCTGCGGGAAAACCTAGCGCTTGAAGGCGCCGGAACACCTCGTGAAATACCTTGAATCCCGGCAGATTCTCGTGAGAGCAATGGAGACTCCCTCCTGCGTACGCGCCTGCGTTCACTACCTCACCGGCGAAGACGAGATCCGCAGGCTTGTTGACGAAATCCAACGCTTCCTGACGGCCAGAATCCGCAGGACGATTTAAGATCACTGAGCATTTCGCAAGTCCGGAGAAATGCCGGTTGTGCGTCCGAATTTATACTTTCGCAAGGAGGAGCTATGTCAAAACTCCCAGCTATCGCTTTATCCGCAATCGCGCATTCTTAGCCGCAGCGCAATCGTCGACAAAGTTCGCGATCGAGCGGAAAACAATTGCGGATGTGACGGGTCTGATTGGCGGAACATGGACATTAAAGCAGCGAATCAATCCGGATGGCACTCCTTACCGGTCCGAATTTAAAGGGACCACTTACATCAGTGTCGGGGCGAAGGAGGGGTCTATAGTTGGACCTCACGCCGTTGCCACGGTGCGTTCTCAAGAGAGCGGCGTCCTCGATGGACATTTTTTTGACTTTCCCAAGGAAGCGGTCGGCAAGCCATTTCAGATGGAATCCACCGGCACCTGGTTGATTCAGAGCGTCAATTCGTCGGACTCCGGCGGCGAGGTCGCTGCCCGCGTCTTCAGTATGGTTAAGGCCAATTACGAACCGTTTACAAAAGGTGTCGTCATGCCGGCTGACATCCGTTACAAAGTGTCCCGCGCGGCCGCGGCAGTGTTCGAGCGCACCTTGGCTCGCGGACTCCTACAGCCCATACACCTCTCGCGCACTTTTGCATCGCTCTCCGCGGCCGGCCGCATGCCGGTTCACGTGGACGAACGCTTCGCGCGGCATTTCGCCATGTGGCTTGAAGTCATCAATCAGCCGTACTTTAAGCCGATCATTACTTCGCCTGGGCGTCTGAACAGGCTTATGGAAGTATTCGCGTCGGCAGCGGATTACCAGGGCGGCGGACTGTTGGTCGATTTCGGAACGGGCCAACCACCCTACACCACGATGGATTTAGCGGACCGCTTCCCTCACGCGGACATACACGGGATCGATCTTTATGAGCCCACCACTCTCGTTCGCCGTGCGGATGGATCCTATGTCCTTTTCGAAGAGGAAAGGTTAGCGGCGGCGCGCGCTCCGCGTGTGGAGACTTTGCATCATATGGTATTGAACTGGCCGGAGACGGAACGGACTTTTAGATCTTTGCTGCATCACTCGAAGTGCGTCGATATCGCCGAGTTGAAACGGGAGACGTTCGAGTTCGACCCACCGGGGGATCACGAAGTCCTGCTGGAGCCGATTTCCGGATGCTGGGAGGGCAACATGAACCATGCTCTCACCAGACATCCCGTGGATATTTGCCGTCAACGTGCGGAAGAGAAAGTCGTAATCGGCAACGCTGGCGTGGTGCGTGTCGTTCAACCCGGCTCCCAGGCGCATAACGTAAAAGAAGGCGATCTCTGTCTTGTCTTCTGCAACGGCGTGTGGGACGAACATGGATATCCGAAGAAGATTTACGCCTACGATGCGCCCGGCACCGTGGGGCTGCTGGCGAAAAGGACGAAGCTGCACGAGCGGCAACTCATCCCGATTCCGAAGAACAGTAAACACACTTTGGAGCAATGGGCGGGCTTCTCATTGCGTTTCATAACGGCCTGGGCGAACTGGCGCGTCGCGTACGGGTCGTGGCAGCTTCAGGCTCGATCGTCCGGCGATCGTCCTCCTGCGGTCTGGGGTTGGGGAGGCGGCGTAACGCTCGCTGAGTTGATGCTGGCGCGGCTGGCCGGATGCGATGCCGCCATGATCTCTTCGCAAGATGAGCGCTTGAACTTGATCGCGGATTGCGGGCTCGAACCGGTCGATCGCAGATCGTTACCGGACCTCAGCTTCGAATCGGAGAAATATCGGAACTGCGCCGATTACCGAACCCGCTATCTGGAATCCGAAAAGCGCTTCCTCGGAATCGTGGAGGCGAAAACCTCCGCGCGCGGCGTCGCTATTTTTATCGACTTTATCGGCCAGCCGGTCTTTCGCGCGACTCTCAAATCTTTGGCTCGGCCGGGCGTGATCACCACCGCGGGTTGGAAGGAGGGCATGGATCTGGCCCTGGTTCGCGCCGTCGAATACATGCACTGGCACGTCCATGTACACACGCACTACGCCCGTTACGACGAGGGCGTTGAGGCCGTCGAATTTGGCGAACGATCCGGATGGGCGCCGCCGCGTTCCAACGAGAAGTACTGCTGGGACGACATCCCTCGTCTGGCGCGAGATTATGCCGAAGGAAAAACCACCAGCTTCTTCCCAACGTTCGAGGTGAACGCGGCATAACTGAATCTATGGAGCAGATGCCTGGCTCAAAAGGCGCAGCTACGAATTCTCTATGAAAAAACATTTCATTCCTCTCACCTGCTTTGCTCTTCTGTTTCTGACGGGCGTTCCACTGCATGCTGGCTCCGCCGATCGTCTCGCGATGCTTGATGGCGCGCGCGTACACTATCAAAGCTACGGCTCGGGCGGCAGCGCGCTTGTGTTCATTCACGGATGGACATGCGATCTTACCTTTTGGCGCTGGCAGGCGCCTGTCTATCAATCGCACCGTTCGATTCTGATCGACCTGCCGGGACACGGCGCGAGTGACAAGCCGGAAACCGAGTACACGATGGAGTACTTCGCCCGCGCGGTGGACGCCGTGCTGTCCGACGCGCATATTAGTAAGGCAACGCTTGACGGCCACAGTATGGGGACGAACGTAATCATTCAGTATCTGCGCATGTATCCGGAGAAGGTGGCCGCCCTGGTGATCGTGGACGGATTCGCCCCGGAACCTCCCGAGAATGAAGAAGCACTCGCTAAACAGGCTGCGTCGACGGCCCGAATGATATCGATATTCGAGTCTCCGAACGTGAGCGCGATCGTAGCGAGGATGATATCCAGCATGTTTACGCCTCGAACGCCGGCGACGCTCCAGAACGAGATAAGTTCCAAAATGCAAGCGACGCCGGTCTATGTTCTGTCGTCCGCGATGAAGGGCATGCTTACCATGCAGCCCGTAGATGAGCGCTGGCCGAACGTTCCCGTCTTTGCCGTCTTCGTAAAGCGAGGAAGCACGCCCCACCACCAGGCTTTCTTGAGCGAGCACTTCGATCTTAAAGACGTCACTGAATACGCCGGCGCGGGCCATTTTCTCATGATGGAGGAGCCCGATCGATTCAACATGGACCTGTTGAATTTTGTCGATGGAAGGTCAACCGCCTCGAATTAAGCGGCCTGCGATGAACGCCTCAGCAAGCGCGAACTCGCCATGCAGACTCTCCATGGTGTCGATCGCTATCTGGCAAGCCGTACCGGCGATGTGAAACGGCTAAAGCATCCACACCGGTTTTCGTCTTCGCTGCGGCGATTACCGGGTGTTCTTCGATCACCGGGAGGAGACCTCCATTCTCATCACTGGCGCTAAGAACCGCAGCGAGGCTTATCGCTAATCGGTAGATGGCCCTTGGCTACTTACGCAGGGTCAATTTCGAGTTCAGCGTCTGTCGCCCCCACATGGATAAAACTGTTCCGAGAATCCAAGAAAAAACTTTCCCGTCGGGTCCGTGGAACGCAATGGGCTGTCAATGGGTATATATACTAACTCCAAGTCTGGGGGTTCGTAAGTCCGGCACTCGCGAGAAGCGGGTCCGGCGAGGTGAACCTGACCCGGGCGGATGACATAAATTGCGCTCCAAAATAATCCAGGACTGTCTCCGCGTCGCGCTCCTTGCTGACTAACTTTTCGGCAGCGCCGGGACATCGCTCGCGTCGCCGAGCATTTCCCACTGCTGCAGAGCGATCGGCACATTGCCGTTCTTCCAAACGAAATCATGGAAGCGGCGAAGATCGAACTTCGCACCTTGTTTAAGCCGCGCTGCCGCCAGCATGCGGAGGATTTGTATCTTGCCGATCTGATAGGAGATCGCCTGGCCCGGCCAACTGGCGAAGTCGGCCGCTTCCTCCAGCGCGGTGGCATGGTCCATGGGCACCGTCTTCTCTAAATACGCGGCGCCCTGCTCCATTGTGAACATGCCGAGGGCGAGTTTCACGTCCACCTCCACGCGCAGGGCGCGCAGCCGCATGAAGTTGTAGATGATCTCTCGCGTGTGCGGGCTGTCGTCGAAGTAACCGGCTTGCAACATCATTTCTTCGGCATAAAAACCGATCCCCTCGTTCGCGCCGGAATCGTAGAAATGCCGCCGGATGGGATCTTCATGGGCCCAGCTCAAACATAACTGGAAGTAATGTCCCGGCACGCCTTCATGCACCAGGATGGGCCGCGGATCGTGCGCGGTGGCGAGCGCGAAATAGCCGAGCTTCAAAGACGGCGGGCTGAGATAGCTGACGCCGTTCTCTTTGAGGCGTGACGGACCGGTGAGATTATCGGTGACGCCGATCGCAAGCGCTCCCAGGTAATCGGGCAAGGGCTGATTGCGATAGTGCTGCATCCAGCCTGGAACGGTCAGAATATTCTTGGCTTCGAGGAAACGGCGTACGGCAAGTTCGTCTTCATGCTCACGCGCAATCTGCGCGTCTATGTTCGGGAACAGGGTCAATTGAGGAAGATCGCGATTTCGATTCTGTTCGTACGCTTCGAATGAGACCGAACGCTCCCACTCCTGACGGCCCATCGCCAATAATTCCTCCGGCGTGAACGGCATGAGCGCTATGTTGCGAAGGAAGAACAGGTAGGCGTCGCGGCCCACTGCCGTCTTCACGGCCATTTGCGGCAAACGCGCGGTCAACCAGGCGCGATAGTCTTCGAGCGCCACGATCGCTTTCTCTTTCGAGTCAGGCGCGCTCACGGGCGTCGTTTCCATGCGTGCGCGGATGTCTTTCAAACTCTCGATGGCCAGTTCGGCGAATGGCCGGCTCATGATCTGTCCCGTCGTCAGATTACTTTTTGCCTCCTCGATCGTCTGTGGAATTCTTGTCAGGCGTAGCTCGACGATTCGCGCACGCTCCGCAGTGATCGGCGGCGCCGCGGTGAGAGCATCGAATACCGCGCCGACCGTCTGATCCACATAGAAGCGCGGATTGCGTAGCCAACTGCGTTCGATGTCGAGTTCCCAATGCACGCGCGCGATGGCCGAACCCATCAACCGGTAATCCAGCTGCTCCGCGACGCGGCCTGCAGCCGGATCGAGTGCTTTCCAGCGGGATTCGAAGCCGGCTAACGCCGTTCGGCGAGCTGCGATTGCCGCTGACGACCAATCGGGCAGCGCGTCGGGGGGCCGCTCGATGCGGGGAATATCGTCGCCAGAGAAGGGCTGCGTTACGGCTCGCCAGGTCCAGAAATCATGCGCGAGAGATTGCAGATTATCGGCGGCGTGGGCGCAACCGATGCAGAGAGAAATGAAGACGAAGAGGAAACGGGCCATTCCCGTTATTATGCCTGAGCTTCAATTATGCTTGGGGCTTAGCGATCGCAGGCGTTATTGGGTTCTTCGCGGATCGCGAATCCCATGCGATCGTGGAAGAAAGAAGAGCCGTCGACCCCGCACGCTGCGAACACAATCTCAGCAGGGTACTCGTTCCGCACCTTTAAACCGCCCATCCTGGTCTTTAGCGACTGAGGGACTTTAACAGTCAATTGCGCCAGAATGGACTCGGTGGTTTGGTCTTTCGCCCAGATCTGAATTTCTCCAGGGTGGTCCGGCGCCGCTGCCACAGGATCTTGTGAAAGGTCCGGGACCGCGATTCGAAAACGGCCATCCGCGGGGACGTTCGACGCATCTCCGATCGGGATGCTGGTGAGAATGAGATCGCTGAGTCCGAGGAAGGACTGCGCCCAACGAGCAGCGTACTTCGCCTGCAACGTAAGATCATGCATGTGAAGCCGTGCGTCCCTCACGAGTGCGCCCGCTATCGAGATGCTCGGGACGGGATGGCAGACAAAAGTATATTGAGGATTATCGGATTCGGAAAGGCGAAGATCGAGAGTCCGGATCGCGCAGCCTGGCGCGTAGAGGATCGCTCTGATTCCAGTAGCTGGACGGCCCCCGAGCATCGTGCCGATGACATACGAGGAGACGCCGGAGCGCGGCTCGACCCATCCGCCGAAGTCCTGTCCCGCAAGTACATAGCGGACGAAAAACGTTTGAGATGGTAATTCCGGCGGGAGTTTGATCTCGACGTAGTGCCGTGGGGTCTGGCCGAAACACGCACCGGCCAGGAGAAGCAGGCGAGCGAAAAATCCAGCTACCTTGCGCCGCATAGATCCATCATAGCCTGCTTGAACTACGCCTGACGCTTGTGAAACACGTAGAAAAATACGATCAAACTCAGGCACGCCAGCAGGTAGACCGACGATCGGACCAGGGCAACCATCGGCACCAGATCGCGCATTATGCCCGACACGGTCTTGAGAAAATCGGCCAGCAACAGAATCGCGAGCAGGACCATTCCTAACAGCGCGATAAACGCAGCGTTCTTTAACGTCATTATCGAAGTATAGGTCGTTGGGTGGCAGGGGGCCGTTAACATAGATTTTATGGATTCCACAATCGAGCATGTCAGCGATACCGCGCTTCTTGTTGCCGCCTCGCGAGCCAGTGAGTCGGCACGGCCCGACGGTCTGATTCACGACCCGTTTGCGGCTCTCCTCGCGGGCGAACGGGGGATGGCGCTTGTCAAAAATGTACAAACTCCGGAGTGGATGGAGTTGGGGATGGGCATGCGCACTCGTTTCCTCGACGAGTTGATCTTGAGCGCTCTCGGTAAAGGCGTAGACAGCATTCTCAGCTTGGGGGCCGGTCTCGATGCGCGCGCGTGGCGTTTGGATCTTCCGTCAGATCTGCGCTGGATGGAAGTCGATTTCCCGGAGATGCTCGATTATAAATATGGGCTGCTGAGCGATGTCACGCCGCACTGCCATTTGGAGCGGCGGAGCGCCGACCTGAACAATGCCGCGGAGCGCCAGGCAGTAATCGCAGAGGCTGCTGCTGGCGCGAAGAATCCGCTGCTGATGACAGAAGGACTGCTGATGTATCTGCCGGCGGAAACGGTACACTCGCTGGCGAATGAGACTCGGGAAGCCGGCTTGCGGTTTTGGCTGCTCGACTCTACTTCGCCCGGGCTGATGCGGCGCGCGCATGGCGACGCCATCGATCACATCAATCGTGTGCGGGCGGAATCGCACCTGGAAGGTCCGCAAGTGCGCGAGGCCATAGAACAGCACGGGTGGAAACCGTTTGAGCGGCGGCTTTTCATCGAGGAGGGTCCGAAGCTCGCGCTGGCGCGCATCATCAAGATCATTGCGGCGGAGGGCCGGCCGGCGGAGGCGCCTCCGAACGATGGCAGCGGGGTGTGGCTTTATCGGGCGGATTAAAAGCCCATGCGGTTCGGGCCAAAACAAAGCAGGTTTACGACAGTTGCAACTCGCTTGCTGATTTTTGTTGACTCCGACAATCCTCTTACCCTAATATAGGACCAAAGTGGTCGTACATCAAGAACAAGGGATTAAGAAGGGGATTGGTGAGGATCGTTACAACAATTGTTTGGGTGAGCAGACAAGGAATCGCCGTCTGCTGGAATCCAGTTGCTCTATTTGTACTATTGGGAGCCACGCTGTTGGCTAACGACGGAGGAAGCCTCTTGGGAACCGTTACCGATCCCAATGGCGCGGCCGTTCCGGGCGCGAAGATTACCGCAACGGAAACCTCCACTGCGGTGAAGCAGGCCATAACGACCGATGGAAGAGGCTTCTATTCGTTCCAGAGTCTGCCCGTTGGGCGGTATGACGTTGCGATTGAGGCTGTGGGGTTCAAGCCTCTCTGGCGCACCGATATCGCGATCGATGTCAATTGCAAGGTCGTAGTGGACGCGTCGCTGACGATCGGAGAAAGGACCGATGCCGTCACCGTTTCGGAGGCCGCGACTCACGTCGAGACCGCCGATACGCAGATGGGCCAAGTGATCACGGGCCAACAGATGACAACCGTGCCACTCAACGGCCGCAGCTACACCGATCTGCTGGCGCTTCAGTCCGGCGTGGTCCCGGTGACTTCGTTGACATCCGATACGACCCAGGACGTGGGTGTCAGCGCATTCTCACCATCCGGCGATTTGAACCCTGGCACTATCTCGATCAACGGTCAGAGAGAATTTGCCAATAGCTTTGTCATGAATGGAAGCGATGTGGAAGAAGACGTCAACATGGGGACGGCGATTGTTCCTAATCTGGATTCCATCGCCGAGTTCCGGATTTTGACCAGTAACTTCGACGCGGAATATGGCGAATTCAGCGGAGGCCAGATCGATGTCGTGACGAAGTCCGGCACGAATGAATTCCACGGCGATGTTTTCGAGTTCCTGCGCAACACGGGTCTCGATGCCCGCAATTACTTTTCGCCCACGCGCGGGGCCTTCGATCAGAACCAGTTCGGCGGCACGATGGGAGGCCCCATTCGGAGAAATAAGACATTTTTTTTTGCGGATTATCAGGGGACGCGATTAACTCAGGGAATCGATACGGGTCAGATCCCGGTTCCTTCGCTGGCGGATCGGGCCGGCAATCTGTCCGATCTCGCAAGCGGATTCACAACAGTGGACCAAAACGGGAAGGCGGTCCCAACCATCGTGAGCGGTCCGTATTGGGCGAGCCAGCTTTCGCAAAAACTCGGTTACGGTGTGACTGCGGGCGAGCCATATTACTTGCCTGGATGCAGCAGTCCCGCGCAGTGCGTTCTTCCAAACGCGATTGTTCCTAAGAGCGCCTGGTCCGGGCCAGCCCTGAGCCTTCTCAAATACATTCCCGCGCCTGACAATCCTAATGGCACTTTTTCTACTTCCTCTTCCGATGAGACATTGCGCGATGACAAAGGCGCGTACCGGCTCGACAGCACGACGCGTTGGGGGATGTTATCGGCTTACTATTTTCTGGACGATTGGTCTCAGAACAATCCGTATCCTGTCGCTCAGGGCGGCGCGAATGTCCCTGGTTTCAATGCGCTGAATCTGGGCCGCGCGCAACTGCTTTCGCTTGGCGATACGAAAACGATCGGATCGAGCGCGGTTAACGAATTCCACTTCAGCGTCATGCGCGATGCCACACTCCTCGGCCAGCCAATCGGCGGGGTTGGCGTGAGCCTGGCGTCGCAAGGATTCGTGACGGGTCGGAATACTCCCGGCATTGTTCCCTTGTCGCCTGAGACCGAGGGCGTGGAGAGCGTCAATTTCAATAATTTCTCGATCGGGACGAATACCAACGAGCTGAGGCAGGTGAATAATACATTTCAGTGGCGCGACGGTTTCTCCAAGATTATTGGCACTCACACGATTAAGGTGGGCGGAGAGTTTCACTACGATCAAGTGAACACCAATCCGATCGCGCAGTCGAATGGCAACTTCATATTCTATGGCAGCGAGACTGGCGTCGATTTCGCGGATTTCCTTCTCGGCATACCCAGCCAGTACAATCAAAGCCAACTGCAGGCTTTCTATGGACGCAATAAGTATGCCGGGCTTTTTGCGCAGGATAGCTGGCGGTTGAAAAAGAACTTGACGTTGAACTACGGTCTGCGCTGGGATCGCATCGAGCCCTGGTATGAGAAATACAATCAAATCGCTACCTTTGCGCCTGGCCGTCAGTCGGTTGCGTTCCCTGGCGCGCCACCCGGTCTCCTGTTTCCGACCGATCCGGGCGTTCCACGCACGCTGGCTCCCGCTGGAAATTTAGACTTTGCTCCGCGGATCGGCCTGGCCTACTCGCCCGACTCCGGAAAAACCAGCGTGAGGGCCAGTTATGGCATGTTTTATACCGCAATCGAAGCGCTGACCATCGGTATTAGTAGTGCAAATGCACCGTATGGAACCACTTATACGAGCCCTGCCCCGCCTCTTTTTGCGACCCCCTTCATAACGGCGGCCAATGGGCAGAATGTCGGCCAGTATTTTCCGGTTCAACTCGCTCCATTGAACACGGCGGCGAACCATCCCGATGCGGCTCTGAACTGGTCCCAGTTTGAGCCTATCAACGGAATGCCGAATTATTCCACGGGCAATAAGATTCCTTATACCGAGGAATATATGCTATCGATCGAACGCGGATTCGGAAAGAATAGCGTGCTCGACGTAAGCTATGTGGGCACGCAGGCGCATCATCTTCTGGTGCTGGAGGAGGCTAATCCCGGCAATCCGGCGCTATGCCTTCAACTCGGCAATCCCGCCAACCTGGCGCCCGGACAGATTCCTTGCGGTCCATTTAATGAGAGCAATGTCTTTACGGCCGCGGCGGGTCAGGTAATCCGTGGGACGCGAGGTCCGCTGGGATCGAATTTTGGAAGCGACACCATCGAGACAACCATTGGCAATTCGACCTACAATTCGCTGCAGGTGACGTTCCGGCATAACAGCGGTCCGCTGCAGTTGCTGGCGGCATACACTTATAGCAAATCTCTCGATCAATCTTCGAATTTGGGTGAACAGGTTAACCCGCTCAATCCGTCACTGAGCAGGGCGTTGTCCGCATTCGATCTCACTCACAACTTTGTCGTAAGCTACAGTTACCAGCTCCCCTTCCGCTGGACCCATGGATGGGGACTCTCGGGCATTACGCGCTTCGCCAGCGGCCTGCCAGTTACTCTCGTCAATTATGGCGACAACTCACTCTTGGGAGCGGAGCCAAACGGGATTAATAACTATGGCGTCGATGAACCGGACGTGGCAGTTGGCTCACTCAATTTGAATCGGAATCCGCGAAACGGACGGTCCTATTTCAATGCCGGTCTGTTTAGCGAAAATGCGCTGGGCACTCCGGGCAACGCGTCGCGGCGTTATTTCCACGGCCCCGGAATGGAGAACTTCGACATCGCGCTGCTAAAGACTCTGCGCCTCACCGAATCGACGTCCGTGCTGTTGCGGATCGAGGCTTTCAACGTTTTCAATCATGCTCAGTTCTTCGGGCCCCAAGCTGTCGATGGCAATATCGGCAGTTCCACGTTCGGGCAGGTTGTGAGCGCCACGGCTCCACGGCTGATTCAGGTGGGCGCGAAGTTCACGTTCTGATACCTTCAGGTATTTCACCGAGGGTGTTTCGCCCCATTTCACTCTAAGATTAAGCATGATCGCTGTTGCCGGGCTGCTTTTTGCCGTCACGATTTCCCAAGATGCCGCACTGAGGCCGTCCTGCGACGGGTCTGACGCGGCGGTCGGTAAAATTCCGGCGGGAACTCAGGTCGAGATTCGATTTGCTGTTTCAGATGGGTCGAATTGCTACAAGATCGCGGCCACGCTGGACGGGAAGGCGGTGCTGGGCTACGTCGATGGGTCGGCGCTGGCGGATACGAAAAGCTTCGACGAACAAAGGCGCGGCGGGGCGTCGCTGGACGGCATCGGTCAAAGCCAGGCGCTGGCGGAGCGCCTTAATGAACGTGCCGGAGATCCGGTCCCGCTGTTGAACACGCATCAGCCCGCGAAGGCGCTGGAACAAATCGAACAGATGCTCAAGAACAATCCGCGGGATACCAAACTACTGGCGCTGGCGAGCGTGGCGGCTTACCAGAGCGACGATATGCGGCGCGCGGCCGGCTACTGCCGGGACGCTCTTGCGCTCACCGACGATAGCCAGACCGCTGGATTCTGCCGCACGGTGGAACGCGAATCGCGAGAGGACAAAAGCGGCGAGAAACTGGTGGGCATGCGGGTGGCGCTGCGGTATGAAGGGCAGACGCTGCCGGCCGATGTGGCGCGCAGTATGGTGGCGATCCTCGATGAGGAGTTTGGACGCATTTCCGAGCAACTCGGCTGCGCGGCTGAGGAGCGCATCACGGCCATCGTTCAGAGCCGTGACGCTTATTTGAAAACCACGAACGCGGCGGAATGGAGCGGCGGTCAATATGACGGCCGGATCCACGTGTCCATGTTGGAAGGCCGGTGGGAGGGCAAGCAATTGGACGCGGGAACGCGGCGCACGCTGGCGCATGAGATGGTGCATGCGTGTCTCGCGAATATCGGCAGCTTCCCGTCCTGGCTGCATGAGGGTCTGGCGCAGAAGCTGTCGGGCGATACTTTATCGGCGGCGGCACGCGCGGACCTGCAGGACAAAATACGCGATGGAGCCGTTCCGAAACTTGAAAACCTGGGACAGAACTGGTCGCACATGAACGCGCAGAACGCGCGGCTGGCTTATAACCTGGCGCTCGCCGCGGCGGACGCTCTGCTCGAGAATTACGCAAATGCCGGGCTGCGGAACATGCTGCGCAATCCTGAGATGCTGACGTCGGCCACGGCGGGCGTGGATAAGGCGCTAGGCTTTTAGCCTCCGGCTCCATTGCCGTATGGATTGAATCTCTTCCTCGGGGATGTGGAGGAATTGCAGAAATTCCCGATGCTCCTCCGGCGCCATATTTTCGAACTCGCCGTGCCAGCGGTGCATGTCGTCTTCGGTGAACCCCGAAGCCTTCATGATGGATACCCATTTTTCTTTGTCGATCATTTTCGTTCTCCAGATGGAATGTTTGGTTTGTAAGAGTTTTAGAATGGACCGCTGATGATTGCGGAGCCGTTCTATTTCGTCGTTCAGCGCCAGCAAGCGGTGCTTTAAGACGGAGGCCGCGTCGCCATTGGGCCGATCGAGCAGCGTGCGGATGTCGTCGAGCGTGAGCCCGGCATCGCGGTACGCGCAGATCTGGCGCAGACGTTCCATGTCCTTGTCGCCGTATTTGCGGTAGTTGCCCTCGGTACGCAGAGCCGGTTTGAGCAGCCCAATCGATTCGTAATAGAGCACCGTGCCTCGGCTCAGACCGAAGTGGGCGGCGAGTTTGGAGACGGTCAGCATAGCCTCTTCAGTTAGTGTGAAGGCTACAGTGGTAGACAGGTCAAGAGGATTTTCGAGTCAGTTTTGAGGATCCCAATAACGCTGGAAGCCTTCGTATTCGCCGGGCAGATTCCTGAGAATGACGCGCCGCAGTTCTAAGAAGTCGACCGAGCCGAGATTCTTGTAGAGCAGTTTGCCGCCAGGCGCGAGCAGCGCGGTGTATGGCACGGCCGAGTCCCACTGGGGATCGAACGCGGTCTGTAGGTCCGTTGTATTGTTCGAATCGAACAGCAGATTACGGCTGGTGGCGTGATTCTTCGTCAGCACGCGCAGCACGCCGTCGCGCTCTTCGGGCAGGTTTGCGGCGACCGTCACTAGATCGAGATCGCGGCCGCTATACATGCGGTAAGTCGTCTCCATGTCGGGAAATTCGTGAATGCATGAACCGCACCAGGTCGCCCAAAATGTGACCAGCGTCAGATGCCCGCCAGTGTTGGCGCGCAGTTGTTTCAACCCGTCGGCCGACACCAAGTCGAGCTTCACCGCTTGGCTGTCGAGCTTGCGCAGCGCCTCCACGCGATCCGCCTCTTTCTCTTTCCACTTGGTGGAACAACCAAAGACGCCGGTATGCGCCTTCGCCACCTCGCGCCCGGCGAGCACCGCGTCGATGGCAGCGCGCGCGTCCTGGCTCTTCACGCGCTCGATACGATAGTTGTCGTCCATGCGGCCTTCGTAGCGCAGGCGGCGCTCGCTATCGAAGACGAACACGTGCGGCGTAGCTTGCGGACCGTAGGCGCGCGCAGTCTGCTGCGTCTCGCCGTCGTAGAGATACGGGTAATCGATGTGCTTATAGCTCGCCCGCATCTTCATTTCTTCCAGGCTGTCGCTCATGTCCGAACTGTCGAGCTCGTCGACACGGATCGCTTCGGGCGCGTTCGGTTGGATGGCCACCACGGCCACTCCACGGGCGCGATAATCGGCGGCGAGTTTCGAGATGCGCCGCTCGTACATCTGCGCGATGGGGCAGTGGTTGCAGGTGAACACGATTACCAGCACCGGGCTGGACGCGTAATCGGCCAGCGAGTGCATCTTGCCATCGATGCCGGGCAAGGTGAAATCGGGCGCTTTCGATCCGGGCGCCAGTATCGGATGGTCGGCCGCTTGCGCCGCGAGCGTCAGGCTCGCAAGAACAAGGCACGCAAACGCAGAATGACGGGACATCAATTTGAATATCCGCTGTTTCGGGTTTGGGCGCAAGCACGCTATAGTCAATCTCGATAATGCAAATCGGCAATCTTCGATCAACGCGCCGCGGCTTCCTGGCGGGTGCGGCGGCTTTCTCTCTCAGTAGAGGCGCCGTTGCCCAGAGCCGGCGGAGTCAGCCTCTGCTCTACGTCGCCACGTATAGTTCGCCGGAGGGTCCGGAAGGCAGCCACGGCCGAGGTGGGGGCATCTACCTGTTTCAGATGAATCCTTCCGATGGCGCTCTGAAACAACTGGATGTCTTTGCAAACAGTTCCAATCCATCGTGTTTGGCGCTCAATCCCAGCGCGACGCATTTATATTCGGCGAACGAAACGCGCAATTATCAGGGCAAGGACTCCGGTTCGGTCAGCGCCTATTCGATCAGCCGTCCCGCTGGCCGCCTTACGCTCCTGAATACCGTCAGCTCGGAGGGTGCGGGACCGGCGCACCTGAGCGTTCATCCTTCCGGAAAATATGTTCTGGTTGCGAACTACTACGGCGGAAGCGTGGCCGTGCTTCCGATCGAGCCGGACGGCAGGCTTGACGCGGCCAGCGATATTAAGGTGGCTCCAGGACCGGTGGGAGCCGACCACGCGACGAGCGCGCCCCCCGGCAGCTTCGCGCTCAGCGGGCACGATCGCACGCATGCGCACATGATCCAGGCCGATCCGTCAGGCAGATTCGTGCTGGCGAGCGATCTCGGCATGGACCAGATATTTGTCTGGGAATTCGATGCCGTAAAAGGTGCGTTGTCCGCGAATGAGCCCGCGTCGGTGCGAGTGGCGCCCGGAGATGGACCTCGCCACTTCGCGTTCCATCCGAATGGCCGGTGGTTGTATTCGATCCAGGAAGAAGGCTCCACGCTGATCCTATTCGATTATGATGCCGCGCGCGGCGTGTTGACGGAGCGCCAGACTTTGTCCACCTTGCCGAAGGGCTTCGCGGGTACCAATTACACGTCCGAGGTCGCGGTGTCGGCGGAAGGGAGATTCGTTTATGCGGCCAATCGATTACACGACAGCATCGCAGTTTTCTCCGTGAGCGCGACGGGCGAACTGACTTATGTGAGCGAGACGTGGACGCGGGGCGATTATCCGCGAAGTTTCACGATCGATCCCACGGGCAATTTTCTTTACTCGTGCAATCAGAGGAGCGATGCGATTACCACTTTTCGCGTGAATAAGAAAACGGGCGAGCTGAGTTTTACGGGCCAGTACACGCCAGTGGGCACGCCGTCTATGATCGTCTTTCTGGCGTGATAGCGTGCCGGCCTAAGCGAGCACCAGCCGTTTGAGCTTGATGCGGCCGCGGCGGACTTGGGCGAGGTCGTACTGAGCCTGTTGCAGCAGCCAGCCCTCCTCGTTGCCGCCAAAAACCTTGGACAGCCTCACGGCCATTTCAGGGGATATCCCGCGCTTCCCGTTAACGAGTTCCGAGAGCGTGTTGCGCGTCACCCCAAGGGCGGCGGCCGCGCCGGTGATGGTCAAACCTAAGGGCTCAATGCACTCCTGCAACACGACAAGGCCGGGGTGGGGCGGGTGTTTCATGGTCATGAGCTGTTCCTTTCAGTGGTAATCGACATAATCAACGTCTTCCGCGCCATCGCCAAGGCGGAAAATCACCCACCAATTGGCACGAACAGTTACGGCCCAATAGCCTTTCATCTGGCCTTTGAGCGGATGCAACCGGAACCCCGGCAGGTCCATATGACCAACGCTTGGAGCAGCGTGCAGCGTCGCCAAAGTATTTCGCAGCTTGGAGACGCGTTCCGGGTTTACGCCAGTTGGGGTCGTCCTGTTCAAAAAGCCGTTTCAATCCCTTGTGGCGGATTGTCCGTATCATCCCGATACCGTAATGCGCCACGTGGCGCATGTCAATAATAATATAGCAGGCTCGTTACGTCAAGGAGTCGAGCCCGCATCGGCGAGCGAGTGCCTCATGCGCTCCAGCCCGCTCGCACCGGCATAGATCAGACATACGGCAGCCATGATCGGCGCGATCCCCGCGATGGCCAGCGCTATGCCGAACTCCTTTTGCGGACCCAATATCCAGCCGGTAATCAACGGAGCGGCGGCTCCGGCGATCTGCGAAATCGTATTGAGATAGCCGGTGGCGCGTCCCACGAGATTCGCAGGCACGGCCTGTTGCGAAATCGCCCAGTAGTTCGAATTTCCGACACCGGTGGCGCACACAGCAAACAACAACACTGGCCAGACAGCTTCGCGTCCCGGCAGCACGAGCAACAGCAGGATCGCTCCGGAACCCAGGTACCCCGCGGCGCAGAACCACAGGCGTATACGGAAAACGGAGCCGACTCGTTTCACCAGACGATCCGCAACCACACCCGCGGCCACGTTGAGTGCCGCCATCGCGAATAGCGGGGTGGATAGCACGCGGCCCATTTCGACAGTCGTGAATCCACGCGATGAAATAAGATACGTCGGCACCCAGGTGAGCAGGAAATACCAGAAATACGAAGAGAGGAAAATGCAGAGCGATGTTGCCCAGAGGGCGCGCATTCTCAACACGTGCCTCCAAGG
>JBEKUT010000026.1:0-28248 GCA_049514735.1 Bryobacteraceae bacterium
GCAGGAATTTCGAGAGGACACCCGCAAGGCGAAGGACGTAATCGAGCAGGCCGCGGGCGAGGCGGTCTATGGATATCGCGCGCCGAGTTTTTCGATCACGAAAAAGTCTTCCTGGGCGCCGGATGTTCTGGCAGAACTCGGCTTCCGCTACGATTCCAGCGTTTTTCCCGTCAAGCACGACGTCTACGGCGTTCCCGATGCCCCGCGCGAGCCTTTCCGCCTGGACACTCCGTCCGGTCCGCTGAATGAATATCCGATGACCACGTTCCGGTTCTGGAACAGCCCCAACATGCCGGTCGCGGGTGGCGGATACTTGCGCATTTTCCCTTACTGGTATACCGCTATCGGCGTTCGCCGCGCCTGGAAAGAAGGGCTTTCGGTTATAACTTACGTACACCCCTGGGAAGTCGATCCAGAGCAGCCGCGTCTGAATGGCGGCCTAAAATCCAAGTTGCGGCACTATACCAACCTGGCTCAAACGGCCCCGCGGCTTCGAAAACTGATCGCGATGGGTCCATTCGGGAGTTTTCGCGACAGCGGAATCCAGCCGGGAGTGAGGAAATTCGCCTGGACGGACGATAGTGTTACTGGAGCCTCAGTGGAGAGTCTTACTGAACGATGAAACAAGACAACATGCCGCAAGTCGCGCGATTTTGGAACGATATCGCGTCCGAGTTCGATTCCATCTATACCGGTGAAAACAAGAGCACTATCGCCCGCACCATGGACCATATCTTCCGCAAAGATATGTACCAGCGTTATGAATGGGTGATGCGGAAAGCAGGCGATGTCGGCGGCAAGCGCATCTGCGACGTAGGCTGCGGGTCGGGCCGTTTCGTCACGGCGCTGGCAAAAAAAGGCGCGGAACACGTGACGGGCGTCGATGTGGCGCCGGAGATGCTGAAGATCGCCCGCACCGTAGTCGCGCAGGATGGCGTCGCGGATCGCTGCGATTTCGTGCTTTCCGACGTTCTCAACTGGAAGACCGACGACAAATATGACCTCAGTATCGCCATCGGATTCTGGGATTACATCATGGAACCGCCGGAGCGTCTGCGGCTGATCCGGAATTTCACGACGAAAAAGTTTCTGAGCGCCTGGCCTCGCTATTGGACGTGGCGGATGCCAGTGCGGAAAGTGCGCCTGCAGTATATTCGGGGTTGCCCGGTGTACTTCTTCCGCAAGCCGCAGGTCTACAAGCTGATTGAGGACGCGGGATTCAAAGTGGATTCCTGCGAGACGATCGGCAAATTGTTCTGCGTCGAGGCGACGCCCATTTAGTGCTGGCGCGAGTGATTTTCTGGGTGGCCGCCGCCACGCCAGTCTACGCCTATTTCGGCTACCCGCTGGTTCTGCTGCTGCTTCGGACAATCATTCATCGCCGCGTGAAGAAGGCTCCCATTGAGCCTTTTATTTCCCTGCTCATTCCGGCCTACAACGAGGGCGACGTGATGCGCGAGAAGATCCGCAACTCGCTCGCGCTGGATTATCCGGTGGAGCGCATGGAGATCGTGATCGCCTCGGATGGCTCGAAGGACGACACGGTCGAGATTGCGCGCCGCTACGAAGATGGGAAGCGGATTCGCGTGCTGGCGTATCCGGTGAATCGCGGCAAGATTCCCGTTCTCAATTCCACCGTGCCGGAATTGCTCGGCGAGATCATTGTGTTCTCCGACGCCGCTGCGATGCTGTATCGCGATTCGCTGCGCAAGCTGGTGATGAACTTTGCCGATCCGCGCGTCGGCGCCGTGAGCGGAAGATACACGGTAGTTAAGGCCGACGAGGTGAACATCGGCAAGTCGGAAGATTTCTACTGGAAGTACGAGACGTATCTAAAGGTGCAGGAATCGCAGATCGCCTCGACACTGGGCGGTCACGGGCACCTGCACGCGATTCGCAAAGATCTTTATCCGTTTCCGCCGCCGGGAACCATCAACGACGATTACATCATTCCGGTTTCCGTGCTCGCCAAGGGATATCGGGCGGTGTACGAGCCGGAAGCGATCGTGTACGAAGAGGCGCACGAGATGGCGGGGTTTGGCCGCCGCGTTCGCATCATGGCGGGGAATCTACAGCAGCTTCGTGAGATCGTAGGCCTGCTCTGGCCCTTGCGTCCAATGCCGCTGTTTTTCTTTCTGTCGCACAAGGCGAGCCGGCTCCTAGTGCCGTTTGCGATGGTGGCGGCGCTGATCGCCAATTTTTTCTTATTGTCGTCGCCGTTCTATCGACTGCTTTTTTTCGGACAGGCGATTTTTTATTTAATGGCGCTGCTGGGGACGGTCTTCCAGTTGCGGCCGAAAACGCTATTGCTGCCGTTCTACTTCTGCATGATCAATGTGGCGACATTTTTCGGTCTGTATCATGCGCTGACGAGCCGGCGAAGGATGGCCTGGAAGTAAACCGCTCCCTCCCGGTCACGGCTCGGATCGTCACGGCTCGGATCGTCACGGCTCGGAACGGACGGAACGGAACGTTACTCTACTGCACTTTCAGGGTCGATTTCAACCAGGCGATCATCTCGGGTTTCCAATGCTGCATCTCCGGCGCGCGCCAGCCGCTCATGCCATGTCCACCGCCGTCGATCGTGATCAGCTCACAAGGGACCCCGGCCTTATGCATCGCGTCGCACATCTCAGTCGATTGCTCATAGGGCACTTGGTCGTCTTTTGTACCGTGGATGCATAAAAACGGCGGCATTCCCTTGTGAACCGCTGCAAGTGGAGCCACGGCGCGCAGCTTCGCACGGCCGGTCTCGTCGAGCTGTTCGGCGCCAAAGAAATGGATTCCACCGCCGTTCGCCGCATGCCGATTGATGGACGCCATATTGAACCGCTCCGGATGATCGTGACGCTGGTCCGCCACTTGTTCATAATCGACTGGCCCATAAAAATCGACTACCGCGGCGACCCGTGTCTCGGGCGTGTCGTGTGTCCCAGCATAATTCACAAGAAAACCGCCCGCGGATTCACCAATGATCGCAATGCGCGACAAGTCCACATGATACGTAGTGGCGTTCGACTTGACCCAGCGAATCGCCGTGTTGAGGTCTTCAATCGTTTGCGGGAAGTGGGCCGCCGGCGCGAGACGATAATCGATACTGAACCACGCGAAGCCGGCGTTTGCGAGCACGTCAAATAGCGGGCGGACATTGGTGGCGCGAGTGCCTTCGTCGAACCCTCCGCCGTGAACCAAAATCGCCGTTGGGAAGGGACCCGGTCCGTCGGGCAGGTGCAGATCGAGATAGAGCGGCTTGCCATCCGGGCTCGCAAACTGGACGTTCTTCTGGTCCACCGGCGCCGCGCACAGACCTATGGCGCAGGCGATCGCTAAAAGGAACGCGCATCGTAACATCAAGGAGATTCTATCAGCTCAGCTCGTGGACTCATAATGATGAAACGGATGGCCTTGCGTTACTCTAATAGAGCAATAAAGCCAAGATGAGCGTTACGACACAAACTAACCCGTTACTGGATGTCGAGTTTAGAATCCCTTTCGACCAGATCCGGGCCGAGCATATCGAGCCGGCCGTGCAGGATCTGCTGAAAAAATCTCGCGAGAATATCGAGAGAATCGTCGAGGATCGCGAGCCACGCACCTTCATTAGCACGATGATGGCGTACGACCGCTCCACTGAAGAGTTGGAGTATGCCATGGGCATCGTCAAACATCTGGAGGCGGTCGCAACCACGCCCGAGCTCCGGGCAGCGTACAACAAAGTTCAACCGGATGTCAGCGCGTTCTATTCATCGATTCCTTTAAACGAAGGGTTGTGGCGCGCGATGCAAAACTACGCCGCAACCGCTGAGGCAAAGGAACTGACGAGCACTCGCAAGCGGTTCCTCACCAAGACCGTCGATTTCTTCCGGCGTCACGGCGCGGAACTCGACCTTGAAGGCAAGGCGCGGCTCTCGGCCATCGATGTCGAATTGTCCAAGATCACCACGCGCTTCTCCGAAAACGTCCTCGATTCGACCAACCTGTTCGAAATGATTCTGACGGACGAAGCGAGTCTGGCCGGTCTGCCCGAGAGCGCCCGCGATGCCGCGCACGAGAGCGCCAAGGCCAAAGGCAGCGAGGGCTGGCGATTCAATCTCCAAGCTCCCAGCTATCTCGCGCTGATGACGTATCTGGACAACGGCGAGATTCGTGAACGCATCTGGAAGGCCTATTCGAACCGTGCGATTGACGCGGAACACGATAATCGGCCGCTGATCGGCGAGATCCTCCGCCTGCGGCGCGAGAAAGCCAATCTCCTCGGCTTCCCCGATTTTGCGGATCTCGTGCTGGAAGACCGTATGGCGCATCGCGGAGAACGCGCGCAACAGTTCCTGGCCGACCTCAAATTGAAAACCGAGCGCCGCTTTGAGGAAGAGAATCGCGAACTGGTGGAGTTCTCCGGAAAAGAGAAGCTCGATCCCTGGGACATCGCTTATTACGCCGAGAAACAGCGGGCGGCTTTATACGATTTCGACGAAGAAGAGCTGCGCCCCTATTTCCCGCTCGAGAGCGTCGTAAAGGGCATGTTCGATATCGTGCGCCGCTTGTACGGCATCGGCGTGACGGAGCGTCACGGCGTCCCGGTCTGGGACCCGGCCGTGAAATACTACGAGATCCGCGACGAGAGCGGCGAAATGCTAGGCGCATTCTACGCCGACTGGTTTCCGCGCGAAAACAAGCGCGGCGGCGCCTGGATGGACGCGTTTATCACCGGTGTCGATTTTGGCAATCGTTTCACGCCCCATGCCGGCTTGATTTGCGGCAACATGACAACTCCCGTGGCGGGCCGGCCGGCGCTGCTGACGCACCGCGAAGTGGAAACAATTTTCCACGAGTTCGGACATTTGCTGCATCACTCTTTGAGCCGCGTGGAATTGCGCAGCCTGTCTGGAACAAACGTCGCGTGGGATTTCGTCGAACTGCCGTCGCAGATCATGGAAAACTGGTGCTGGGAGCGCGATGCGCTGGACCTCTTCGCGCGCCACTATAAGACCGGCGCGACCATCCCCGAAGACCTGTTCCAGAAAATGAGGCGAGCGCGCCGCTTCCGCGCCGCCAACACCCAGATGCGGCAGCTCGGTTTCGGCTATATCGATTTGGCGCTGCACCGCGAATACTCGCCGGAGCGCAACGGCAACGTGATGGAGTATGCGCGTCAGGTCGGCCAGCAATTTGCGCCCGCGGAGTTGCCGCGCGAATACAACATGATCGCTGGCTTCACGCACCTGTTCGCAAGTCCGGTCGGATATGGCGCCGGTTACTACTCGTACAAGTGGGCGGAGGTGTTAGATGCCGACGCGTTCACGCGCTTCCGCGACGAGGGTATCTTCAGCCGCGAGACGGGCCTGCAATTCCGGCGCATGATTCTCTCGAAGGGCGATAGCGCCGATCCCGCCGAGCTGTATCGCAGCTTCATGGGACGCGATCCCGATCCCAACGCCTTGCTGGAGCGCTCGGGCTTGAGATGAACCAGGTCGCAAGACCTGTTGAACCAATCCGCGAAACGTTGAGCGATTTCTTCAACGATTTCGCGAGCATCGATAAGACATTTCTGGTTTACGACGACGGCTTCCGCGTCGAGACGTACACGTACGCGGAGACCGCGGCGCAGTCCCGCGCTTTCGCGGCGTATCTGCAAGGCCGGGGCATCGGGCCTGGCGACAAAATCATAGTTTATTGTGAAAACCGGCCGGAGTGGCTGTTTGCGCTGTGGGGCGCGGCGCTGGCCGGTGTCGTCATCGTTCCGATCGACTATCGCTCATCGATGGAGTTTGTCGAACGCATCAAGAGCATCGTGGATGCGAAGCTCGTCTACACCGGGGGCGCATTCGATAGCGCCGGCCGCCCGCCGCAACCCACGCCGCCCGCGTCCGCCAGCACTGTCGCGGAAATAATCTTCACGTCCGGCGCGACCGCGGACCCGAAAGGCGTGGTCATCACGCATGGAAACGTATTAGCCAATATTGTTCCGGTGGAGCGTGAGGTCCGCAAATACAAAAGGTACGCCAAACCGTTCTCCCCGATTCGATTCCTGAATCTGTTGCCGCTCAGCCACATGTTCGGCCAGGCCATGGCCACGCACATTCCGCCGATGCTGCCAGGGGTGGTGGTGTTTATGCGCGGCTACAATCCCGTCGAGATCATCCACCAGATTCACTCGCGCCGCATCTCTGTTTTGGTTTCGGTGCCGAAGATTCTCGAGATCCTGCGCGAATATATCGTGCGCCGATTCCCGGAACTCGAAGATCTGCCCGATAGCAAATCGCACTGGATCTTCAAATGGTGGAAGTACCGCAAAGTGCATCGGCTTTTCGGGTGGAAGTTTTGGAGTTTTATTGTCGGCGCCGCGCCGCTTCCACCCGAACTGGAGGCGTTCTGGTCGAAGCTTGGATTCCTCGTGATCCAAGGTTACGGGCTCACCGAAACCGCTCCTATCGTGGCGTTGAATCATCCGTTCCACGCGAGGCAGGGAAGCGTCGGATCGCCGATTGGCGGAGTCGAGGTGAAGATCGCACCCGATGGCGAGGTCCTTGTGCGCGGCCCCAACGTAACCTCGGGCTACTACAACGCACCCGAAGAAACGGCGCGCGCCTTCGAGGACGGCTGGTTTCATACCGGCGATATCGGCGCGCTCGACGGCGAAGGCCGCTTGAGTATTCTCGGACGCAAGAAGGAAATGATCGTCACGCCGGAGGGCTTAAATGTTTTTCCCAGCGACGTCGAGCAGGCGCTCAACCGCATCCCCGGCGTGCGCGATTCAGCCGTGATTGGAACCGATCGCGTGCACGCCGTTTTGATCCTCGATCCGGGGACTAATAAAGACGACGTAGTCCGGCGGGCGAACGACGAGCTGGCCGATTACCAGAAGATTCGAACTTCATCCATCTGGCCCTACGGCAAGTTTCCGCGCACCGAAGGAACGGGCAAGCTGAAACATCACGAGATCGCGAAGGGCACGCCGCCTCCCACGCATGGACTGAAGGCGGATATGAGCGTGCCGCTCGATCAACTGACCTCGCTCGAACGCGTGGAGCGGATGGTGGCGCTGAACATCGACGAATCGGAGATGAGCGGTCCGGCCGATAGCGTGCCCATGCCCGCGCCAGCGGATATCGAATTTCCGGTGTGGAATCGAAGCTGGTGGGCTCGCGCGATTCGCCGCGTCGCGCTTCCTTACTGGCTGCTCCCACTGACGCGCGTCTTTGCTTGGGTGCATCGCCACGGACTGGAAAATCTGGAAGGAGTCCAGCCGCCCGTCATTCTGGCATCGAATCATCAAAGCTATCTCGACGTGCCCGCAATTCTCGCGGCGCTGCCCGCGCGTTTCCGTTATCGCGCGGCGCCTGCCATGCGCAAAGAATTCTTCGAGGCGCACTTTCACCCCGCGCGTTACGGACTTTTCAAACGCTTCACCAACGGACTGAATTATTATTTGTCGAGCCTCTTTTTTGACGCCTTCCCGATCCCGCAACGCGAGGCCGGCACGCTCGAAACACTGCGCTACATGGGCGATATCGCGAGCCAGGGTTGGTGCATCCTGATTTTTCCAGAAGGCAAAATGACCGATGCCGGCGAGGTCTCCGAATTTCAACCCGGCGTCGGGATGATCGCTTCACGGCTCCAGATTGCTGTGCTGCCGATTCGAATCCGCGGCCTCAATAAGGTGCTGCACAAATCCTGGAAGCTGGCGATTCCCGGGCGCGTCGACATTGCATTCGGGAAGCCTTTGAAACTCACCAGCAGCGACTATCTCGCGAATGCGAAGCGCGTCGAAGAAGCTATCAAGGCGCTCTAGTTTATTTCAGCTCGTCGAACTTGATGTACGAATCGGCGCCGTAATGTTTGTAGTCCCGAAACTCAATTTCGTTCGCTTCAATCGATCGTTTCCCGCGCCCCACCTGAACGGTTCCCGCAATCGGCATCAGATAATCGTGCCTGCCAATCGCAACGTAATCGTAATCCACCGTCATTAGGGCAGAGCGAGTCGGAAAGCCGGTTGGAATGTCGTCCGCTTCCAGCGTTAAGCGCCGGACGCCGTAAGTCTGACTGTCGATCATCACCAATCCGTGATACGCGACCTTAATTTGGGCGTTGTTGGTCGAGCCCGTGATCGCGAATTGAGACTTGTCGCGAGTCACGCGATAGGAGAACACCTGCACGTTTCCGCTGCCCAGCGACGCGGTCTCCTTCCACTGAAAGTCCGCTTTCGAAGCCGCGTTAAAAACGGCATTGAGCAAGCCTCCAAACTCCCCCAGGGTCAGCGTGCCCTGAAAATCGGAGCGCTTCATATCGCTGCGTGAACCGTTCACCTGCAAGGTGACGCGCTGTTCGGTCTCATCGTGATAGCGCAGCAGCTCCGCGATGGTGTCGCGTTGACGCCAGCTCCCCAAACCGGACGGATCGATGGAACGATGCGTCACTTCGATGCACATGAAGTTCGGAAGAGAATAGGTGTACTCCGTCGCGCGCTCTCTGGCGCTCTCAACTAGGGCATGCATTTCCTCGGCGGGTGGAGGGGCCAGAGCCGTGGCTGGCGACGTGAAGACAAACAGCGACCGTTCGCTTGCGCCTTTCTCCAGCGTGGCGGGCTGCTCGGAATTGGGAGCGGCTGGAAGGGGCGTCCGGATCGCTTCTTGAACTTCATTCACTGTAAATAAGACCGTGCTTTCCGCCTTCTTCGCGCCTTGCGTCAGAATCGCTTTCGTCTCATAATTGCCCGGTTCCAGCGACCCGCCTTGCAGCGATGTCATGTACGGAATCGCGCTGGCGCCCGCGTTGAGCTGCATCTCTAAAGGAATCCGCCGCAGCGATTGTCCGCCCCGGATCACTTCCAGTTCGAGCTTCGGCTTTTCCGTTGAGCGCGCGTCGGGATGCAGGACGAAGTAAAGAGAAATCTCCTTTTCATTCCTTGAAAACTCGTAGCGAAGATCGGGAACCACTCTGGCCTTGCCATAAAGGAGCGGCTCATCCGGGTCCGACCCTTCGGCCAGAGGATCGGTCCGGAGCACCATTGCGATATCGCTAAGAGCAGGCCCATCCGGCACGGGGTCGATATCGAACGTGGTTCGTTGCGCTCCGATTTTTTCGGTGTGGCGATCCATCACCGCAGTCTCCAGAATGTACTTGCCCGGAGGAGCGGCAAAATGGCGCTGAAACGTTACGAACCCGGCACGCTCCTTCTGCTCCGCTTCCAGCGCTCCTTGGCGCGGGATATCTTCGCTGAATTTCTCAATCACCACGCCGGCCCGATTCGTAATGCGCGCCAGCACCGACAAACGCGCGGAAAAGAGCCGCGTGTTTGCATCCTCCTGCATGTCGATACCACGCAGCGGAGTTTCGACGACAACGGAACTAACGTTGCCGCTGGGCGTCTTTCCCATCCGGACCACGGCGGCCCGGAACTGAACTTCGGACGGAAGCTGCGCCCCATCCTGGATGGTGTCCAATGTCTTCAGCAGCGGGACCTCGAACGGCGAGACTGCCAGACCCTTCCCGGCAACCGCAAGCGAGTATCCCGAGGGCGCCTGGATCCTGATTCGCTTCCTGAGCGGCTGCACCCGCACCTGATGATAGGTCCCGTCCGCGGGATCGGAAGCGGGAATAAATGAAGCCCGATAATAAGTGGTCAGATCCTCCATCATTCTTCGCAGCGGTTTGCGCGGGTCGCCTGAAGCCGGGATATAAACGCCGCCCGTGCCCAGCGACAAATCGGCCAGCGCGCCGGCGCCCGACATGCTGCCATCGAACTCCAGGCGTCCCATTTGTTGCTGCTGCTGTTGTTGCTGCAATTGCTGCTGCGGCGTCAGCGGGCCGCCAGGCTGCGTCGGATCAAGGCGCGGCGGCTGGACCCCGGTTCCCACGCTCGAGTTCACGCCGTTGTTCGACATGCTGTTATTCGACATGCCGTTGTTCGACATACCCATATTCGACATGCCGTTCGACATCGACATGCCATTCGATATACCGAAGGAATTCATCATGTTCGAGCTGGCCAGATGGGTCAGCGGATTTACGTCCACACCGTAGATACTGAGGCCGGAGCGATTGGCCGTGGCGACGATGGAGATAAGCGTCATGCGGTCCCGCGCGGTGGAAGACAGTCCCCGTGAAAACACGATGGCCGCCTTTCTGCCCGGAAGTCCGCCGGAGAACCGCGCCAGCGCCAGAATGGCCGCCAGCTGATCCTTGACGTGCTGGTATTGCACGATAGCCTGCGACTCCTTGAGCATCGTCAGCATCGAGTGCGCCGACGCGCGTTCCTCCGCGCTCACCTTCTGCCCGCCCGCTTCGCCGGTTTGGTCCGCGGAAACCAGAGCCTTTTCCGCTGCCTGCGAGCGCGGTCCGTAGCCCTCCTTGATTCCTCCCGTGACCGCCAGAACAGCTTGACGAACCGCTTCCCGATCGCTGGTAAATCCCTGCACAAGCCGTAAACGCGCGTCGATTTTGAGCACCGCGAAAGAAACTTTGTCCTTGCCGGCTGTCTTGATAGCATCGTCGGCGACGTTGCGCGCGACGCGCGCTGCCAACTGATCCATATGGTCGAAGACCAGCGCCACTACCCGCTCGGCATCTCCATTGACCAGGTGAATCCCAGAGATGCTCACCCGCTTGCCCGCGTCGAGAATGCCGATGTCGGTGGGTTTAATTTCAGGCAGCGGCTTGCCCTTATCGTCTCGAACCACTATGTCCAGCGCGACCTCTTTGACACTGGCGGGCTTCACGGCAACAGGTGCATCCGGCTGAGGACTCTGCGCCTGCAGCATAGGGAGGACATAGGAAATCGAGCAGGCAAGAGAGACCAGAAGCTTCACGACAAACCCAATCTGTTCATTGTTACCACTGCGTTTACTAATATACGGGTTCCGGGAGTAGAATAACTAGATTGGACCGTACTGGCCTGTTATTTCCCGTTCTGCTGGCCGTCAACGCCGCCGTTTGCGCCGCGCAGCCATCTACTCGCCCGGTTAACTTCGACCGCGATATCCGTCCGATTCTCTCCGACAACTGCTTTAGCTGTCATGGACCGGACGAGAAAAAGCGCCTGGCCAATCTGCGTTTCGACATCCAGGACGGCGGGGCCTATTCGAAGCGTGGCAGCTATCAAATCATAGTTCCAGGCGATTCGAAAAGCAGCCGCCTCTTCCAGCGCGTGAGTGCGTCAAACAGCGCATCGCGCATGCCGCCGCCCAATGCGACCACCACGCTGACGCCGCAGCAGATCGAGCTTCTGAAAGACTGGATCGATCAGGGCGCCAAATGGGAAGTGCATTGGGCGTTCGTCGCTCCCAAAGCGATAGATCCTCCGGCCGTTAAGGATGTATCCTGGGTCCGCAATCCGATCGACAATTTTGTTCTGGCGAGGCTCGATAAAGAAGGCCTGAAACCATCGCCCGAGGCGGCGAAAGCCACTCTGCTGCGGCGTGTCACGCTGGATCTGACCGGTCTTCCGCCCACCCTCGAAGAGCTGGATTCGTATCTGGCCGACCGCTCTCCCGACGCCTACGAGAAACGCGTGGATGCGTTGCTCAAATCGCCGCGTTATGGCGAGCGCATGGCGATGCCCTGGCTCGACTTGGCCCGCTATGCCGATACGCACGGCTATCACATCGACAGCCATCGTGAGATGTGGCATTGGCGCGATTGGGTCATCAGTGCGTTCAATCGCAACATGCCGTACGACGAGTTTACGATCGATCAAATCGCGGGCGATCTGCTGCCCAATGCCACGGTCGAACAAAAAGTGGCCAGCGGTTTCAATCGCAACCACATGATCAATTTCGAGGGCGGCGCGATCCCGGAAGAATACCAGGTGGAATATGTCGTGGATCGCGTCGAAGCAACTTCCGCCACTTGGCTCGGCCTCACCATGGGCTGCGCGCGCTGCCACGATCACAAGTACGATCCCATCAAGCAGAAAGAGTTTTATCGCTTCTTCGCGTTCTTCAACAACATCTCGGAAGAGGGCCTCGACGGCCGCACCGGCAACGCGGAACCGTATCTGCAACTGCCTTCGGCCGAACAAAAGAAGCGGCAGGACGATCTGAAAGAAGCGATCTGCGCGTACGAAGAGCTGCTTCCGGAAGATCAGGTTGCCGCGCGGCAGAAGGCGTGGGAACAGGCCGAGTTCGCCAGACTCCCAGAAGCTCCACGCGACGGCCTGCTGGCGCACTATGAGTTCGATGGCAATCTTAACGACTCTTCGGGCCGTTATCACTATGGCAGGGTCGTCGACGGCGATATCACATACGACACCGGCGCGGTGGGGAAGTCCGCGGAGTTCGACGGTCAAACGCAGGTTATGTTCGGACACGTGCCTTCGTTCGAGCGTGACGCTCCGTTTGCAATTTCCTGGTGGATGAGCGCCAACCAGAAACTCGGGATGCCGGTGTTGCAGCAAATCGCGGACGCCAGTTCGCGGCGAGGGATCGAAATTGCCTTGGACGATTTCGCTTTGACCGCCGTTCAGCAGCGCAGTCCGCGCATGTACATCCGTCTGACGCAGTCGTGGCCCGGCAACGCGATTGCAGTTCGCACGGCCGATCGTATCGTTGCGAAGAAAGATATGATGTCTCACGTCGTGGTGGATTACGACGGCTCGGGCAAGGCCTCCGGATTGCGAGTTTATGTCGACGGCGAGCTAGTAAAACTGGAAACACTCGCGGATACGCTTTCGGGTCCAACGCACACGGACGCCGCGCTACAGATCGGCAACAAGGATTTCGGTCTCCCGTTCAAAGGAAGCCTGGACGATTTGCGGATCTACAGTCGCGAGATCACGCCCGCCGATATCGCGGCGATGGGGCCGTTGCGGGGCGTCCTGAACACGCTGCCCAACAAACGATCGAAGGAACAGAAAGCGTGGATTCGCGATTATTACCTCTCGAACGCCGCGCCGCCGGATTCGCAATGGAATTGGGCCGAACTCAAAACGTTGCGTGAAGATGAGAAACATCTTAACAAAGCTATCCCCACCACCATGGTGATGTCGGAGCTGATAGAGAAACCTCGCGAGACGTTTATCCTCGGCCGCGGCGATTATCGCAATCACGGCGACAAGGTCACGCCCGGCGTGCCCGCCGTCCTGCCGCCGCTTCCCAAGGACGAGCCCGCCAATCGGCTCACGCTGGCGAAGTGGCTCGTCAGCCCGTCGAATCCGCTGACTGCGCGCGTCGCCGTGAATCGCTATTGGCAAATGTATTTCGGAACCGGCATCGTGAAAACAACCGAGAACTTCGGATCGCAAGCCGACCCTCCCAGCCATCCCGAACTGCTCGACTGGCTGGCGACAGAGTTCGTGCGCTCCGCTTGGGACGTGCGCGCGATGCAGAAGCTTATCGTGACGTCGGCTGCGTACCGGCAGTCGTCTCGGGTGACGCCGGAGCTTTTGGAGCGCGATCCTGAGAATCGTTTGCTCGCGCGTGGCCCGCGCTTCCGCCTGCCCGCCGAAGCGGTCCGCGATAACGCCTTGTTCGTCGGAGGGCTTCTCAAAGAGCGAGAGGGCGGCGTCGGCGTGAAGCCGTATCAGCCCAAAGGCCTGTGGGAAGAGATCGCGTTTGGCGACGGTTTCTCGGAGCAGACGTATGAGCAGGGCAGTGGAGACGATCTGTATCGCCGCAGCCTCTACACGTTCTGGAAGCGCACCAGCCCGCCTCCCGAGATGATCACGTTCGACGCTCCGGATCGGGAGAAATGTTTGGCGCGGCGAACCTTGACCAACACGCCGCTGCAGGCCTTGGCGCTGCTGAACGATCCGGCATTTGTGGAAGCGGCTCGTGGATTAGCGGAGCGCACGATGGCATCCGCGGGTTCAAATCCCGACAATCGTATTCGCTACGCGTTCCGGCTCGCCACGGACCGCGAACCCGAACCGCGAGAGATCAAAGTGCTTCACCAGGAATTTGTGGATGAGTTGAAGCATTACAAGCAGGATCGGGATGACGCCGCAAAGCTGTTGACGGTCGGTGAGTCTCCCCTACCGGCCACGATGAACAAGCCGGAACTAGCGGCCTGGACCACGGTGGCCAGCATCATCCTGAATCTCGACGAAACGATCACGAAGGAATAGAAGCGATGGACGAAATCAGGTCGGCACAGGAACGCGCGGAAGCCTTGGCGCTCACGCGGCGGCATTTCTTCGCGAAGACCAGTTCGGGAATCGGACTGGCCGCGCTCGCGTCGCTCCTCGAACCGAAACTGCTCGCGGGAACTACTGGAAATAGTGGTGGCCTGGCCGGACTTCCGCACTTCGCGCCGAAAGCAAAGCGCGTCATATATCTCCATCAATCGGGCGCGCCCTCTCAAATCGAGCTGTTCGATTACAAGCCGAAACTTGCGAAAATGCAAGGAACCGAGTTGCCCGATTCCGTGCGCCAAGGCCAGCGCATCACCGGCATGACCTCGGGACAGACATCGCTGCCGGTCGCCAAATCTCTCTTCAAATTCTCACAGCACGGACAATCCGGGACCTACCTCAGCGAGTTGCTGCCGCATCACGGCAAGATCGTCGACGACATCGCCATCATCAAGACCACGAACACAGAAGCGATCAATCACGATCCAGCGATCACGTTCATACAGACAGGCAGCCAGCAGCCTGGACGTCCGAGCATGGGATCTTGGGTCAGCTACGGGCTCGGAAGCGAGAATGAAAACCTGCCCGGGTTCGTCGTCCTGATTTCGCAATCGAGCGCCATCAATACGGACCAGCCGCTCTTCTCGCGCCTCTGGGGCAGTGGATTTCTTTCCTCCAAATATCAGGGCGTGAATTTCCGCGCATCGGGCGATCCGGTGCTCTATCTGTCCGACCCTCCCGGTATCGATAAAGCTACGCGCCGCCGCATGCTCGACGGAATCGCGAAGCTGAATCAGATGAACGCAGAGTCCTACGGCGACCCGGAGATTGAGACGCGCATCGCGCAATACGAGATGGCGTATCGCATGCAGACCTCGGTTCCGGAGCTGATGGATCTCTCGAAAGAACCGCAGAGCGTCTTCGACCTGTACGGTCCGGATGCGCGCAAGCCCGGAAGCTATGCCGCGAATTGTCTGCTGGCGCGCCGTCTCGCCGAGCGCGGGGTCCGTTTCATTCAACTGTATAAACGAGGGTGGGATCAGCATAACGACCTGCCTCGCGATATTGCCCTGCAGGCTCAAAGCGTCGATCAACCGTCAGCCGCCCTGATTCAGGATTTGAAGCAGCGCGGTTTGCTCGATGACACGCTGGTCTTATGGGGCGGCGAGTTCGGCAGAACGGTCTATTGCCAAGGCAAGCTGATGGAGACCAGCTACGGCCGCGATCATCATCCGCGCTGCTTCAGCGTATGGATGGCCGGCGGCGGCATCAAGCCAGGGATCACTTACGGTGAGACGGACGATTATTCGTATAACGTGGTCGCCGATCCCGTGCATGTCCACGATATACAAGCCACCGTGCTCAACTGTCTTGGCATCGACCACAAGCGCCTGACATTCAAGTTTCAGGGCCGCCATTTCCGCCTCACCGATGTGTCCGGCGAAGTAGTTAACAAAATTCTAGTTTAGGGGCGCTATGCAACAAGCGCCCCACCGAGCTTAACGCGGATCGGTTAGGACGACGCAGCCGTCGAAGTGCCTTTGAAGAACGCCAGCAGGTCGGCGTTGATTTGATCCGCGTTGGTGGCGGGCATGCCGTGCGGAAAACCGTGATAGACCTTGAGGGTGGAGTGCTTCAATAACTTCGCCGACAGTGGACCCGCAGCGGCGATGGGCACGATCTGATCGTCGTCACTATGCATTACGAGCACGGGGATCTCGATCTTCTTCAGGTCTTCTGTGAAATCGGTCTCCGAGAACGCCTTGATGCAGTCGTAATGGGCTTTGACGCTTCCCGTCATGCCCTGCAGCCACCAGTGCTCACGGATGCCTTCGGAAATCTTTGCGCCGGGGCGGTTGTATCCGTAAAAAGGCAGAGTGATGTCTCTGTAGAACTGCGGCCGGTTGGCCGCGAGCGCTTCGCGGAGACTGTCGAAAGCCGAGCGAGGTTGGCCTGTCGGATTTTTTTCCGTCTTCAGCATGAGCGGTGGCACGGCGCTGATCAGCGCCGCTTTCTGGACACGCTTGGAGCCGTGGCGGCCGAGGTAGCGCGCGACTTCACCGCCCCCGGTGGAGTGCCCAATCAGGATGGCGTCCTTAAGATCGAGCTTTTCAAATAACGCGGCGAGATCGTCCGCGTAGGTGTTCATTTCGTTGCCGTCCCAGGTTTGATCGGAACGTCCATGACCTCGCCGGTCATGCGCAATCACGCGGTAGCCAAGCTGTCCGAAGTGGAGCATCTGCCCGTCCCAGTCGTCAGCGCTCAATGGCCAACCGTGAGAAAAAACGATCGGCTGTCCGTGGCCCCAGTCTTTGTAAAAGATCTGTGTGCCGTCTTTGGTTGTGATGGTGCTCATATCTAGAGTTTGAAGGATTAGAGCTATGAAAGCGTCCCGACATAGGATGAATCCTCGCTACCATGTTTCGGTCCGGCCGGCATAACACAAACTAGTTATATGCCTTGCTGCAAGTCCGCTGCTAAATTGAAGCATGGAGGTTTCCTCAAACCGGGCTCGATGCGCTGTCGTGGTGGCGCTGCTCGGCACGATATTTACGCCGGGCTGCAGGTCAACTGGTGCTGCGAGCAATTCGACTGTAGCGTTCACGAAAGTGCCCCCCTTTGCCGAAGGAAGTCCGGACCAGCTCAACGACATTGAGGGCCGCGCTACGGGTGTTCATGCAGGTGAGAAGATCGTGCTGTATGCAAGAAGCGGAGGATGGTGGGTGCAGCCGTTCGGGGACCATCCGTTCACGGCGATAGGCGCGGATTCAGTCTGGAAGGGACATACGCACCCGGGGTTCGGATATGCGGCGCTGCTGGTCACGAGCGGATATCGTCCGAGTCCAAAAATCGATGCGCTTCCGGGAAAGGGCGGCGGCGTTCTGGCGATCGTTACGGCTGAAGGCAGCGGGTCTCCCAACTCGGCCGGACCGACTCTTCTTTTCGGCGGTTACGAGTGGATGATTCGTCAAACTCCAGCCCGTCCGGGAGGCACGCGTAACGATTACGATCCCGCCAATGCGTGGACCGATGCGAATGGACATCTCCACATGCGGATCTCCGGGAGCAGCGGTCATTGGACGAGCGCCGAGGTGCATCTCACCAGGAGCCTGGGCTATGGTTCTTATCGCTTCCGGGTTCGCGAACTCGCGCATCTGGAACCGTCCGTCGTGTTTGCCATGGTGACCTCCGATCCAAATACGATATCCAGCGAAATGAACATCGAAATCAGCAGGTGGGGTGAATTCGCGGGAAGAAACGGGCAGTTTGTGATTCAGCCCTACTACATTCCCGCGAACACGGTTCAATTCCAGGTGCCTGCCGGAATCTCGACCTTTATGCTGCGCTGGTCGGCGGGCCGGGCGTCATACGAGGCCTGGAGCGGCGAGAACGCGAATACTTTGCTGCGGGAACATGTCTTCACGTCCGGGGTACCATCGCCGGCCACTGAGTCCGTACACTTAAACCTGTATGTGTTCGGCAATACCAGAAACCCTTTGCGGCAGGGGACCGAGGTGGTAGTTGATTCGTTTGAATACCTCCCGTAGATTTTCGAGGAAGTGGCGCGAAACGGAATCGCGCTGCTCTAGCGGTTCGGAAGGGATGGGCGGGGAAACCGCTCCCTTCCGGTTACGGCTCGGTTACGTTCGAGGTTACGGGCGCGCGGAATGGAGCGTTCGGTCGTGGTAACGGGGCGTGCGCCGCGAAAGGGCTTGGCGCTTTGGGCCGCCGCCGCTGCAATCTTTTTTGCAGGCTCCTGCTACGCGATCGATCCTCACCGCGCCATGTCACAGTACGTTCAGGAACGCTGGGGAGCGGAGCAGGGCCTGCCGCGCGGGCCCATCTACGCAATTACCCAAACAGTCGACGGGTATCTGTGGATCGCAACCGATGCGGGCCTGATTCGTTTCGACGGTTTGCACTTTCGTCTAATACAGGATTCCGCACGGCCATCCGAGTCGAGGAGCGCCCTCGGCCTGGCCGCGGACAAAGACGGCAGTCTTTGGATTCGTTTGCGCAATCTCACATTGCGGCGCTATCGGGACGGAAAATTCGACGATCCATTCCGGCCGGGCGCCGTTTCAAACATTACGGCGATGGGGCGTACGAATCAGGGGACATTGTTAGCGGCCCGCATGCAACTGGGAGCATTCACCTATCGTGACGGAGGGTTGGAAGCGGTAGCCCGCGCCGAGGGTGTGCCGCGCTCTCCGGTGATCACGGTGGCGCAGCAGGAAAACGGTACGGTTTGGCTGGGGACACGCGGGGCCGGCTTGTTCAAGCTGCAAGGAGGGAAGACGCAACGCGTTACGGAGGGCTTACCCGATCCTAAAGTCAATTGCATCCTGCCCGATGGAAACGGCAGTCTGTGGATTGGCACCGACGCCGGAATCGCGCATTGGAACGGAACGGAATTCACAACTGCCGAAACGCCGGCGGCGCTGCGAAAGTATCAGATTCTGGGATTAATCAAGGACCGCGATGGGAACCTGTGGATCGGAACCGATTCCGGCGGGCTGCTGCGTCTCAATGCCGATGGAATCGCGTCTTTGGATCTCGACCAGGGCCAACAGGGCCACGCCATAACAGCGCTCTTTGAAGATCGCGAAGGCAACTTGTGGATCGGGAGCTCCAATGGCATGTCGCGTCTCCGCGACAGCCCGTTTGTAACCTACTCGGCAGCGGAGGGTCTGCCCACGGAAGGGAGCAATCCGGTCTACGTGGATTCCGACAATCGTCTCTGGTTTCCTCGCGTGAGCGGCGGATTATGGTGGTTCAAGGACGGTAAATCCGGAACGGTTCGCGCGGGCGGGCTGGACAAGGATATCGTGTATTCGATTGCCGGCAGCAAGAACGAATTGTGGCTGGGGCGGCAACGCGGCGGTCTCACGCGCTTGCGTTCGGAAAACGGATCGTACGCGGCGACGACATATACGAAGCGGGATGGACTCGCGCAGGACAGTATCTTTTCCGTTTACGAGACGCGGGCCGGCGTGGTGTGGAGCGGGTCCCTGAGCGGCGGCGTCAGCAAGCTGGATCATGGCGCATTCACAACCTATACGATGGCCGATGGGCTGGCGTCGAACACTGTCGCCTCAATGCTCGAAGGCTCCGGCGGCACGATGTGGTTTGCCACGCCAAGTGGATTGAGTTCACTGTCGAAGGGGAGTTGGCGCACTTTCAGAATCAAAGACGGTCTGCCGTCGCAGGACATCAACTGTCTGGCTGAAGATTCAAACGGCGTGCTGTGGGCCGGAACCAGCGCCGGACTCGCTTTCCGCCGTGCGGGGCGATTTGCAATTCTCGCGAAGGCGCCCGACGCACTGAAGGAACAGATACTCGGTCTGGCCGCCGACAAGTACGGAGGGCTATGGGTGTCAACATCGAACCACGTGCTGCGAGTGAACCGCGAACGCGTGTTGGATGGCACGCTGGCGAACGACGATGTGCGCGAGTATGGGCTCGCCGATGGCCTGCGTGGAATGGAAGGCGTAAAGAGGCAGCAATCCGTGTTCACGGATTCGCTTGGCCGCGTCTGGTTCTCCGTGAATCAAGGCATCTCGGTTGTCGACCCGGCCCGTGTGACGGGCAGTTCGGCGCCGGCGATCGCCGATATTCAGACGATCTCCGCGGACGGCGAGCCGGTGGAGCTGAAGAATCCCATTCGGATCGGGCCAGGCCACCATCGCATTGTATTCGGCTACGCGGGATTGATTTTGTCTGTTCCGGAGCGCGTCCGGTATCGTTATTGGCTGGAAGGTTATGACAGAGAATGGAGCGAACCGGTGGCGGAACGGGAGGCCGGCTACACGAATCTCGGTCCGCGATCGTATCGCTTCCATGTGATGGCGAGCAACCCGGATGGAGTTTGGACCAAGAAAGAGGCGGCCGTTAGTTTCGAAGTCGACCCGGCGTATTGGCAAACCTGGTGGTTTCAAGCCGGTCTTGTATTTTTGTGCGTGTTGGCGGGCGTGGCTGTCTATCGATTGCGTTTGCGCCAGTTGGCCGCGCGGCTGAATATTCGTTTTGAAGAGCGGCTGGCGGAGAGAAGCCGTATCGCCCAGGAATTGCACGATACTTTGCTGCAGGGATTTATCAGCGCCTCCATGCAGGTCCATGTCGCCGCGGATCGCCTGCCAGCCGATTCGCCGATTAAGACTTCATTGACGCGGTCTCTGGAACTGATGCGGCAGGTGATTGACGAGGGACGCAATGCCGTTCGTGGTTTGCGCTCTCAACCAAGCGGCTCCCTGGATCTGGAGGATGCGTTTTCGCAAATCCTGGATGAACTCACGCGCGGGGAACAAGCGGGCGAAGCGATGGCTTTCCGCATTATTTCGGAAGGCTCCCGGAGGTCCCTGCATCCGGTGCTGCGGGACGAGGTGTATCGCATCGGGCGGGAAGCTCTAGTCAACGCGTTCCGGCATGCGAAGGCCAAATCGATCGAGATTGAACTCGATTACTCGCCGAATTCGCTGCGCGTTTTGATTCGCGATGACGGGTGCGGCATCGATGGCGAGACTCTGCGCGGCGGACGCGAGGGGCACTGGGGCCTGTCGGGTATGCGAGAGAGGGCCGATCGAATTGGAGCGCGGCTGCGGTTATGGAGCGGAGCCGGCGCGGGTACCGAGGTCGAACTCTGGGTTCCCGGCCATATCGCTTTCAAGGATCAGGCGGCGCCGGGGCTATTTCATCGGGAACATTTTCGGCCCAGAGAGAAGGTTAAATGATGACGCCAGTTAAAGAAGATCGGGCGACGGAACTGAGCCGGGAGGTTATTCAGGCGCTCGAAAGGCAGAGCGGAGTTCATCCGGGATTCCGGCCGACGCGCGCCAAGGGAATTCTGCTCTCCGGCGTGTTCACTCCGTCGGCGGAGGGCGCGGCGCTGACTCGGGCTCCGCACTTGCGGCGGAGCGTTGGAGTCACGGTGCGGTTCTCCGAATTCTCTGGCCTGCCGGCGATTCCGGATAACGATCCTAGCGCGAGCCCGCGTGGCATCGCGATACGTTTTCACCTCGCCGAGCATGTCCACACCGACATCCTGGCCCACTCCTTCGATGGATTCCCAACCCGGACCATGGAGGAGTTTTTGGAGTACATGAATGCTCTTAATGAGAGCGGGCGGGATACTCCGAAACCGACGCCGTTTGAGGCATTCCTCGCTGCGCATCCCGCGGCATGGGAGTTTGTTCATGCTGCCAGGCCGATGCCCGTCAGTCTTGCGAAAGAATCCTATTTTGCCGTGAACGCGTACAACTTTATCGATAGTGAGGGCATGGCCCAGTTTGGCCGTTATCGCGTCCGTCCGGAAGGAGGAAGCGAATACTTCACTCTGCAAGCCGCCGCGGAGAAGCCGGCCGATTATCTTTTTGACGAAATCCGGGAAACGCTTGCAAAAAGTCCAGCGATGCTCCACATCTTTGTTCAATTGGCGGGGCCTGGGGATGTCGTGGACGATTCCACCGTTCGTTGGCCGGCGGACCGGCCGGAAGTTCATTTCGGCGGCATCGAGATACAGAGCGAGATTCCAGACAATGCCGAGGCGCAGCGGCATATCATCTACGACCCGATTCCGCGAGTGGATGGCATCGAAAGTTCCGCGGACCCGCTGCTTGATGCGCGCGCGTCGTTATACCTGATGAGTGGCCGGCGTCGGCGGGCGAGTGGCAGGAGCTGAAATGAGAGCAATGCGCGTTGTTCAATCCGTTGAGGGGCCGGTTCTGAAAGACGGATCTGCCGTCCAGCCGGCGCCGGGTGTGGGCGAACTGCTGATCCGCGTCTGCGCGGCCGGGGTGACTACAACCGAACTGCCGTGGTATCCGACGTCGCACAACAAAGATGGCAGCGCGCGCGTGGGGGCAGTGCCTGGGCATGAGTTCTCCGGCGTGGTGCCGGGCGCCGGCGACGAGGCTGGCCGTGTTGAAATCGGTCAAGATGTTTTTGGCATGAACGACTGGTTCGCCGACGGAGCTTTGGCGGAGTTTTGCATCGCGCCTTTATCTTCCGTTGCCGCCAAGCCCCGAAATTTGAGTCACGCCGAGGCCGCCTCCGTTCCGATTGGGGCACTGACGGCGTGGCAAGGTTTGTTCGACCACGCCAAGCTGCAATCGGGAGAGCGCGTGCTGGTGCATGGTGGAGCGGGCGCAGTCGGCGTGTTTGCGATACAACTCGCGAGGCTTCACGGGGCGCATGTGATTGCGACGGCGTCCGCCGGCAACCTCGATTTTGTTGCCAGTCTGGGGGCGGAGAAAGTTATCGACTACAAGAAATCGCGTTTCGAAGATAGCGCCAAGGATGTCGATGTGGTGTTCGACACTGTCGGTGGCGAAACGCTGGAGCGATCCTGGGGCGTTCTGGTTCCGCGGGGCAGGTTGGTGACGATCGCTTCGAGCGCGGAGAATACCATCGACGAACGCGTGAAAGAGGCGTTCTTTATCATGGAGCCAAATCGGAAGCAGCTTACCGAAGTCGCAGAGATGCTGGAGGCGGGACGCATGCGGGCGGTTGTTGACACGGTTATCCCGCTGTCGCAAGCCCCGGACGCCTTCGCGGGTCGGGTCAAAAGGAGCGGGCGGGGAAAGATCGTTGTCGAGGTTGGAGCATAGGTGACGTGCGCGGCACGCGCGTGTGGAATTGCAGCAGCCTGCCGGCCTATCGGTCTGAGGGGGCGCGTGGTATCGTCGATTAATCAATTAATCAATCAACATGACTCGTAAAATCTCCGCTCTCACCGCTCGTACACAACTCGGCCAGATCATGAATCGCGCCGTCGAGAAAAACGACCGTTTTCTTGTTGAGCGGAACGGAGAACCCGCGGTGCTCATTCTGAGCGTGAACGATTACGTGAAAACCTTCGCGCCTCCCCCCGACTGGCTCGAGAAGTCTTGGGACAGTGCGAGGTCGGCAGGCCTCGATAAACTGACTACGAAAGAAATAGATGCCGAGATCGCCGCTTCCCGGCGTGAGCGGCGCACCCGCAAAGCCAAGCCCACCTCCGGCCGATGATCCGGGTTGTCATCGACACGAACATCTTTTACGCTCCAAAATATCTCCGAGTTCTGGAATGTGGCCACACGCCCCGTGGTCAACAACGGCCTCGGTTTCTCCGTTGCCCTTACGCACGGTGAAGTGGAAAAGATCGAACGGTTCTTGACGATACTTCCAGACTCTCCTGCAGTCTATGTCGAATGGAAACGCCTGGTTATAAGGCACGAAGTGCTGGGAAGCGAGGTCCACGATGCGAAGCTCGTTGCAACGATGAACGTCCAGAGCATCCGCCGGATACTCACGTTCAATACCGGTGACTTTGCCCGCTACGATATTGAGGCGGTTCGTCCTTCCTCCCTACTTGTGTAAGCATTCCAAATGGAATGTTTTCCGCATCTTCAATAATTTGTAATCGTTCTGTTGCACGGCCTGCGTTATCGTGGCGAATGCTAACGCTTCACTAAGTAGCCGCGCCCATGCGCTGCCGCGGCTCTTCGGTCCAAACATACCGTCTTCTCGACCAAGCTGGCGGTGTTTCCGGCGTGGTTAATTGCGAAAGGGGTTATTGCAAAATGCGTCTTGTAATTCGATATTCCTCACCGATTGCTCGGGCGGTGTTTTTACTCTGGGGAGCTTCCTTGTTCGGCCAATTTGAAACGGCCGAAGTCCTTGGAACAGTCCACGACGCCACGGGCGCGCCGGCGCCGAGCGTAACGGTTACTTTGACGAACCAGGACACCGGGATTGAGGCGAAGACCACAACCGATGGCAACGGCAATTACGATTTCTTCAATGTGCGCGTGGGACGGTACAAGATCACCGCCGAACTCACCGGCTTTTCGAAATTCGAGACAACGGATGTTGCCGTCGACGTCAACGCACGGCAACGCGCCGATATCACTCTGCAAGTGGGTGTCGTGACCGATGCTATTGAGGTCTCCAGTGTAGCCGCCCCGCTCCAAACGGATACCAGCGAGCACAGCCAGGTCATCGAGACGCAGCAGATCGTAGAATTGCCGCTCAATGGGCGCGATTACGCGGATCTGGCGCTGCTCTCGACGAACGTACACCGCTCCCCCATGGCCTTCTCGTTTTCACCCTCGGGCACGCCACGCGAAGCCGCCTTCAACGTGAACGGCATGCGCAGCACTTACAACAATTTCCTGTTGGATGGTTTAGACAACAACGCCTATTCTCCGAGCAACCAGGGCTATTCGAGCCAGGTGGTGCAGCCATCGCCGGACGCGCTCGCCGAGTTCAAAGTGATCACCAGCAACTTCAGCGCGGAATACGGCCGCGTGGGAGGAGGAGTGATCAACGCGGTGTTGCGGTCCGGCACCAACCAGTTTCACGGCACGGCGTATGAGTTCCTGCGCAATACCGATCTCAACGCGGCGGGCTTCACGTTCAGCCCCACGGTATTCCAAAAGCCCACGCTACAGCGCAACCAGTTTGGAGTCACAATCGGCGGTCCGATTATCAAGAACAAGCTGTTCTTCTTTGGCGACTATGAAGGGTATCGGCAGTTGCAGCGCTATCTCAATTTCGATTCCATTCCGTCACTCGCGGAACGCAACGGCTCACTGCCGGTGACGGTGGTCGATCCGCTGACAAAGGTCGTGTATCCCGCGAATACGCCGATACCGATTTCGGCGCTCAATCCATTTGCCGCGGCGGTGCTGAGCGGGCTGCCCTCGCCGACCGGAGCGGGCGTGTCGAATAACTTGGAAGCCCTTCTTCCGATTCGCGATTATTACGACAAGTACGACGCGCGGCTCGATTACCAGATCGGCGACAAGACGACCTCGTTCCTGCGATTCAGCCAGCGGAAAGATCTGCAATATTATGCGCCCGACATCAGCGGTCCATCGGGCGGCAATGGCAATGGATACATCCATGCTATCCAGCAACAGGCGGCCGCCGGATACACGTGGACGCTGACCTCCGATTCGCTACTTGAAGCGCGTTTCGGATTCTCGCACGTTCTCGCCGGGAAGGTCCCGCCTTACCTCGGCGGTCCGAGCATGGAAGCGTTGTATGGTATTCCGGGTCTGCCAGTGACGCCCGATCTTACCGGCGGACTGAACTCGCAAGCGGTAAGCGGGTTCTCCCAATTCGGACGCCAGACCAGCAACCCGCAGTTTCAGAATCCGACGTCGTTCGATCCCAAGCTGAACTACTCCTGGTTGAAGGGCCGGCACGCTCTCAAGATGGGTTACGAATTTGTGGATATTCGAACCGAAGTCCTGGACGTGAATCCACTCTACGGGGCCGACACGTACGCCGGACAGTTTAGCAAACCAACCTGTGCGGAATTGAAAATGGCCTCGGGATGCAGCGTCAAGAGCGATGCCACCAGCTACAATCTGGCCGATTTCATCTTCGGCCTTCCCAGCACCATTCAACTTGGAAACAAGTTCGTCACGAACCTTCGCCAGCACATCCACTCGTTGTACTTTCAGGACGACTTCCGCGTGAATTCGAAGCTCACCTTGAACCTGGGGCTTCGCTGGGAATTCGCCACGCCGATTTGGGAGCGCGATAACAACTGGACGAACTTCGATCCAAGCACGGATACGCTGATCAAGGCAACCAGCGGCAGCCTCTACAATCGCGCGCTGGTGCATCCCGATTACAAAGACTTCGGTCCGCGCCTCGGCCTCGCCTACAGCTTGGATTCCAAGACCGTCCTGCGCGCCGGATACGGCATCAGTTACTCGTTCTTCAACAGGCCCGGAAGCGCGCAGGAAGGGATCAATGCGCCGCAGGCCCTGTTCGGGATTCTGACGCAATCGATACCCGCGGGCGGCGCGGCGCCGTCCACCTTCCTCACCACACAGAATAGCTTCACGACCGGCATCGACAATCCGGCTAACTTCAACCCGCTCGTGTCCAACATCGACTACATCCCCGCGAATACGAAATGGCCATACATCCAATCGTGGCTGTTCTCGCTGGAGCGCGAACTGACGAAAGACACCTTTATCGAAGTTGCCTACAACGGGAATCATAGTTTGCGGCTGCCGATCATAGCCGACTACAACCAGGCTTATCCCAATCTTCCCGGTCAGACGCTTGGTGTTCAAGCACGGCGTCCCATTCAGAGTTTCGGACCCATCACGTGGCTCGATCCCGCGGGCGACAACGATTACAACGGCCTCTCGGCCCGCGTGGAGCATCGTTTCGGAGGCGGCCTGTATTTTCTGAATTCGTTCACTTGGTCGAAAGCGCTGGGCGATTCCGAGCAGGCGCTGGAATATTACGCCGGCTACTACGAAGCCAACCCGCAGAACATCCGAAATCTTGCGGCGGAGCGTGGTCCCACGAGCTACGATGTTAAGCTCATCAATGTCACCAGCGTGGTCTATCAGCTTCCGTTCGGAAAAGGGCGCAAGTTTGGGTCGAGCATGAACCCAATCTTCGATGCATTTATCGGCGGCTGGGAGCTGAATACCATCAATACGGCAAATACGGGAACGCCGATCAATGTTTTCTATTCGCCATCGACGGCGAACGACGTCACCGGTCTTACGAACGATTATCGCGGCGAGGCGTTCCTGCGTCCCAATGTTTCGGGCAGCCAGAGCACGTCGCAGACGATCGACAACTACTTCGCCGGGTACACCTTTACAACGCCGCCGCCGAGCGCTCCTTTCGGCAATTTGGGGCGCAACGCGTTTCGCGCACCAAGTCTGGAGCAATGGGACATGGCGGTTGACAAGAACTTCGCGATCACGGAGCGGGCCAGGCTACAGTTCCGGTCGGAGTTTTTCAACCTTCCGAACCACACGAATTTCGGCATTCCCAACACCACATCGACATCTGCGGCGTTCGGGACCATCCGAACGACGTACCCTTCGCGCCAGATCCAGTTCGGTTTGAAGCTGATGTTTTAGTCCGGCCGTGACCGCTATCCTGTTTCTATGGACAGGGTCGAGATGGCGCGGCGCGCCCGGGCGCGTAGCGGCCGTTGGGACTTTATAATAGCCGGCGGCGGCGCCACCGGCGTTGGGATCGCGATTGACGCCGCCACCCGCGGATATGACGTGCTCCTGTTGGAGCAAAGCGACTTTGGCAAAGGCACCTCCAGCCGCAGCACGAAACTGGTTCACGGCGGCGTTCGCTACCTGGAGCAGGGCAATCTCTCGCTCGTAATGGAGGCTCTGAAGGAGCGGGGTCTGCTGCTGCAGAACGCTCCGCACCTGGTTCGTAATCTCGGCTTCGTAGTTCCGACTTACGAGTGGTGGGAGAGCCCGTTTTACGGCGTCGGACTGAAGCTCTACAATCTGCTGGCGGGCAAATATGGATTCGGCGCGTCGCGAATCCTGTCGAAGGCGGAAACGCTGGAATTGTTGCCCGCGATCGAGACGGAAGGACTGCGCGGCGGCGTTATTTATTTCGACGGCCAGTTCGACGACTCTCGCCTTCTCACGAACCTCGTCCAGACCGCGGCCGAACACGGCGCGACGCTGTTGAACTATGCAGCCATCGCCGGCCTGACGAAGAACAGCGACGGGCTTGTGGATGGCGTAATCGTGCGCGACGCGGAAAACGGCGAAGAATTTCGCGCGCAGGCGAAGGTGGTGATTAACGCGACCGGTCCATTTAGCGACATCCTGCGGCACGAGGCTGATCCATCCGCGCAGCCTATGATGGCGTTGAGCCAGGGGGTGCACCTCGTTTTCGACCGCGCGTTTCTCGAAGGCGACAGCGCCATCATGGTGCCCCACACCAGCGATGGCCGCGTGATGTTCGCAATTCCCTGGCACGATCACGTTGTGGTGGGCACCACGGATACGCCCATTTCGACGCCTTCGCTGGAGCCGGTCCCGCAGGAGCAGGAGATCGAGTTCATTCTCAAAACCGCTTCTCTCTATTTTTCGAGAAAGCCGGCGGCCTCCGATGTCCTGAGCGTGTTTACCGGGATCAGGCCGCTGGTCCGGTCGAGCGAGAACGGGAACACCGCGGCGTTATCGCGGGATCATTCGATCCGCATCGATGCGTCCGGACTGGTCACAATTTGCGGGGGCAAGTGGACCACGTACCGGCATATGGCCGAAGATTGCGTCAACCAGGCCGCGACGCTAGGCGGGCTGCCCGAAAAAGATTGCGTCACGCAGCATCTCAACATCCACGGTTTCTATACGAACTCGGATCGCTTCGGGCACTTGAGCGTATATGGATCCGATGCG
>JBEKUT010000027.1:0-28022 GCA_049514735.1 Bryobacteraceae bacterium
CCGGCAGGGATGGCAGACACGGGCGTGCGTCCGATGGTGTCGCGCCGCTTGTAGCATAGGCCTCGCGCGAGATACACGTTGCCGATCAAGCCGTCGCGCATCTTCTGCACGCCTTCCTGAAGCGCTTCGGAGGAACGGCTTTGCGAGCCCTGCTGGACGATACGGTCGTATTTCCGGGCCGCCGCGACAATCTGCCGGGCTTCGAAAATGTTATACGTGCACGGCTTCTCCACGTAGACGTCCTTGCCCGCCTGACACGCCCAAATCGTTTGCAGCGCATGCCAGTGATTGGGAGTTGCAATGGACACCGCATCAATCGATTTATCGTCCAGGATTTTGCGCATGTCCTGGTAGCTAGCGGGCGCCTTCTTACCCTGCGATTCCACGGTCTTGACGAATTTAGCCATATGGGATTCGTCGATATCCGAGATGGCCACGAGTTCCACGTTGGGCAGCGTGGTCCATTGCTTCAGATGCGTTTCCCCGCGGCCGCCGCAACCCACCAGACCGATCCGCACCGTATCGTTTGGCGAGGCAAACATGTGTTTCCCCGCGGCTAGCGCGGCGGCCGCGCCAAGAAAGAATTGCCGTCTCTCCATAGATCACCTCTAAGCGGACGCCAAGCTCAGGTGCTTAGCGGCCGAGATTTTCGTACCACTTGAGATTTGCCGTCGAAAAACCGATACAAGCCACGTCGGGTCTGCCGTCCCCGTTCAGATCGGCCACCGCGCACGATCCGGCGCCCATTCCGCCAGAATCGAGCGTGCGCCGCAGCCAGGTTCCACTTCCCGCGTCGTAACTGTAGAGATAAAGATTGTGAGTCGTGCCGCGATACCCCGCAATCACCACGTCGTTGCCATTGCCGTCGAGGTCGGCGGTTAGAATGGTGTGCCCATCGGATAACGTTGTGTCAATCACCTGCCGCTGCCACGAACCATCGCGAATCCGGTAAATCGCGACCTCGGTTCCATGCCACGGTTCGATGGCCGCGAGGAAGCGCTCTGGGCCAAGACGTCCAACAGTGATATCGCTAGATCCGGACTTCGGCCACGCTTCGGGCGCTCCGGCCGAGATTTGTGTGCGCGTCCACTGGCCGCCGTCCCCGAGCTTGAAAACGTGGATGCCCTGAAAACCGGCAGTCAGAATTTCATCTTTGCCGCCGCCATCCCAATCGTCGATAAAAAGTCCGTGAACGAGTCCGAAATTTTCAGGCTGGATGGTTTCGCGTTTCCAGACGCCAGGCCGGTAGTAAACCAGGGGAGTGTCGTCCTTAAAATCGGGCGCATCAGCATTAGCACCCGTCAGCGCCGCATTGACAACCACTGGTTGACCGCTATCGTCGATGTACGCCAAACGCAGGCGGTGGGAAGAAGGAAGACGATCGATATCGCGCGATTTCCAGGGACGCCGCGGGTCGCCGTCGTGATCCAGAACAGAGACGAGGCCAACGCTATTTTTCGCGAGGTTATCGAACTGGCTGGCGAGAACAATTTCGGGGATGCCATCCGGACCGGCGCCGACGGTCACGCAGTTGATCATGTGCGAGAAGCCGGTAGCGAGTACATGAGGTTCCCACGTAGGGTTCTCGTACCACAGCAACTGATTCGATGTAGTGCTCAGCGCAATGAGGTCGGGTTTGCCGTCGTGATTCAGATCGGCCACCACTACCTGGTATCCCTTGTCGAGGCCAGTGGCAATCGTGTGCTCGCGGAACTGAGGAACGGAAAGAAAATCGGATGGAGAGAGCGCACGCCGCGTCATGCGCGCCGAGAATATCGCGCCTTTGAAATAGCTTTTCAGGTTCGCGCGGGCTCCGATCGAAGTGTATCCAGGACCCTGGGGCGGCAGATGCAAAGGAGCGGACGCCTGCAAGGCGCCATCGACATAGGTGCGTAGTTCGCGGCCATCGTACACCAGCGCGGCCGCATACCAGACGCCCATGACGTGGAGTTTTTCGCGGTCGAGCAGTCCTTTTTTATCCGCGGAGGAATAATCCACGCCATCGAGACTCCAGCGGCCATCCATGGCCTTCAACTCAAACAACATGCGATTCGCGGTGTCCTGTCCGGTCTTTGGATCGCGCTCCTGAAAGTGAAAGAATCGCTGCTGGGGATTGCCACCCGGATCGGGACGGAAAATCACTTCCCAGGTAAACGCCTCCGCTCCTTCGAGAGGGTGCACGTCCACCTGTAGCGCATCGTCGACTCCGTTGAAGTACACCGCTTTGCCGAACTTCGTGTCGATGACCAGCGGGCTTCCTAGAACCTTGACCGGATGTCCGCCAAGTTGATCGATGCGGTCGAAGCGCCACGTTTCGGCAGCTTCCGGAGCGTTGGCGGCCGCAAGCAACGAAACGCCCATCAGGGCCGCACATGCAAAGCGAACCCTCACCGGGCCTCCTGTGCCTGAGCCACCTCGGTAGTTTGCCGCAGCGCGCGGCGCGAATGATTGAGCCATTCCTCGATGTGATGGCGCGTGATGCGGCCGGCCGCTTCAGGGCCATCCGCCATCGCCCGCACAATTTCCTGGTGATCTTCCGCCATGGAAAGGTAATCCGTTGGCAGCGCCACCAGATGATCGCAGAGCACGTAGGCGAACGGAGCGGCGGCCACCGCCTGGGCCGCTTGAATCAAGTAGGGATTGCCGCTGAGGTTGTAAATCTCCTGATGAAACGTGTAGTCCGCGATACCCCACAGCGCCAAGTCTTTCGTCCGGGCTGCGCGGCGCATATCGTCCACCTGTTGCTCCAAACGGGCCTTCGCCGTCTGCGACCACATGGCAGATACAGTCTCGACGGCGGCCGGTTCCAACAGTACGCGCACCGCGAAGAGCTTCTCGATATCGGCCAGAGTGTAGCGGCTCACGTTGGTGGAGCGGTTCAGAAGTTTCGTGACCAAGCCCTGGTTATGCAGGTCCTGGAGGGCGGAGTTCACCGTCGCTTGCGAGACGCCCAACTGTTTGGAAAGTTTGGCCTCGATCAGCCGCTCGCCGGGCCGCAAAGCGCCGGAGAGGATCTGGTGGAGGATGCTGCGGCGAACCTGTTCTGTCCTGGTGACGATCTCAATCTGCATTGATCGATAAACGATTATCAGCGATCCTGAACATGTTTGCAATAGATATTTGACCGATAATCGATTATCAATTATCATTGGCGAAGGATAAAATCGCATGACTGCGACGCTTACAACCCCTTCACTCGACCGTGTCTATACACGCGGAACCCGGCATTCGCCGGACATGATCGCCGATCTTTCCCGGCGTGCCTATCTCTACCGAAGTGGCGTCCTGCAAATGGTTTACGAGCGCAAATCCGGACACATTGGAGGAGCGTTTTCGATAGCCGAAGTGCTGACGGCGTTGTACTTCCACCATCTGCGGATCGATCCGGCCTATCCGGATTGGCCGGAAAGAGATCGGCTGGTTTTTTCGAAAGGGCATGCCTGCGCGATGTTGTACGCGGTCCTGGCCCACCGCGGCTTCTTTCCCGTTGAAGAGCTGAGCACCTTCCGTTCGCTGAATAGCCGGCTGCAGGGTCATCCCGAACCAGCCAAAACGCCGGGAGTGGAGGTTGCGGCAGGCCCGCTCGGTCATGGCATTGCGATCGGCGCAGGCATGGCATTGGCGGCGCGCCTCGCGCGATCCCGCCGCAACATTTACGTGGTTCTCGGCGATGGCGAACTGGACGCCGGAGTCATTTGGGAGGGCTTGCTGGTGGCGGCGAAGTTTGGCCTGAGCAATCTTAAGGTGATCGTCGACTATAACGGCGTGCAGCAAACCGGCTCGACCGCGGCGGTGATGCCGACCGAGCCGATCACCGATAAATGGGCCGCCTTCAACTGGCATGTGACCGAAATCCATGGCCACAATATGGCGGAGATCCTGGACGCGCTCGATCGCGTCGACGAGATTCACGGGCGTCCTGCGGTGATCATCGCACGCACAACGAAAGGCAAGGGCGTCAGCTTCATGGAGAACGAACCGGCATGGCACGGCGGCATACCCACGGACGAGCAGTATCGAATGGCGGAGGAGGAGTTGCAGGAGGGAGCGCGGCAATGGCAAGCCTGATTCGCGATCCTTTCGGGCCTGCGGTGGTTATGCGCAAGGCCTACGGAGACGCGCTGGTGGAATTGGGACGGCAGCGCGCCGACGTCGTGGTTCTGAGCGCCGACGTCTCGAACTCCGATTTCAGCTTCATGTTCGAAGCTGCATTTCCCGGGCGGTTCTTCAACGTCGGCATCGCGGAGCCGGCGCTGGTGGACGTTTCCGTAGGACTGGCGAACGCCGGCCTGACGCCTATCGCGAACACCTTTGCCTTTCTCTTCAGCACGCGTGCGCTGGAGATGATCCGGACGCACCTGTGCTACGGGAAAGCGAACGTTAAGCTCGCGGGCGCCTATGCTGGCCTGTCCGATTCGTTCGACGGCCCCACGCACCACGCGATCACGGATCTGGCGATCCTGAGGAGTCTGCCGAACATGACCGTGGTCGTGCCGGCCGATCCCCGCGGCGTTCAACTGTTGCTGCCGCAGGTGGCCGCCTGGGACGGGCCCGTGTACTTCCGCCTCTGCCGGAACGAGGTTCCCGAGATTTTCACGGACGAGTACGCACCCGAAATCGGCAAAGGCGTACTTCTGATGGACGGCGCCGACGCTTCGATTGTCTGCTGCGGCGTGATGGTGGGGCCTGCAATCGAAGCCGCCCGGCGTTTGCGTAAAGAAGGGATCGCGATTCGCGTCGTTGAGATGCACACCATTAAGCCGCTCGATGGCGCAATGGTGGAACGGTGTGCGCGAGAGACGGGCGCAATCGTGACGGTGGAGGAACACTCCATCGTCGGCGGTCTGGGAGGGGCTGTCGCGGAACACTTGACCGCAACTGTACCCGTGCCGCTGGAGCGCGTCGGTCTTAACGATGCCTTCGCCGAAACCGGGCCGTATGCGGAGCTGCTGGAAAAATACGGCCTGAGCGTGAAGGGCATCCTCGACGCGGTGAACAGGGTGCTCAGCCGCAAGAAGCTCCACGCGGTGGAAGCCGTATCCTGAGCGGTTCGGACCGTGTTCAGAATGCATGAAGATCCCTGGCGATTCCGCGTCTGCCCGGCTACCAGTCGCGTTGTGGCGTGTGCTGTTTCTGCTGGTGCTTTCCGTTTCCATCAACTATATTGACCGCGGCAATCTCTCCATTGCGGCCCCGTTGCTGCGTGACGAATTTGGACTGACGCCGGGACGATTGGGAATACTGCTCTCGTCCTTCTTCTGGTCGTACGCCGTGTTTCAGGTCTTTTCCGGATGGCTGGTGGACCGCTTCAACGTGAGTCTGGTGATGGCCGCCGGTTTCTTTCTCTGGTCCGCGGCGACGGCAGCCACGGGTTTGATCCATACCTTCACGATGCTGATCGCTCTGCGCCTGATTTTGGGGTTGGGCGAATCCGTGGCGTACCCGTGCTACTCGAAGATACTGGCGGCGTACTTTGCGGAACAGCAGCGAGGTCTCGCGAACTCGTTGATCGACGCCGGCAGCAAAGTAGGTCCGGCATTCGGGACCATCACCGGCGGCGTATTGATGGCGTACTTCGGTTGGAGAAGTTTCTTCACTGTTTTGGGGCTCTTCAGCCTGCTGTGGCTGCCGTTGTGGTTTGCGTGGATGCCGCGCGGTGCTGAGTTGACCTCGGCGAACCGAGAGAGCGTTCCGGCGATTTTCGACATTCTTCGCCGCCGCATCGCTTGGGCGACGTTTGGAGGCCATTTCTGCGGAAATTACTTCTGGTATTTCCTGCTCACGTGGTTACCGTTCTACCTGGTTCGCGAGCGGCACTTCAGCATGGTGCAAATGGCATCGCTGGGATCGAGCGCGTATCTGATAACGGCTGGCTCGACCGTGATCGCAGGGTGGTCCTCAGACCGTGCAATCGCCGCGGGGGCATCCGCTGGCCGGGTTCGAAAACGCTGCGCAGGTTTCGGGCTGGCGTTCGCGAGCATCATCGCGGGTGTGGGATTTTCCTCCGGCCGGACCACATCTATCGCGCTCTTGTTTCTGGCGTGCGCCGGTTACGGAGTGTTTTCGTCCAGCCATTGGGCCATCACGCAGACTGTCGCCGGAGCCGCCGCCGCCGGCAAATGGAGCGGTTTGCAAAACTTTTTCGCGAACCTGGCAGGAGTGGCTGCGCCGGCCATTACAGGATTCGTCGTGGACAGGACTGGCCACTTTGTCCTGGCCTTTGTAGCGGCGGCGGCTGTGGCGCTGACCGGCGCCGGTATCTACTTGGCGGCGATGGGAAAAATTAAACCGGTGGTTTGGCGGGACGCGGATGAAGCCTTGCCGCCGCGTCTTATCGTGGAAGTGCGGTAAGCGGCAACGGGGCATGCGGCCGTCTCCGAGCACGTAACAGCATATTATTTGCGACGAAACACGCAAACAATTTTTAAACAAGATCTGTGGCGACAGGACTCAATTCGCGCGCGATAAGGTGATTGCTAATGCGGTATGGGAGTTACAATTGATCTGCCACTAAGAACGGCTCCTCAGGGTTGGGATGGCCTCTCCGCCTATCCGGCCTTACCGCCCGGCACGGACGGGAGATTCTTGCAGATGCCAACCAAGAAAGACCGACAGATTCAGGATGTCATGACAGGGGAGAAAAGCAGGGGGAAGAAATCTCCCGCGGCGGTTGAGGGGAGCCGAAGACGGAAGCAATTCGTACGCGCTTACGAAAGGATACTAGAAGAAAATGGGTCGGATCTAATTGCAGCCGTTAAGCAGTTAGAGCTTCCCGTCGAGGGCGACGCCTTGCAGAGGTTGCTTGAGGTGTTCCGGGAGGGCGAACCTAGCCTCCACCTCTTTTTCAAATTCCCGGATTCGTTTTTCCTGTTCGGCCTCAGGCACAGCCGCCATGCATTCGAGAGTGATTGAGGCCATCTTCTCGGCTGCCTTGCGTATCTTGTCCTTGTTCGCCGCCATAAAACACATTGTTGCACGAGTATTAATCCTGTCAACATACGAATTCCCGTATCCTCAACATTTTAGGGAAGTTATTGTCCAGCCCCCAATCTCATTGAAAATGCTCGGTCACGAGTTCCCACGCTACCGCGCCCTGGCGTTTCATGGGGCGGGTAAAGATGCTGCCGCTGGCGGCGGCGTACAGCGTGTCGTGGCGCGGACCGCCAAACAGGAGGCTCGATACGGAGAGTCCTTCCGGCGCATCGAGTATGGCGGTGATGCGTCCACGCGCATCGAACACCTGGATCCCTAGCGTTGCCGACACATATAACCAGCCTTCGGTGTCCATGACCATGGAGCCGGCCCCGCTGGCGGAAGATTCGTCGGGAACCTCGAGGCGATAGAAGGGACTGCGGTTTTCAGGGACGCCGCCGGGCCGCAGTTGGAAAAGCGAGATCCAGCGGCCGCCGGATTCATCGACGGCCAAAAAAGCCCGGTCGGGGGTGAGCCGAACGCCGCCGGGGAGTTGCATGCGATCGGTCACAAGCGTCTTCTGGCCTTGTGAGCCGGTCATCCACAATGCGTTTCGATCCGGGTCTGTCCAATACGCCACGCCGCCCGACCCGATGGCAATGTCGCGCGCACTCATTCCCTCCGCGACGATGGTCTCCTGGCCGTCGTCATCGTAGGCGACGATGTTGTGGCGGCCCGCGTCGTAGGCATACAAGCGCCCGTCAGGACCCGACGTTAAGGTTACGGCGGCTCGCTCCTTCTTGAAGATCGCGGCGTTTCCGTCAGGAGCGATTTTCCAAATGCCGTTCGAGGGAGTAGCGGTGAAAAAAACTTCTCCGTGAGGCCCACCCGCAAGGGACGCGATTCCACTCGCGGGGAGTTTGAGCCGCTGCCAGCCCATCGCGGGATCGGTGAGAAGGACGGACCATTGCCGTTCCCCACCCCCGCCTTTCGATTTCAGCACTGGTTGAGGATATCCGCGCCACAGCCAGCGCAGAGCGTCGGGTAGAATCGACGCGCCGTGCTTACTGTTGTGCGCTTCCGTGCCCCAGACATGCGTTACGTCATAGCCGGCATATTCGAGCGCCGACAACATATTCTGCGCGCCCAAAAACCAGCTTCCGGAGAAGGTATTGAGATCGTTCTGGCCGTCTTGCAGGAAGACGCGGATCGGTTTGGGTTCGGACAGGCGGATCCAGTAAGGGAAGATCTGGCCGCCGCGTAGGTTCGTGTAGCTTCCAATGAAGCTCAGGACGCGGTGAAACAGGCCGGGCCGGTACCAGGCCGCGGCAAAAGCGCAAATGCCGCCCGAACTGGATCCCGCGATAGCATGATCGTCCGGGTTTGGCGAAATGCTGTAAAGCTTCTCGACTTCGGGAAGAATCTCCTCGGCGAGGAAACGCGAGTACAGGTCGTCGACAGCATCGTATTCGGGACTTCTGTTGGAGCGCGGCTGCCCGCCCGGCGTGAGGGCCGGAAAAACGCCAGGATCGATAAAGACGCCGATCGTCACGGGGATATCGCCGCGCTGAATGAGGTTATCGAAGACCGTTGGCACGCGCCAGGCGCCGTCCTCGGCAACCATACCCGCGCCATCCTGAAAGACAATCAGCGCCGCGGGCTTGTTGGGCGAATATTGCGCGGGCACGTAAATCCAGTAATCGCGGACCGTGCCCGGATAGATCTTACTCTTCCACGAGTATTTGGTCACCGTGCCGCGGGGAACTCCCGGCTGCGGCGCGGAGTCCGGCCCGAGTTTATACTCCTGGGCCAACAGGCACAAAACGAATGACGCAACGACAGCGATCGAGATTCGGAGCTGCATGCGAGGCCGGAGTTCAGAGGACCGGCGGTCTATTCTTCGCCCTGATACTGTTTGTACATCTCGGCGACATTTCCCGTTGTGGTATCGCCGGGATGAATGACGACGCGCCAGCGGAACGTCATCTTCTGGCCCGGAGTCAGTTTCATATGCTGCTCCGGCAGTTTCGGATCGAAAGCGTTTCGCGCCAGCGGATCGGCGGCAAACAGGCCGTAATCGCGGGCGTGCCAGTAAGTGGGATAGTTCGGGTTTTTGGCATTATCGAAGATGGCGACGCCGAGCCGCTCGCCGTCGACCACGCCTGTGTAATCGACCCAGTCGGCTTGGTGGCCCCAGACCTTCATCATCTTCTGGCGGCCTTGAGCGTCGGTCATAATCCCGCCCTTTCGTTCCGTGAACGGCTCGGCGAGACGAATGCCCAGGAGGCCATCGTGGGAGTCTCCGAAAGTCACATCGGTATCCGCGGTGAAGGTATCGGTGATGTCGATGACGCGAAGTTTCGGATCGCCATAGAAGGTCATGGTGCGGTCTTCGGTGAGGAGCGTCTTACCGGTGGGAGCGACCCAGTCCATCGTTACTATCAAAGAGCCGGATTTGTCGCCGGGCTTCTGCACGGCGTTCTTCACAATGACGTGGCCGCTCGGTCCGCGCTCCTGCACGTAGGAAGGCTCGTTTTCCCAGAAGTTATATCCATTGACATCCTTGTAGCCGACCCACAGCCCGCGGTGATGGAAGTGGTCGCGGCTTTCGCCTTCGATATACTCCATCGGGAAGAGTCGTGTTACGGTTTTATCGTCAGCCGAACGCAGCGGCGACAGATAGGGTTTGTTGGAGTCGCCGCCGTAGTGGAAGGTCGTGAACGGCTTGCCGTCTACTTCAATCTCGATCATCTTGTCGGATGTAAAGCGGACCTGTGCCGACAGACACGCGGATGCTGCGAGGCATAAAACAACAAAGTTTCGCATAGTTCCTTCTGTGGGAGTCAGATTTCAGAGAATCAGGCTAAATTTAGCCAAAACGAGTATAGCATCAAATTGGTCTGATAATGCTACACTCATTCCGATAGGCGTTCCGGAAATGCCTAAATCTCGGGCAAACGCCCGCCAAGGAGTTTCGCATGTCATTCAAAACATTAGCTGCAGCCCTGACTTTAGCCGCTGGAGCTTGTGCGGCCGAGTTGCCCCAGTTGCGTGTTGAACCGGTTGCCGCTGCCTCAAATTTCTACATTAAAAACATTTCATCACAGCCTCTGACGGCCTATCTGGTCGAGCTGGATGGCTATCCGGGCAGCGCCTTTGCAGTCATTGAAGACGCCGCGACTTCGGAGCCCCTCGCACCGGGGGCCGAAAAGAAATTGCATGTATCGGACATGACGGCCGGCGCTGCGCCGGAATATGTCAAAGTGGAGTCGGCGCTCTATGCGGACGGAAGCACGGGCGGCAGTCCGGAAAAGGTGCAGGAACTGCTGGATCATCGCCGTTTTATGCTGGAGACGACCCGTGAATTGACCTCACGGCTGCAGAAGGCGAAAGCGGCGGGAACGTCCAATACCGTTACGGCACAAGAACTTAAGGAATGGGCCAACACCATGAAGCCGTCCACGAATCACTCCGCCCGCTACTCCTCGAAGGGATTGAACAACGCCGACGCGAGAAAGCTGATTCTCGATACAGCTACGAAAGTGGAGAGCAGTTCGGTGGAATCGGCGCTGAGTGGTTTGCATTCTGACGAGCAGTCCCTAGCGGCGGCGAAGCCAACGCTTTAGTTTTACCTTCTTCACGACGCACATCTCCAGTTCGAATCCTCTCTGCGGGGCGCGCGAAAGCTGTGCCCCGCTACGTATTCTCTCTCGCGGTTGGCGATCATCGTACCTCCTGCAGATTCCGAAAAAAACTTATTGACAGGATTGTCGAATGGTCATACCATTTCGACACGGGCTAAGCGGTCCACCATCAACCAGGTTCTGTAGTTCGTCGCCGTGGCGCATCGCGCCACCAAGTTCATATGAGGTCACGACATGAGAAACTCGCGTCTCTTCAGGAGCCACTTTTCGACTCTGGCGTCATCGCTGGCTCTGTTCGGAATAACGGTTTGTTATTCGCCGCAAGAGATTCGCGCCCAGTTACTGCAGGGCACGATTAGCGGCACTATCACGGATTCCACCCAGGCAGCCATCGCAGGCGCCACTGTTGTCGCCAGAAACGAAGCGACTAACTTTGTCCGGGAGACCACCACCAGCGAAGCCGGATTCTATACGCTTCCGGATCTGCCTCCCGGGACTTACGCGGTCAGCGTCAAAGCGGAGAGTTTCCAGGCCTATACGCAGACAGGAGTTCAGGTTTCGGTGCAAACCGTGACCCGCGTGGACGCGGCCCTCACGGTGGGAGCCGTGAATCAACAAGTGACCGTCGCGGCCCAGGCGAACAGCCTGCAAACGGACCGGGCCGACGTACGCGCCGAACTGGGGACTCTCACTCTCGATAATCTACCCGTACCGGCGGGCCGCAACTATCAGGAACTTTTCACGACCATGCCAGGGGTTTCGCCGCCCACGAATTCGCACTCCTACGTCTCTAACGGCACGCGCTCGCTGCAATTCAGCGTCAATGGGTCCAGCGTGAATGCCAGCGATACGCGCGTGGACGGTGCCGGCACCAGGAATTTCAACGCCACCGACGTAGCGCAGTACATTCCGTCATTGGAGGCGATCGAGAATGTGAACGTGTCGACCAACGCCTTCGACGCGGATCAATCGGCGGGCGGCGGGTACATCAACGTGACTGTCAAGAGCGGCACCAACACGCTGCATGGATCGGCCTTCTGGGACCATTCCGATCAAGGTCTGGCGGCTTACCAGTGGATCGCCAACCGCACGCTGCCGAAACTGCCATATAGCAACAACCAGTTTGGCGGCACGGCCGGCGGTCCCATCGAGAAAGACAAAGTATTTTATTTCCTGAGTTACGAAGGGACGCGCCTGCTGCAAGGAAACGCCGTGTCAACAGAGGTTCCCACCGCCGCCATGAGAGCAGGCGATCTTTCCGGTTCGCCAACACCCATCTACGATCCTCTAACAGGTACGGTGAAGGGCAGCGGCAGAATGCAATTCCCGGGCAATATCATTCCTTCTTCGCGGATCGATCCAGGCATCCAGGCGCTTCTCGCTCTCGGGCCGCCGAATCCGAACCAGCCAGGGACGGGCGCGCTGCATCTCGCGCAGGACTTCCTCTGCTCCGGATGCCAGGGAAACAGCGACGGCGATCGCGATCAGTTGGACGGAAAGATTTCGTGGAACCCGACCTCCAAGCTCAGCACGTTTGTCCGGTTAGGCGCAGCACTCGGTACATGGGCGAACCCGTCCATTTTCGGCGACATCGTGGGAGGGCCGTATGTCAGCCCCACGAACATCGCGATCGGCACGGGCGGCAGCCACATTTTTAACGGCAGCGTGGCCGCCACCTACGTTTTCAACGCGAACCTTTTACTCGATGCGTTTGTTGGATACGATCGCGTGAATGCATACAGCCACCGCGACGACGCTGGACAGAACTACGGTTCGACGCTGTTGGGCATTCCGGGCCTGAGCACGGCCGGTTTATCGCAGGTAAAAGCCATGCAGCAGGCCGGTATGCCGTACCTGGCCATCGACAACTTCGCGAACCTCGGTCCTTCGGCCACGAACCAGCCTGCCGACTACCGCAACCCCGAGAAGAACTTTGGAGGGAGCATCAACTGGCTGACCGGCTCGCACAATATTCGGGCGGGCTTCGAAGCCGATTTCCAAGCTTCCAACGAGGTCCAATACCAGGTGCCGACGGGAAGCTCCACCTACATTACGTCATCGGGCGGCTTCCATTTTGCGCAAGGAACAACTCAGTTGCTGGGCGGGCCCGCGGGCAACGACTACAACTCGTTCGCATCGTTCCTTCTGGGTCTGCCGCAGGACGCCGGCAAGATTTATCAATTTCCGGACGAGATCACAACGCGCGCCAGTTCCTATGGATTTTACATCCGCGACCGCTGGCAAGTAACCCCCAAACTGACTTTAAGCTATGGCCTGCGCGCGGATTACTATCCTTTCCCGGCGCGCGCAAATTCGGGTTTGGAAGTATTCAATCCATATACCAACACGATGACGATCTGCGGTACGAACAATATTGCGCAAGACTGCGGAATCACTAAGGACCGCTTCTTTCTGGTGCCCCGGCTGGGCCTCGCTTACAGACTGACCGATTCCACAGTCCTGCGAGCGGGCTACGGCATTGCAACCGATCCGGTGTTCTTCCTCGGCTATACGGAGCAAGGCCGGCTGAATTATCCGTACACGTACGGGCAACTGCTGCTGCCGCCCAACAGCTATTCCTACTCCACAACGCTCCGCAAGGGCTTGCCCGCGGTGACTCCGCCCGACCTGAGTTCCGGCGCCGTACCGGTGCCAGACAACGTCGTTGTTACAACTTTCGATAACTCGAACTACGTGCGCGGTTACATCCAGAGCTACAACCTCACCCTCGAGCAGCGGGTAAAGAACTGGGTCGCGTCCGCCGCCTATGTCGGATCGCGGACCGAAAAGCAACAGGAAAACCTGCAGGCGAATTGGTCGCCGATAGGCGGCGGAACGGCAGGGGAGGTTCTGAATCAGGAAACCGGGCGCACCGCTTCCACGCTATACCTCGGGACGCAGGGATCGAACAAATACGATGCGCTCCAAATGCGTGCCACCGCGCGCTACGGTCTTACGCAGCTTGCGTTCAGTTATACATTCAGTAAGGCCCTGGGCTACCCTATTAATCCATATGTCCAGATTCCGCAGTATTATCAACTCAACTACGGTCCGTTGGTAAACGATATCACTCATATGTTCGCAGCCACCAGCATCGTGGAACTGCCGTTTGGCAAGAACCGGCGGTGGTTGAAAGAGGGCTTCACGTCCAAAGTGTTCGGCGGATGGCAATTCAGCTCCGTCGTGACTGCGCATACGGGCCTGCCGTTCACCGCGACGGCGTCATCCTCCAGCTTGAACGCGCCGTTCTCCAGCCAATTTGCCGATTGCATTGCCGCGCCGCAGACGCTCGGCGATGTTTATTCGTGGTATTCGAAATCGTCATTCGCGGCGCCCGCGAACGGGCGCTTCGGGACGTGCGGATACGACAGCTTGCGCCAGTCCGGTCTGGTGAATGCGGATGCTGGGCTGCAGCGCAAATTCCGCATCCTCGAAAAGTACGAGTTATCGTTCCGCGGCGAGGTTTTTAATGTCTCCAACTCACCGCATCACACGATTCCGACCGCCAATACCTCGGTCAATTCCAGTTCATTCATGCAAGCGACGGGAATTGTCAGTACGGGACGCGATGGCGTGGAACAGCGGGATATACGGTTGACGCTGCACCTGGCGTTTTAGAGCGCAAAAACGATGATCTTTGGTCAGCTAACTCGACGCGGGGTGTTATGCGAGGTGTTACGCGGCGGCACGGCGCTCGGAATGGCCGGGATGAGTGTGCCGTCCTGGGCAGAGGAGGCGTCGACAGCGTTCCATGCGTACGTCGGCTGCTACACGACGGCACGGCGGTACGCGCGCGGCGACGGGATTCACGTCTATCGCGTCGATCCCGAGACGGCCGCATGGACGCACATCCAGAGAGTTGGCGATCTCGTTAATCCATCGTTTCTCGCCCTTCGTGGCGACGGAAACTATCTCTATGCGGTCCACGGCGATGAATCCATCGCCACTGCATTTTCGATCGACCGCGCCAGCGGCGCGCTGAAATTTATTAATCGCGTTGCGACTGGCGGCCAAAACGGCGTGCATCAAGCCATCGACCCCAGCGGCAATTTCATGGTGGTGGCCAATTATGCGAGCGGCAGCGTCTCCGTGCTTCCCATCCGGCAGGACGGAAGTCTGGGCGAAAACGTTCAGATCGTGCCCCTTCCCGGACTCCCCGGGCCGAATCGCGTGGAGCAGGCGAGTTCACATCCGCACCAGATTGTCTTCGATCCATCCGGCCGCTTCGTCGCAGTTCCCGACAAGGGGCTGGATCGGATTTTCATGTTCCAGTTCGACCCCCAAGCCGGCCGCCTGTCGCCGACGATACAAGGAAGCGTAGCCGCCCGTTCCGGTTCGGGTCCGCGACGGATCGCTTTTCATCCGGCGCTCCCGATTGCCTTCGTACTGAATGAAATCGGCAGTACGATCGTGACCTATTACTTAGAAGCCGAGCACGGGGGGCTGCGGCCGGTCCAGATTCTTTCTACGACGCCCTCGGATTATACGGGCGAAAATACCGCTTCTGAATTGGCTCTTTCGAGCGGCGGCAGGTTTGTGTATTGTTCGAACCGCAGTCACGATAGTGTCGCCATTTTTGCAGGAGATCCGAAAACTGGCTTGCTCACGACGGTCGACTGGGTTCCTTCACGCGGGCGCATACCGCGTTTCATCGGATTCGATCCGCCTGGCCGGATCCTCTATGGAGCGAATGAGCAAAGCGACACCATCGTGAGTTGGAAGGCCGATTTCTCCACTGGCCGTTTGACGCCCACGGAACAAGTGATTTCGAACGCGAGTCCCGTGGTCATCGCGTTTCGGCACGGGTAAACTGTCATCAATATGAAAGCGCTTTGTGTTTCCTTAACAATTGCTTCGGTGTTAGTCGCGCAGCCTGTGCGGCCGCGCATCTTAGGAATCTCTCACGTCGCGATTTCCGTTAGCGATCTGGATAAAGCCAGAGCATATTACGAGGGCTTTCTCGGTTTCGCCGAGCCCTTTGACCTAAAGAACGCGGATGGCGCCGTGACGCTCGCCTTTGTCAAAGTCAACGATTACCAATACATCGAAGTGTCGCCAGGATTGAAGCCCGGCGACGATCGTTTGAAGCACGTGGCGTTCTACACCGATGACGCCGAAAAAATGCGGGAGTACTTGAAATCCCGGGGAGTGACTGTTCCGGACAGCGTAAAAAAGGGCCGCAGCGGCACCCTGAATTTCAATATCACGGACCCCGATGGCCATACGCTCGAATTCGTGCAGTATCTCCCGGATAGCTGGGCGATGCAGAACAAAGGCCAGGCGCTCCCAGCCAGCCGAGTCTCGGACCACATGGGCCATGCCGGGATCCTGGTCGGCAATGCCGCTGCCGCCGTCAAGTTTTATGGCGACGTGCTGGGGTTTCAGGAGACCTATCGCGGCAGTTCGAATGGGAAGGTCCTCTCGTGGATCTATATGCGTGTCCCCGATGGCGAGGACTATCTGGAATTTATGCTTTATAAGGATCTGCCGGCTCCCGATAAACGCGGCGGGGCGCATCACATCTGCCTGATGCTTCCCAATGTGACAGAAACGCTCCACAGTTTGCAGGAGAAGCCGTACGCGAAGACCTATAACCGTCCGATGGACATTGTCGACGGAGTAAATCGCAAACGGCACCTGAGTTTGTTCGACCCCGATGGTACAAGGACTGAGTTAATGGAACCGGTGACCATCGATGGGAAACCGGCTGTTCCGTCCACGGCGCCGCCGCCCAATAACGCTATCGGAGGAGTTCAGTAATGCCGCGCTTTGCCGCAAATCTTTCCATGATGTTTAACGAGGTCCCATTCCTCGATCGGTTTTCCGCCGCTACCGATGCCGGATTCAATGGCGTCGAATATCTCTTCCCGTATGAGCATGCGGCGGCGACGATTGGGCAGAAACTGCGCCAGAACAAGCTGGAAAACGTTCTGTTCAACATGCCTCCTGGCGACTGGGCAGCGGGCGAAAGGGGAATCGCCAGCATTCCAGGACGGGAGGCCGAGTTTCGCAATGGCGTGTCGAAAGCCCTCGTCTATGCCAAGGAACTCGGCGTCGGGCGTCTGCATGCCATGGCCGGTATCCCGCCTGCGGATGCGAACCCGGCAGCCTGCCGCGCGGCGTTGGTCGAGAACCTGAAATATGCGGCCGAAGAGTTGGCCCGTCACAATATCATGCTGCTGCTGGAAGCGATCAACACGCGGGACATGCCTGGATTCTTCGTTTCCACGCAGGCTCAGTGCGCGGACATCTGCGCCGCCGTGAACGCGCCAAATATGAAAATGCAGTTGGACTGTTACCACATGCAGGTGATGGAGGGCGACCTGGCGAGTAAGTTGCGCCGGTACGCGGCGCAATGCGGACACGTTCAGATTGCCGGCGCCCCGAATCGCAATGAGCCCGACACCGGCGAAATCCGCTACGAGTATCTGTTTGGCATCCTCGACGAGCTGGCATACGCAGGCTGGGTGGGATGTGAATATCGCCCGGGTGGCAAAACCGCCGACGGGCTGGGTTGGTTTTCACGCGAGTTCGCTGTAGCATGAAACCGCGAGATGGCAAGACCTGCATCAGAAAGTTAAAGGAGTTATCTATGTTCCAATTTGGGTTCCGATTTGCCGCGATTGCACTCCTGGCTATGACTGCGTACGCCGATCCGGCGCAGCATCCCATCCTCAAGATTGGTTCTTCCGCGCCGGACTTTGCGCTGCCTGGGATCGATGGAAAGGTGCACAAACTGAGCGATTACTCGGCGAGCCCGGTTCTGGCGGTTTTGTTCACATGCAATCACTGCCCGGTAGCGCAAATGTATGAAAACCGCATCAAACAGTTAGTCGCCGATTACAAAGACAGGGGCGTCGCATTTGTCGCGATTAGCTCGAACGATGTAAATGCGCTGTTGATTGGCGAACTGCGGCATTCCGATACGAGCGACACGCTCGCGGAAATGAAGATACGCGCCGTCTACCGTCACTTCAACTTTCCATATCTCTACGACGGAGATAAGCAAACGGTAGCCGACGAGTACGGCCCGCAAGCGACGCCTCACATTTTCATATTCGATCGCGACCGCAAACTTCAGTATCAGGGCAGGATCGACGACAACCGGCGTGAGTCCCTGGTGAAGACCCACGATGCCCGCAACGCCATCGATGCGCTGCTGGCAGGGAAACCCGTGCCAGTGCAGAACACGCCGGTAATGGGTTGTTCGACGAAATGGAAAGAGAAAGAATCGCTGCGCGCCGCCGACATGGAAAAGATTGCGGCCGAACCGGTACGACTCGAGGATGCCAGCGTTGACGACCTGAAGAAACTTCGCCAGAATCCGACCAACAATTATGTTCTTGTAAATCTGTGGGCGACCTGGTGCGGCCCGTGTCTCGGTGAATTGGCGGATCTCGAATATACGTGGCGCATGTTTAAGAGCCGTCCGTTCGACCTCGTTACGGTCTCGACCAATCTGCCGGACGAAAAAGAGGGCGTCGGCAAGGCGCTCCAGGAGCAACATATCACCAGCCGCAACCTGCTTTTTGCATCGACGGACACCGATAAGGTACAGGCCATATTCGATCCCAAATGGGCCGGCGCGGTACCGCTCACGATGCTCATCGCGCCAGGAGGAAAGGTGGTCTACGAAGTCCAGGGCGACATCAATCCTCTGGAGCTGCGCCGGGCCATTCTGGCGGTCCTGCCCGATCCGGAGGCCGTGGGAAATCGGGAATATTGGGCGACAAAGTAGTAAGTCGACGGGTCGCTAGTATGAAACTGCTGTTCAACACAGTTGTTGTATGGAGTCTGGGTGTCGCCTGGGCGCAGCCTCCAGGACAAGCGCAGGCTCCCGGACAAGTGAAATGGACCGCCGGCGTGCAGCCGTCAACAGCGCGGCCGGGGAGCGAGGTGCTGGTCACGCTGACGGCAACCTTGGATCGAGGATGGCACATGTATTCGGCATCCACAGCCGCAGGCATTCGTTTCAGCGCCAAACCGGCGGGCCTGGCGGATGCCGTGGATGTGTTTCAGGCGCCTCCGGTCAGAGCCTTCGATAAGAACTTCAACGTCGAGACGGAAACCTACGCGCAACGCGCGACCTTTCTCTTGAAAACACATCTCAGGGCGGATCAAGGCGATGGCGCTTCGGAACTCCAGTTCAATTTGCGCTACCAGACCTGCAACGATCGCCTGTGTGTGCCCGGAAGGCAGACGATTCACGTACCGGTCGCTGAAGATCCATCCGCGCCGCTGAGCGATCCCGCGATTCCGGCCGGCTTCGTCCAAGCTGGTCAATCCACATCGCCAGCACGCACGGCATCGTCCGTGGCATCGTTCGCTCCAGCCGCCGCTAGCTCGGGAAGCAATGGGATCGGCTTCCTCCTCATCGCCTTTGGATTCGGTTTTGCTGCGGTCTTCACGCCATGCGTATTCCCAATGATTCCGATCACGGTCTCATATTTCCTGAATCAAGGGGAGAAGACGCAACGGCGGACGATTTTCCAGGCCACTATCTTCTGTCTCGGAATCGTCGCGCTGTTTTCAGGACTCGGCGCGCTCACCACCGCGCTGCTGGGACCATTCGGTGTCGTTCAATTAGGATCCAGCCCCTGGGTGAATGGGTTCATCGCGCTGGTCTTTCTCGTATTCGGCTTAAGCATGTTGGGAGCTTTCGAACTAACGATGCCGTCGTCGCTGCTTACCACGCTCGGACGCGCGTCTAACGGCGGCGGCATTCTGGGAACGCTCGCGATGGGTCTCACGTTTGCACTTGCGTCGTTTGCCTGCATCGGACCGTTCATGGGCACTTTGTTGGCGGCGTCCGTCCAGCGAAGCAACCGCGGACCCATTCTGGGGATGCTCTGTTTTGCGTGTGGACTGGCGCTTCCGTTCTTTGCGCTCGCCTTGTTTCCGGCGTACCTGAAGCGCTTGCCACGCAGTGGCGGCTGGATGTCGCGAGTCAAGATCGTGATGGGTTTCGTGATTCTCGGCGTCATGCTCAAATACGTCAGCAACGTCGATCAGGTGCTTCAATGGGGCCTTCTCACCCGAGAGCTCTTTCTTGCCGCTTGGATCGTATTATCCGCGGCCGCCGGGCTCTATCTTCTGGGATTTCTCAGATTGGAAGGGATCAATAAGGATGAGGCGATGGGGGTTGGCCGGCTGCTTATGGGCTTGGCCTTCCTGATCTTTGCGCTGACCCTGCAAGCGGGTGTCTATGGCGGGCGGCTGGGCGCCCTTGACGCTTACATTCCGGCCGCTTCAGAGGGACAGCCATTGCCCGGCGAAAGGGCTCGCGTGGTTTGGCTGAAGGATCGATATAAGGACGCATTGGAAACGGCCCGCCGGGAGCATCGGCTGGTGCTCGCAAGCTTTAGCGGATACGCCTGTACCAACTGTCACTGGATGCAAGCCAACATGTTCAACAGGCCCGAGGTGGCGGGAGCGCTATCCAATTTTGTCCTGGTGGAACTGCATACCGACGGAACGGACGCGGCATCGGAAGAGAACCAGAAGCTGGAGCAATCGAAATTCGGTACGGTCGCAATCCCTTTTTACGCCATTCTCGACGGAGACGAACATGTAAGAGCGAGTTTTCCTGGATTGACACACGATCCAAGAGAATATCTCAAGTTTCTCAGCCATGTTTGAGCGCGTAGAACTATCTCACTTGTCTGCGACGCCTTTGGGGCGCGAGAACGCGCTCCGAAATGCCGATTTTTAGGTTGTCTGATGATACAATCAATAGGCATGCCGACCCCTGAGGGCCGAAAGTCGAAGTCGCGTCCGACCCGGTCGATGAACTTCAAGCCGATTGCGAAAACAACGCTTACCGAATCGGTCTTCGAAAAGCTGGTGACCTCGCTGTTGCAAGGTCCCTGGAGGGAGGGCGACCGCATTCCTCCGGAGCGCGAACTTTGCCAGCAGCTCAACATCGGACGGGCATCCCTGCGCGAGGCTCTGAAAGCGTTGGAGCTTATCGGGATGCTGGAATGCCGGGTGGGGGATGGCACGTTCGTTCTGCCCCGCTCGCAGTTTCTCTCACGCCCGTTGCTGTGGGCCATTACGGGTACCGATAGGGCGGAGTTGCGCGATATTGTGGAGGCCCGGCGCCTGATGGAAACGGAAATCGCGGCGCTTGCTGCCGAGCGCGCCACCGTGGACGAACTGAAGGAGATCGGCGCGGCCATTGCGGATCTGCGCGAAGCCATAGACGATCCGGCGCGCGCCCTGGAGGCCGATCTACGCTTCCATCTCGCCCTGGCGCGGGCGGCGCATAACGAGATCCTGCTCAACGCCGTCCAACTGCTTCGTAACCTGATGGCGCAGTGGCTGTTGATGAAGCTGCGCATGCCGGAAGCGGCGCACCGCGTCCTGCAGCAGCACGAGGATATCTATGCGGCCGTCAGCATTCGCGATTCCGTCAGCGCCCGCTTCGCCATGCAACAGCACCTTACGGAGATGGGCCAGTTGCTGATCAAGGTAGTCGAGACTACCCATCGGCAGAAGCTGCCGGTGGCCGAATCGGCGGCTTCATGACCATCCGGTTTGTCCCGTCTGTGCAAGGCTCTGCGAGTTCTGAAATCGACATTGACATGATTGTCTAATTGTCATACCATTTCGAGGACGCTCCCCAACCATGGGAACTCTGCGCTGGCTCGACATCCTTGTCATTGCCATCTATCTGGCGACGCTTACCGGCGTGGGACTGCGCTTCTCCCGGCGTCAGAAGACCACGCAACGCTACTTCATAGCGCAGCGCAGCATACCGGGATGGGCGATGGGTCTTTCGCTTCTCGCCACTCTAATCAGCAGTGTCACGTTTATCGCATACCCGGGATCTGCTTACGCGGGCGATTGGTCCAACCTCGTCCCAGGACTCACCGTCGTTCCCGTGGTTCTCGTCACCGTATTTGTAGTCATCCCGTTCTTTCGCCATGCGGTTGGGGTGAGCGCCTACGAGTACTTTGGAAAGCGCTTCGGCTATGGCGCCCGTGTTTACTCATCGCTAGCCTACGCGGCAGGACACCTGTCCAAAATGGGCTTTGTCTTTTATCTTCTCGCCTTAACTGTAAACAGCCTGGCGGGATGGAAGATCGACTATCTCATCCTGATCGTCGGAGCCATGACGATCGGCTATACCATGCTCGGCGGCATCGAGGCCGTGATTTGGGCCGATGTGATTCAGGGCCTCGTCCTGTGGCTGGGAGTCCTGATCTGTCTGTGTTTCCTGTTGCTGCTGCCGCCTGGTGGCCCCGCGGCCATGCTACATGCGGCCTGGAACAGTCACAAGATCAGCCTCGGCTCTACCGCCGCCGATTTTTCGAAACCAACGATCCTGGTGCTTTCGTTATACGGATTTTCCTACTATCTGCAAAGATACACCTGCGATCAGACTGTTGTGCAACGTTATCTGGTGGCGAGGACCGATCGCCAGGCCGTGCGCGGCGTTCTTATCGGATCGTTACTGTGCGTTCCCGTATGGGCGCTATTCATGCTGATCGGGACGCTCTGTTGGACCTTTTTCAAACTTACCGGCGAGACGCTTCCGGCGCAGTTCGCGCGCGGAGATCAGGCGTTTCCTTATTTCGTCACGCATCATTTGCCTGCCGGTTTTGCCGGGCTCTTCATTGCGGCCTTGTTTGGCGCGACGATGGCTAATCTTTCCTCCGATCTGAATAGCCTCGCCGCCGTCGCCGTGGAGGATTATTACCGCTTGTGGTTCCGCGGGTCGAGCGAGCGAGCCCAGCTGATTGCCGCAAAAGTGGCTGTACTAATTTGCGGAGCCATTTGCATGGCAGTTGCCAGCGTCCTGGGTCACTCCAACGGCAGCGCTCTCTCGCTTTGGTTTACGATCTCCGCGATCGTCTCCGGCGGATTGGTGGGACTGTTTGCGCTCGCTTTCCTCACTCCGCGCGCGAATGCCACCGGAGCCTACATCGGGATTGCCGCCAGCCTTCTGTTTACAACCTGGGCGGTGTCAAGCCTGGGCGCGGGTAACTTCCCGCTGCACAACTATATGGTGGGAGCGATCGGGCAGGTTCTGTGCTTTGGCATCGGCTATCTCGCCAGTCTGCCATTTCAATCGTCCCCCAACACCGCTCCGGAACTGACAATCTGGAGTTGGATAAGAAACAACCGCGTGGCCTGCGAGCCCAGTCTGAAAGGATAATTATGCGAACCAATCGAACGCGCGAGCGCTTGGAAAAAGGAGAGACGGTCTTTGGCTGCGCACTCCAGGTGTACCGGTCGGCCGAGGTCCCGCGCACCTTTGCGGCCGCCGGTTTTGACTACGTCTTTATCGACATGGAGCACGGATCGTATAACCTCGAAACCGTGCACGACATGATTGTCGCGTCCAAGCTCACCGGCATAACTCCGATCATTCGCATCGTCGAGCTTCAATACGGCCTGTGTTCCCGGCTTTTGGACATGGGCGCCGAGGGAATCATTCTCCCGCGAGTGGAAGATCCGGAGATTTTAGAGCGCGCGCTGAGCTGGCTGCGCTACCCTCCCGCCGGGCAGCGCGGATTTGGCATCAATGGAACCATGATCGAGTACGAAACCGCGGGCGTGCCCGAAATCATGGAGCACCAGAACAGCCAGATCCTAGCCGTCGTCCAGTTTGAGAGCGCCGCCGCCATCGAACGAGCCGATGAACTGCTTGCGGTAAAAGGACTCGACGTGGTGATGGTAGGGCCCGCCGACTTGTCGATCTCGCTCGGCGTCCCCGGCGAGTGGGATCATCCCTTGCTCGTCGACTCCATCGAGCGCATCATCGAAAAGTGCAATCGTCATGGCGTCGTCCCGGGCATTCAGACCCGCGGGTTTGCGATGGCCAAAGCTTGGGTGGAGCGCGGTATGCGATTTGTCGGAGTGGCCGCCGAGCACGTCCTGCTTCTCGAGAAAGCCCGCGAAACCGTTTCTCAGTTGCGCTTGGCTCTCAATGAACGAATCTCTTTCGGAAAGGAAATAAAAGGAAATAAAGCATGCCTAAAATTGCATTCATCGGTCTCGGGATCATGGGTAAACCCATGGTCCGCAACTTACGTAAGGCGGGGCACTCGCTGGTGGTTTACGACATTGTGAAGGCGCTCGTCGACTCGACGGTTGGGGACGGAATTGAACGCGCCTCCTCCTGCGCCGATGCCGCCAGAGATTGCAGCGTCATTATCACGATGCTGCCGGACGGACCGGAAGTGGAACAAGCCATCCTGGGACCCAATGGCGTCCTGGAAGGCGCCAAGCCGGACGCGCTCGTCATCGATATGAGTTCCATTAATCCCGTGGTCTCACAAAAGATTGCGGCGGCTTGCGCCGCCAAAGGCATCGATTTTCTGGACGCGCCTGTGAGTGGAGGCGAGCCGAAAGCGATCGACGGAACCCTCGCGATCATGGTGGGCGGCAGCCAGGAATCGTTTGCCAGGGCATTGCCCGTGCTTGAGGCTATGGGTTCGACCGTCACGCTCACGGGACCCGCCGGCGCCGGCAACGTTACGAAACTCGCGAATCAGATTATGGTGGCGTGCAATATCGCGGCCATGGGCGAGGCCCTGGTTCTCGCGAAACAGTGCGGGCTCGACATGGAAGTGGTCTTCAACGCCGTAAAAGGCGGCCTGGCGGGCAGCACGGTCCTGAATGCCAAAGCCCCCAAAGTGATCGCGGGAGATTACAAACCTGGCTTCCGCATTCGCCTGCACCAGAAAGACCTGCGCAACGCGTTGCTCGCGGCCGAATCGAAGAAGGTCGCCCTGCCGCTGACCAGCATGGTTCAACAGATGTTGATCGCTTTGATCAACCAGGGCGACGGAGACTTGGATCATGCGGCGATCGTGAAGTTCATCGACGCCATGTCGCCGTCCGCCGGCAAGCATTCGGCATCGGTCTAACTCGTAATGCTCACCGCGCGAGTTATCGCCGCCCTTGCCGCGGCGAGTGTCTTGTCCGGGCAGGAGTGGCGAGTTACAAGCGGCGATGCTGGAGGAACCAAATACTCCAGCCTCAAGGAGATTAATCGCTCAAACGTAAAACAATTACGTCCGGCATGGATCTTACACACTGGCGATGTTAGCGACGGGACCCGCTGGCCAACTCGCAGCGCCTTTGAGGCCACGCCGCTGCTGGTTGACGGTGTGATGTACGTCACCACGCCGTTTTCGCGCGTGATCGCTCTCGATCCGGAACGCGGCAGAGAGTTGTGGAGTTTCGATCCGGGCCTCGATCGCGAAGAATCCGCAAACCTGTTTATCAACCGCGGCGCTGCGTATTGGTCCGATGGGCGCAGGAAGAGAATATTTCTCGGAACGCTCGATGGCCGGCTGTTCTCGTTGGACGCTGCAAATGGGCGTCCGGACGATTCCTTTGGAAACGCGGGTTGGTTGGATTTACGTTCCGGGGTCGCCGACAACTACAAAAGCCGCATGGGGATGACGTCCCCGCCGGCCATTTACGGCAACCTGGTCATCTGCGGGTCGCTGGTCTCCGATGGAGAACCGCGCGGCCCGCTTGGCGATGTGCGCGCCTACGGCGCGCGCTCGGGCAAACTCGTCTGGACCTTCCATACGGTGGCGCAGGGTGGAGAGCCGGGTAATGACACTTGGGCCGCCGGCTCCTGGAACGGCCGTGGCGGAGTGAACGCGTGGGCGCCTCTCGCGATCGATACTAAGCGCGGCATTGTCTTTCTGCCACTCACTTCTCCCTCAACCGATTTTTACGGCGGCGACCGCAAAGGCGCTGGTCTTTTCGGCGATTCGTTGGTCGCCCTCGACGCCAGCACGGGTAAGCGGCTGTGGCACTTTCAAACCGTGCATCACGATCTGTGGGATTACGACCTTCCAGCCCAGCCTGTTCTGGTCCAAGTGGAGCAGGACGGCAAGCTGCTCGACGCTGTGGCGCAAGTCACAAAGACGGGCTTCACTTTCATCTTCGACCGAGTCACCGGAAAGCCGGTCTTCCCGATAGAAGAAACGCCCGTCCCGCCGAGTGAGGTGCCGGGAGAGCAGACTTGGCCCACGCAGCCGCGGCCAACCAAACCTCCTCCCTATGCGCGACAAAGCATGACCGCGGATGAATTGACCAATGTGACTCTCGAGTCGCGGGCAATCTGTAAGAGCCTCGTCGAAGGCGCCATTTTCGGGAGCATCTTCACACCCAACAGCCTTAAGCCGATGGTGTTGTTCCCGGGCACGAATGGCGGCGCAAATTGGGGCGGCGCATCGTACGATCCGGAAACCCGCACGCTGTATGTCAATGCCATGGATGTAGGCATGTTGTATCAAATGGTAGAGCGCCCGAACGATTCCGAAATTCCTTATCGCCCGCGCGGCCGCGGTTCCGCTAACTCGAGATTCTGGGATACCGATCTTAATCCGTGTCAAAAACCGCCCTGGGGCACTTTAACGGCAATTGACTTGGATCATGGCGTGTTCCGCTGGCGATCGGTGTTGGGGGTGTCCGATAAATTGATAGAACGTGGCGTTTCTCCAACCGGCGCGCCGAACATAGGCGGATCGCTGGTAACAGCGGGCGGACTGGTGTTCATCGGCGCGACCAATGACAGCCGTTTTCGCGCCTTCGACAAGGATACTGGCGATGAGCTATGGGTGACCAGGCTTCCTGCCAGCGCGCACGCGTCGCCAATGACCTTTCGCGGTCCCAAGAGCGGCCGCCAGTTTGTAGTGGTCGCAGCCGGCGGCGGAAATAAATACAGCAATACTTACTCGGACACGCTGATTGCCTTTTCGCTCGGCGACGGTCCGCCGAGTGTGGAGTATTCGAAGACTTACAGGCGCGACTTGTCTGTCCCGATCGCCGCGGCGGGCGCTGCGCAGAATGTTCCGGAGCCATTCAGCCACATGCGTCATGCAGCCTTGAAACTGCCCTGCGCGTATTGCCATACGAGCGCTCTGAATGGGGATCGGGCCGGGTTTCCCACGGCGTCCACGTGCCGCACATGTCACAGCGGTGCTGCCACCGAGAACCCGGTTATTCAGCGGTTGGCTGCTTTGCCGTCTTCGCAGCCCGTGACGCCCGCAGTTCCCGCTTATCGGCTACCCGATTTCGTCTTCTTTCAGCACAGCCGTCATGCGCAAAGCGGGGTTTCGTGCGCTGTTTGTCACGGCGATGTCTATTCACAGGACCGCATCCGTCCGGTACTGGCGATGAAGATGAAATCGTGTGTCGACTGCCACCGCGCCCGGCAAGCGGCGCTCTCCTGCACGGCGTGCCATGAGTTGAGCCAATGAATTCTTTAAGAGTGCTCTTCCAAAGAGAAAACATAATACTGAGCAACGGTTGTACCCACATTCTTCCAGCCAGTGAGGTTGTTATATGCGGAAAAGAAAACGGAGCCAGGACCTAATCGCGATGTGACACCGTTAAGAGTTACTTCTAACGTCCCTTCACGAATGATATATACCTCTTCGTGAGGCTGCCGGGCGGGAGGATGAGGCTCCTGACCTGGAGGCAGTTCGCTGATGTGCATTGTAATGCGCTGTCCGCGAGTGGTTGTGCCATTGAACACGGATCTCGACTTCATGCCGTTCGAGTTAGTTCGAACGGGCAGATCGTCGAAAGGAAAAGCCTTGGACGTCATTGTCTCAGGCGCTGTCTCGGCCTTACCCGGAGTGTGTGTCTCTTGTGCGCTACTTACAGTGCCTATAAGTGCACTCACTAGCAAGGATAGATCTCTTCGAGAGTATGTCATATAAATTGTCCGAAGCCGATGTGTCAGCTATAAGGATTGTAGTGCCTCTGGAGTGTTCCGTCAATTCATCGGCGAACTGTTGTACTCCGGAAGACTTCCGTGGCCTTGACCGTGAGCTGGCCGAGGTTCACATATCCCATGTCGGTGGGAAGACTTTCCGGAAGCTAGTGGGAGTCGGACTGTGACGGTGTGAATCATGAGCGTAACCTACAGATTACGCGTTTCCACCTTGACGCTGGTCGCCATGATCGCCATAGCTCGTTGCCCGATATTGCCCGATGGCCTGTGCACAGGTTTGAAATCGTGGGAGTAAGTTTCCAACGTCGATGCGATGTCCGTGGGCAATGCCTTGTTGATACCGTAACATTATCGTACGAACACCGGGCGAGTAAGTTTACAAACGCAATCGTCGTGTTGCTTATATGAGGCGTAGCGATTCCGATGTTGACGGCAGGGAAAGCAGTTCATTTCGTCCTGCGAATATGATCTGACTGTTACGATCCTGTATGGTCAAATTGATCATGCAACATTGCTGTAAAACTTGAGGAGGCCCCCGAGCCGCTTCGTGACAGCGCGAATCCTCTCGTCCATGCTTTCGGCGCTGGAGAGTAAGCGGGAACGGCTCCGCGATCCACTTTTACAGTCAGCTGCGGGTGGCTGGTGGCGCAGCCGCAACTTGCCGGTGGCGCGAGCGTGCCGCCGGGAGACGGCGAGCGGCGGGCGAATAAAGGCCATGGACACAATGGCACGGGCGCGTATAGGGGAGCGCGGAA
>JBEKUT010000028.1:0-27799 GCA_049514735.1 Bryobacteraceae bacterium
ACCCGCGGATCATGTCATCGAAATTGGCACCGGCTGGGGCGCGTTTGCGCTGCATGCCTCTCGCAACTACGGTTGCAGAGTTACCACCACCACCATCAGCCGCGAGCAGTACGACGAAGCCTGGCAGCTATTCGCCGGCGCCGGAGACGCGGGAGAACGGATCACACTGCTGTTAGAGGATTATCGGAATTTGAAGGGCGCCTTCAATAAGCTGGTTAGCATTGAGATGTTCGAAGCGGTTGGCTTAAACTACTACGATGATTTCTTCTCCACCTGCGACCGGCTGCTGACTCCCGACGGTTCCATGGTGATGCAGACCATCACCATGAACGAACACCGCTTTGCCTCTTATAAGAGACAGAGCGACTGGATTCAGCGGCGTATTTTCCCGGGCGCACAGTTGGCCTCGATTCGCGAGATTCTAAATTCGCTGTTACGCTCTACACGATTGTCTCTATTTCATGTCGAGGACATCGGGCTGCACTACGCTTATACACTGGCGGAGTGGCGGCGGCGATTCCACGACTCGATCGGCGAAGTCCGCGCGCTGGGGTTCGACGAAAAATTCTGCCGCATGTGGGACTACTATCTGGCCTATTGCGAGGGCGCGTTTCGGGAGCGCCATATCGGCGACGTCCAATTGATGCTCACCAAGAACTCCAACCCATCGATGCTCTGCGGCGAGCCATGGAAGCAGACCGCTGGAAGCAAAGTGCCCGTGGAAACCGACGAGCCGCTAAAAATGGGAGCATGAGTAGTGGCTTCCGGACAATGACGGCCGCGGATCACATAGCGACCCACCGTTGGCTGAAACCCTTCATCCAAATGCTGCGGCAAGGTGTATCGCCAGAGAAGATCGCGCTGACGATCGCGCTGGGGACCATGCTGGGCGTTATACCGGTGCTGGGTTCGACCACGGCACTGTGCACTCTGGCGGCGATAGCACTCCGCCTGAATCTTCCCGCAATTCAATTGGTGAATGGGGTGGTCTACCCGCTCCAGCTCATCCTGCTGATCCCGTTCTACCGGTTGGGCGCCTGGTTATTCGGCGCCGATGCTTCGGCAATTTCGCTCAGCGGCGTGGTGGCGCTGATCCGGGCAGGCGTGGGACACGCGGTTCGGACTTTGTGGGTAGTCACGATGCATGCACTGGTTGCATGGCTGGCGTTGGGAGTGGTGACTTCCGCCATTCTCTATGTCGCGCTGGTTCCGTTGCTGCGCCGACTATGGAGAAGAACCAGCCAGGCGTGACTTCAATTATTCGACGGGCGCCATGTCCACTGCGACCTCCAGTTCGTGGTCCCGCCCCCCTAAAATAACTCCGCGCACCGGACTTACGTCGCTATAATCGCGGCCCCAGGCGAGCGTCACATGGCCCTGCGATGGAACCACGTTATTCGTGGGATCCACCTCCAGCCAGCCCGCTCCCGGACAGTAAACAGACACCCAGGTATGCGAAGCATCCGCGCCAATGAGCCGGGGACGCCCTGGAGGCGGGTAAGTACGCAGATATCCACTGATATATCGCGCTGGGAGATTCAGCGAACGAAGACAGGCAATCTGCAAATGCGAGAAATCCTGACAAACACCTTTGCGCTCGCGAAGCACTTCTTCGGGCGGCGTACGCACGTTGGTCGCTTTCGAATCGAAAAGAAGCTCGCGGTGCATGCGATCCGTGAAATCGAGGAGGGCTTCGGCGAGGGGACGGCCAGGAGGAAACGATGGCTTGGCATAAGCGGCGAATTGCGCGCTGGGCCTGATGCGGGGCGATTCGAACGCGAACTGAAAAGCATCGAGACCCTCCGGAGTAAGGTCGTTCTGCAGCGATCTGGGGATCTCGTCCCAGGGCATGGAATGCTCCGGCCAAACTTTCTCGCCGTCAATTGTTACGACGCTGCGCGCTTCGATAACTAGCTCCTCGTGCGGCTGCACAATGGTAAAAAAGCTAACTTGATTACCGAAGAAGTCCGTTCGGTCGCTATTAGTGGCTGGCGCCGGAGTTACTAGTAACTCATGCGATTCGCAATGGTGATGAGGCAGAGAACGGGGCGTAAGATACACGGCATGGTTGCCGAAGGACACCGGATTATTGTACTTATACGTGGTCCTATGTATGATCCGGTAAGTCATCCGTCTATGCTGATAGGGTATGTTCTGGCGTGGCCGAAGTAAGTTCTGGAAACGTTATCGGCCCACGATGGCAGCAGGTCCCGGAGAAAGCCGAGCAAGCGCTCAAGATGGGCGCGGGCGTGGTGATTCACGATGGCCCGGTCCGTTCCAGGCAATGGATAATCCAGCTTCGCGAGATCGAGATTCTGAAGCAAAGCTACAGCATGCTGCATGGCATTTAAATCTTCCCCAACGTGCCGTGGCAGTTTACTGTAAAGGTCCGCGAGGTGACTGATTTGAAAATAGAGCGATCTGGGATTGGTGCCATCGGACATCAGAACGTCAAGCACGGCAATGGGCTGGAGAGTCGTGAAATATCGCGACCGATAAGTCATGGAACTGTCGGCGACCTCCAGCAGATAATCAAGCAAAGGCCAACTCGCTTCGTCGAACGGCGCGGTTACCTCGCGAAGCTGCCGGACAGAGTAAATGGCACGCTCCAGACGCCGGCCGATGCTCAGGAATACCCAACCCGGTCCACGCGTGATGTTCTCGCGCTCCATGCCGGACAAGCCGGAGAGGAGGTCTAGACAGCGGGTCAGGACACCGGAATATTCGACAAATAGCATAGACGAATCGACTCGCGCCGAATCGCCAAGCTGACCGACCAGACGGAACATGTCCGCTGAGAGCCGTTCGCGCAGATAACCGCCGACGCGTTGTAACTCGCCCAGGGTGCAAACCAGGCTGTCGGGCCGCTCGGCATCCGACATCAGCGAAATCAACTCCGTCTCCAGATCGACCGAAGTGGCGAGCCTATCCTCCGGCAAAGTATCGTGGAAGGAACTGAAACAAGCATGCAGCCGGAAGAGGCAGGCCAGTTCCTGCGCGCCGGCACGCCGCACCCGCGTGATCAGGCAGCGTAACAGGCGCGCCATGCATTCGGAACGCTCCGCATAACGGCCCAGCCAGAACAGATTATCGGCGGCGCGGCTCGGCAAATCGGTGGATCCGCGGCGCAGTTCCACTGGCTGGCTGCGGGGCCGCAGCATGCTGAAGGTATCTACTGGCTGATCCCACAACACCCAGGCGTCTTTGCTGTGTCCGCCTTTTTGCATGGACACGACGGGGCCATCCACTCCGGCGACACGAACCAGGCCGCCGGGCATCGCGATCCAACCATTGCCGGTATTGAGTACGTAAGTTCGCAGTACCAGGCTGCGCGAATGCAGATGACCGTTGTCCCACACCGGCGCGGCGGATAGAGCCACCTGCTCCTGGGCCACGTAATCGTACGGCTTGGCGCGCAGTTTATCTGAAATTTTGCGGGTCTCGGCATTCGCGAGCTCGGCGCCAAAGATCGGCTCCATGCCGCGCTGTGGGAACGCCGGTTTCACCACCACGCGATTCATATGATCCAACACCCACTTTAAAGCGGGGTCCTGACCACACCACCACGTCGCAACGGAGGGCAGCCGCAGACTTTCTCCCAGCAGCTTGTGCGCGAGTCCGGGAAGAAACGGCATGATCGCCGCGGTCTCGATCACTCCGCTGCCGAGCGCATTGGCGACCGCGACGTTCCCAGCATGGATCGCGTCGACCAGCCCGGCGACGCCGAGGAACGATTCGCCGCGAAGTTCCAGCGGATCGCAGAAACTATCGTCCACGCGGCGAAGAATCACATCCACGGGGCGCAGACCTTCCACGGTCTTGAGAAAAACTTTGCTATCGCGGACCGTGAGATCGGCGCCTTCCACGAGCGGGAAGCCAAGATAGCGGGCGAGATAGGAATGCTCGAAATATGTTTCGTTGAATGGGCCCGGCGTCAGTAGCACGACCGACGGATTATCGGATTGTCCGAGACCCATAAGAGCGTCCCGCTGCGCGCGAAAAAACGGCGCGAGGCGTTTGACGTTCGACGTGCGAAAAATGTCCGGAAGCACGTCCGATATAATCGTGCGATTTTCGAGCGCGTAGCCGCTGCCCGAAGGCGCCTGCGTGCGATCCGCGAGTACCCACCATTGACCATCGGGTGAACGCGCCAGGTCGACCGCTATCAGATGCAGGCGGGAAGACTGCGGCACCTTGATGCCTGCAAGTGGTCTGAGAAAAGACGGATTGGCGAATACCAGCGCGGCTGGCAAATCGCCGCTCGCGATGAGCCGGCGCTCGCCGTAAATATCCTCGAGAACAAGATTCAATAAAGCCGCGCGCTGAATAATGCCCGCTTCGATGTAGCGCCACTCGTCGGGCGGAACCAGCAGCGGTACCGGATCGATGGCCCACGGCCGGTTCTTCCCGAGCGGATCCTTGTATATGTTGTAAGTGACACCGTTCTCGCGGATGCGGCGCTCGGCGCGTTCCCAACGGCGCGCCAGTTCATCCGATCCGATATGCTGCAGCGAATTAATGAAGGGAGCCCAGTGCGCGCGTGGCGTTATTCCATCCTGCGCCAATTCGTTATAGACGGAGGTGTCGGCTAATGGAATTTGTAGTAAGTCAACGATCATCACCGGCCGCGATCAGCTCCAGCGTAAGTCGAGCGTGAACGGAAAGTCGGGATTGCTTTCTTCCGGAGGCAAATCCATCCGTCCCGGAGTGTGACCCATTCCGCTGAAACGAGCGAGCCGGCGGCTCTCCGCTTCGTTCGCATTAACTGGAAATACTTCGTTCGCCCTTCCCCCCGGGTGGGCGACATGATAAGTGCAACCGCCTATCGCACTTCCCGACCATGTGTCTACGATATCAAACACCAGCGGTGTATGAACCGGGATGTTGGGATGAAGGCATGAAGGCGGCTGCCAGGCGCGGTACCTTACGCCCGCCACGAACTCGCCTTTCGAGCCGGTAGGATGCAGCGGCACGCGGCGGCGATTGCACAATACGACAAAGCGCGAGTCAGTGAGCCCGGAGATTTTCACCTGCAGACGCTCTACCGAGGAATCCACGTTGCGCACGGTTGCACCGGCCGAGCCTTCCTCGCCGAGAACATTCCAAGGCTCCAAGGCGTGGCGCAGCTCCAGATGAACGCCGCGGCGTGTGATTGACCCGATCAGCGGGAAGCGGAATTCAAAGTGCGGCGCGAACCACTCCGCCTCAAATTCATATCCGCCCTCGCGCAGCTCAGCGAGAACGTCCTCCCAATCGAGCCAGACGAAATGCGGAAGCATGAAACGATCGTGCAGGGAGGTCCCCCATCGCACCAGCTCCTGTTTGCGCGGCGTGCGCCAGAAATGTGCAATGAGCGCGCGAAGAACCAGTTGCTGCGCGACGCTCATGCGGGCGTGGGGCGGCATTTCGAAAGCGCGCATCTCGACGAGGCCGAGGCGCAATGAAGCCGAATCGGGCGGGTAGAGTTTATCGATGCATATCTCGGCGCGATGCGTATTGCCGGTCAGATCGATGAGCAGGTTGCGGAAGATGCGGTCCACGGTCCACGGCGTCACGTTGGGCGTTCCAGCGTCCGGAATCTGATTGAACGCGATTTGAAGTTCGTAAAGTGAATCGGTACGGGCTTCGTCGACGCGCGGATGCTGGCTGGTAGGGCCGATGAACAGGCCTGAAAAAAGATAAGACAGCGAGGGATGATTCTGCCAGAATCCGATAATGCTGCGCAGGAGGTCGGGCCGGCGCAGGAACGGACTGTCTTCAGGAGCCGCTCCACCGACCACTAAGTGATTGCCGCCACCGGTACCCGCATGTTGTCCGTCGATCATGAATTTTTCAGTGCCCAGGCGGCACTCCCTCGCCAGATCGTACAACGTGGTCGTATTCCGAACCAATTCGTCCCACGATGCGGACGGTTGAATGTTCACCTCAATCACGCCCGGATCGGGAGTGACTTTGAGAACCGCGATGCGAGGATCGTAAGGCGGCGTGTAGCCTTCAATCGTCACTGGCATGCTGAGATGCGCGGCGGTCTCTTCTATGGCGGCGACTAAGTCGAGATAATCCGCGAGATACTCGACCGGGGGCATAAAGACAAATAGTTTTCCATCTCGATGCTGCACGCACAGCGCGGGCCGTGAAATCCATTTTGACGACTTGCCTTTCTCAGGCGGCTTTTCGCCTTCAACGGGTGGTTCAGGTTCATCACCGAAAAGAGGTGCGCCGAAAAGATGCGGCTTACGCATAGGCCGCGCCGGGAGTTCATCGCGCGTTCGGAAAGGATCGGGATCGAACGTCCACTCCACGTCTTCCGGCTTGGTCCAGGGCAGGGAATCGAGCGGGAGACGATACCCCATGGCCGAGTCGCCAGGAACCAGAAAAAGTTGCGGAGCGGCGACGAACCACGGCTGGCTGGTCCAGCGCGGTCTTCCCTGCCTCGTAGGAATTCTGCGCAGCGGAAGCACGTAGCCGGCGACGGTGCCCAGGCCTTCTTCGAAAACACGAACCATTTGTTGCCGGTCGAGCGGGTTTTCGAGTTTGGAATCGAGAGGCGTCACATTGACGGGAAGTTTCCGCTCTTTCCAGAGATAGTAAAAGACATCTTCGAACGCCGTGACGATGAAGGACGCGTTCACCTGCAGCCGGCGTGTCAGCGCATCGAGAAAGCGCCTGGCGTCCGCCGCCGTGTAACCATGCGAACCGTCTTCAGCTGCGATCAGATTTTGATCTTCCCAGATCGCGACGCCGTCTTTCCTCCAATAACATCCCAGCGCCCAGCGCGGCAAGGGCTCGCCCGGATACCACTTGCCTTGTCCAAAATGCAGCAGGCCTTTGGGAGCGAAAGTGTCACGCAGTTTTAGTAACAGCTCCACCGCGAGTTTTCGTTTATTGGGTCCCAGAGCGTCGCTGGTCCATTCGGCGCCATCCGGATCGTCGAGTGAGACAAAGGTCGGCTCGCCGCCCATAGTGAGGCGCACGTCCTGCGCTTTGAGATCCGCTTCCACCTCCTGGCCGAGCGCAACAATTTCGTTCCATTGTGTTTCGGAGTATGGCTTGGTGACGCGCGGCGATTCGAGCACGCGCCGCACCGACATTTCGTGATGAAACGTCGTGTTGCACGGTTCGATGAGTCCCGAGATGGGAGCGGCGCTGCTTGCATCGGGAGTGCATGCGAGCGGAATATGGCCTTCTCCGGCCAGCATTCCTGAAGTTGGGTCGAGGCCAACCCATCCGGCGCCGGGTAAATAAACCTCGGCCCACGCGTGCAGGTCGGTGAAGTCCGCAGCGGGTCCTGCAGGGCCCTCCAGCGGTTTCACGTCCGACGTGAGTTGAATCAAATAGCCCGATACAAAGCGCGCCGGAAGGCCCAAATGGCGGAGCGCCTGGACCAGCAGCCAGGCCGAATCGCGGCACGATCCACTCTGCAGTTCCAACGTCTGCTCGCAGGTTTGGACACCTGGCTCCATGCGGATGACGTAGCGAATTTCATCGCGCAGGCGCTGATTCAGCGACACCAGAAAATCGATTGTTCGCACGGGCGCACGCGATGTGTTTGCAAGAAATGCCGAAAGAAGCGGTCCCGCCGGTTCCGTTTCGAGAAACGGCCGGAGTTCGCGCACTGCTGAGGCGTCCAGCAAGACCGGATAATTCTCAGCGGATGGTTCGAGAAAAAAATCGAACGGGTTGAAGACGGCCATCTCGACAACCAGATCCACTTCCACGAGGAATTCGGAAGTACGTTCCGGGAACATGAGACGAGCCAGATAATTTGCGAAGGGGTCCTGCTGCCAATTGATGAAGTGATTTTTCGGGGTTATCTTGAGCGAGTAAGAAAGAATCGGCGTATGGGTATGCGGCGCGGGCCGCAAGCGCACGGTCTGAGGTCCAAGAGAGATTGCACGGTCATACCGGTACTGCGTCTTATGATTCAGCGCAACGTGGATCGCCATAGTTTGCGGGGCCGATTACTGGTAAGCGGGCTCGCGACGTGGAACAACGCCAACCGTATGGATGATTCCGTAGGTTAGCACGCGGACATTGGGCTATAATGGCTTGCCAGAGCGACGGCCCCCGTCAGTCCCGCAATTTCCGGAAAGAACCCACATGAAAATTCAAGTCGGCTACGAGATGACTTATTATGTCCCGCAGGAGACGCCGATGATCCTGATACTGCGCGTGCACGAGTCGCGCGCCGCGGATATTGAGGTCCCCGACTACCTGACCACGGACCCCGCGGTTCCGGTCAGCCAGTATCGCGATCTATTCGGCAATCGCTGTACGAGAATCGTTGCGCCGGCCGGCCGGATCACTCTCCGCAGCCGCGGCGTCGTAAGAGACTCCGGTGAGCTCGAAGTAGCCATCACCTCCGCGCAACAACATCCGGTTCAAGACCTGCCGGAAGACACGCTGGTGTTTCTGCGTCCCAGCCGTTATTGCGAAACGGAATTGCTCTCTCAGACCGCGTGGAACCTCTTTGGGAACGTCAATCCGGGATGGGAACGCGTGCAAGCAATCTGCGATTACGTGCACAATCACATTGTCTTCGGGTATCAGAACGCGCGCCCTACTAAGACGGCTTGGGAAGCTTTCAATGAACGCACGGGCGTGTGCCGCGACTTTACGCATCTCGCCGTTACGCTGTGCCGCTGCATGAACATCCCAGCCCGATATTGTACCGGCTATCTCGGCGACATGGGAACGCCGCCGCCTTATGCGGTGATGGATTTTGCGGCCTGGTTCGAAGCCTACATCGGGGGCGCGTGGCAAATGTTCGATCCACGCAACAACGTTCCGAGGATCGGGCGGACGCTCATCGCGAGAGGACGCGACGCGGTTGACGTGGCGATCGCTACAACGTATGGACAACACATACTTGAAAACTTCACGGTCTACACGGATGAGATGCCATGAACCTTGCCTGCAGCCCGGAGGAACTGAATGGGCTACTAGAGGAAGTAGCCTTCATGAGGAATCTTGGTCTGCGGCTCGATAGTATTGCAGACGGCGCGTGCAGTATTGAAGTACCCTTTCAGGAAGCTTTCGAACGTCCGGGAGGGCTTGTGAGCGGCCACGTATTTATGGCTGCCGCCGACGTTGCGATGTGGCTGGCGATCAAAACGAAACTCGGAATGGCGGACGCTTCGGTAACCGCCGAGATGAAAACGAATTTTCTCGGGGCTGCGAGACGCGAAGGCTTTCACTGCAAGGCGAGCATTCTGAAGTTTGGCCGCCGGCTGATTTATGGAACGGCCGAGTGCGTCGCGGCTGGCAGTAGGCTGCTGGCGCACTCCACTATTACTTATATTCGGAGTGAAGTTCAGTAGACGCTAAACGCTGTTTGCAATCGTCCAACATCGCCTTCGTGCGAGTGGCGCCCGACCGCGCTACGCCGATCGCGCGGACTTCAAGTAACGCGTCGAAAGTGCGAATGCCGCCCGCCGCTTTAACGCGCACATGCGGCGGAGAATGTTTCCGCATGAGTTTGAGGTCCTCAATGGTCGCTCCGCCAGTCCCGAATCCGGTGGATGTCTTCACGAAATCCGCGCCCACCCCCGCGCAAATCTCGCACAGGCGGATCTTGTGCTTGTCCAGGAGATAGCAGTTCTCGAAAATCACTTTGACGATCGCGCCTCCCCGATGGGTCAAATCGGTCACCGCGCGAATGTCTTCGCGAACGTAATCCCAATCCTCACTAAGAACCTTGCCGATGTTGATCACCATATCGAGCTCCGTCCCGCCATCCGCGAGCGCCTGCTCTGTCTCCGCCAATTTGATTTTTGTCGTATTGCCGCCGTGCGGGAAACCGATCACGGTGCTCGGCGCCACCGTGCTTCCGGCCAAAAGCTCCGCGCACTTTTTCAGATAGTAGGGCTTGATGCAGACGGAAGCGACATCGTAGGCCAGCGCCAACCGGCAGCCGTCTTCCATCTCCTGGTCGGTGAGAATCGGATTGAGCAGCGAATGATCGATCATCTTCGCAATTTGAAGGTAGTTATAGTCCATATGTTGTGTACATCTTACCGCCTGACAGCCGGTTAAGTACGAATCTTGCTGAAGAGTCATATAGCTCGGCGTGGCAATCGACGTGCCCACGTAACGGTGAGGTGGAGGATGAGCACATCTGTTAAGAAGAGACTTTTATCGTTTACTATAGGCCTGGCATTCGTGGGGCTCACCGCTTGCACGTCGGCTCAAAATCAGGCTGCACAAAATCAAGCGCCCGATGTTTCGAATGGCGATCCTGCCAACGGAAATCTCGCACCGGTTTCGAATGCGCCAGCGGAAGCGCAGAACTATCCGCCCGCTCAGGGCGCTGCACCCGATCAGAGCTATGCGCCCGCTCAGGAGTCCTACTCGGAGCCATATTCAGAAGACGCGTCGTATCAACAGACGGTACAAGCTCCGCAGCCGCCGCCGCCTCTTCCCGAGTACAGCCAGCCTCCTTGTCCCGAAGACAACGATCTCTGGACGCCCGGTTACTGGGATTATTCGACGACCGGTTACTATTGGGTCCCCGGAGCTTGGGTGGTCGCACCCTGGGTTGGATCGCTGTGGACGCCTCCATACTGGGGTTACGAGAACGGCTTCTATATTCGACACGCGGGCTATTGGGGTCCCCATATCGGCTTCTACGGCGGCATCAATTACGGCTTCGGATATACGGGCCGCGGTTATTATGGCGCGTATTGGAACCACGGCACGATTGAATACAATCGCACGGTCACCAATGTGAATACCACAATCATTCACAACGTTTACGAATATAGAGTTTCGGACAACCGTGGCAATCGGATCAGTTACAACGGCGGCCGCGGTGGAATCGAGGCGCGGCCCACGACGGCGGAATTGGCTGTGAGGCGCGACCCGCGAACGGCTCCCGTGCCGGCGCAGATTCAACAGGCCCGTGAAGCTTCGTCCAATCGCGCGCAATACATTGGGGCAGGCCGCGCCCAACCGGAGGCGCTTGTCGCCGCCCGCCCGCTGCCAACTTCTTACAGGGCCCCAGCGGCGCGTCCACCTGCCGCTGCCGAACGAGCGGCGGAGCGGCCCGCGCCCGAACCGCAACGTCCTGTAGCGCAGGGTGGGCGGCCGGGAGTTCCCGAGAACAGGCCAGCACCACAGCAACGTCCGCAGGCCCGCCCGGTTCCGGAGACTGCTGACCGATCCATACCTCGCCCGCAAGAGGAGACCCGTCCCGCACCCGCAGCCCGTCCTGCTCCGCCTCAGGCGAGACCCAATGAGCCTCAGCCGGGGCGAGAGGCTCGTCCCATGACAGAGCCATCTCGCCCTGCTCCGCAGCCTCATCCAGTTCAACAGGCATCTCGCCCAGCGCAACCGGAGCCTCGACAGATGCAAGAGCCGCGGCCAGTGCAGGCGCCCCGTCAAACGCAAGAAGCTCGTCCAGTTCAGGAAGCCAGGCCAGCGCCGCAGCCTCGTCAGGAATCGCATCCAGTTGCGGCCTCACGCCCCGCGCCGGCACATCAGGAAGCAAGACCCGCTGTAGTCACACACCCCGCGCCACCCCCGAGACCTGCGCCGAAACAAGAGGAACGCAAACCCGACGAGAAAAAGCCGTAGGTTATTTGGCGATTAACAATAGCAGCCACCGGCCGCATAGCCCATACATATATTCCTGCGTGCTTACGAGCAAGACGAGGGCGATCTAAAAAACAGGAGCCTGGACAGGCCACGAAAAACGATGGCCTGTCCTACTGATTGCCTGTGCTACTTACGCTAAGAGACCGCCATGTCCTAGACATGCTATCTCCCACCCCGAGACCCGGTAGCGGGCGAGCATTGGAGGCAGCAGCATGTCTACGACGTTCGGCTTGGCGGAGCGGAAACAACCCGGCGCAGACATCACCGGTACATCGTCTTTATAGCCCAGGAGCAAGAGGTTGCCGGGCTCGACGGGTGCCAAGAATCGTTCCAGAGTGCATCCAGCGCGCGCCATGGAGCGGCCGACGACATCGCCAGGACCGGCTGGAGCGGTGGTGGATGCGATCAAAATGGCGGTAGGTTTGGCCCGGAGAAGATGCTGCAGCGAGCGCGAGACCATCATTTCGTCTTCAACGCAGCTCAGCGCAAAGGACACACTCGCACCCAGACGTTCGAGCCTCTGCCGCGTCACGCTTTCAAAGAGCAAACGGGCGCGCTCACCATCCACGGGGTCGGAATAAAGCACTGCGACGGTGGGATTGCGAACCGGCCGCGACTGCAGGATGGGACCACGCTCTTTGAGAATGGACATTACGGCTTCAAGTTGGTCGTTGGGGACGGCAAAGGGCGCACTCTTTACGGTGGCCACGCGCTGTCCTGTCGCGGCATGGGAGAAATTTGTCAGCGTCGCGATGGCGATGCTGGTGGTGCAGTTGATCTGCTTCAGCAATTCATCATCGACCAGGAGGCAGGCGGATTCCGTAGCGGAGAGGTTTGCGCGTCCACCAGCGGCGAGGCGGATGTCCACCGAACCGCAGGCCATTTCGCTTGCGACCATCATTACCGCATCGTCTTCTGCGACCTCTCCCTCTTCGAGCTGTGTTACCCAAACTTCGTTCATGCCTTCCACTTCAAGGAGTTTTACGTCCTCTTCGCTAACGACATGTCCTTTGGCTAACAACTTCTTCCCGCCGGCGCGGAAAATGGTGCAACTAAGCACATGACCGGTCGACTCTCGTACGCTAAGTGTCTGGGCTTTCATGAAATCCTCTCTGAGCGAATTCTGTTCCCGATACATAATGAATAGGCACTTCCAACGCCATCTCCAAGTTATTCAAATTACAACGGGCGGTAGCGGGGCGGGCCGCGCGACTTGGTGAAAATCCACGCAAGCGGCGCAATAGGGGTGGTGAAATCACCCAAAGGTACGGGGTAAGCTAGGCTTCTAAAATGACTACGGCCATAGCCTGTATAGCCGTGTGGGTGAGAGAGAGGGATATATTCGTGACGCTCAGGTGTTTGGCGAACTCCGCCGCGACCCCGTGGAAAGTGAGCACGGGCTTGCCGCTGGGGAGATTGGCCACCTCAAAATCCTGCCAGCGGACGCCGCGCCGCCACCCCGTGCCGATCGCTTTCATGCCGGCCTCTTTGGCGGCGAAACGGGCGGCATAACGCTCATAACGATTCGCTTTGCGCTCCACGTAGGCGATCTCGGAGGGGGTGTAGACGCGGTCGATAAAACGGCGTCCATGACGCTCGATGGCGGCTCGGATGCGGTCTACCTCAGCGAGATCGGTGCCGATCCCAACGATCACAATTCGGCCCCGGTCGATGTGATGGTAAGGCGTCCGTGTTTCACGCCCTTGGTGCTGATGATGGCGTCGGCGATCGTTTTTACGTCGGAGGCTTTGCCGCGGACCACCAGCACCTCAAGGCAGTTGTCATGATCCAGGTGAACATGAAGCGTCGAGAGGATCTGGTGGAAATGCGAGTGTTGCATTCCGGTGAGCTTTTCGTTGAGCAGGCGTACGTGATGGTCGTACACCAGCGTGACGGTTCCCACCACCTCGCTGTCGGGATTATCCCAAGCCCTTTCCACGAGTTCGTCGCGAATCAGATCGCGGAACGCTTCCGAGCGGTTATTATAACCGCGCGAGGCGATCAGTTCGTCGAACTTCTGTAAAAGATCGGAATCGATAGCTACGCCAATCCGGCTGAGGTCGCTCATTCGTATTCACACTAGGTAGGGCAGACGAAACGATGTCCGTCGTCTGTCATTGTTTGCAAACAAGGGCAGGCCATCGATTACGGGTGGCCTGCCACTACACTAGCGGAGGAATAGTCTCCGGGCAAGCACACGAATCTAAAATTGGTGATACTGTTGATAGCGGCATAGGAACATGCACATCCCGGACAATTTCCTCTCCACGCCGGTCTGGGCAACGTTGGACGTTGTCGCCATTCCGGCCTTCGGCATCATCGCACGCCACGCCAGCCGGCAAATGGAGGACGCGCGAATTCCGCTGCTGGGGGTGATGGGCGCGTTCGTATTCGCCGCGCAGATGATCAACTTCCCGGTGGGCTTGGGCACCAGCGCCCATCTGGTGGGAGGAGCATTGCTGGCGTACGCGCTCGGTCCGGCATTCGCCGTAATTACGTTGACGGCGATTCTAGCGACCCAGGCCTTCGTGTTTCAGGATGGCGGGGTTCTGGCGCTCGGCGCCAACGTTTTTAATATGGCGATTGCGGGCGTCCTGGTAGCCTCGGTTTTCTACCAACTTTGGGGACGCGGACGAGGCCGTAAGGCCGCTATTTTCCTGGGCGGTTTTTTCTCCGTGATGGTGAGCGGCGTCCTGGCTTTAAGTGAGTTGCTGGTGTCGAAAGTGCCGATGTCGCGAGAACTGGTGCTCGGATCGATCGGGCTTTTTACGATGAACGCTCTCGCCGAAGGTGCGATCACACTCGCGGTGATCCAGGCGATTGAGCGCTTGAATCCCGGGTGGGTGCAGAAGCCGGAGGCATCGAATCGTAAAATCGTGGCCGCGATGGGAGCTTTCGCGCTGCTGCTGGTGGGAGTCGGCTTTCTGTTGGCATCGGCCGCGCCGGATGGTTTGGAGAGAATTGGCATTCTCACCGGCGTGGCCTCGAAATCGACGTTCCACGCGCCCCTGGCCGATTATCAATTGCCCTTCTGGTCTTCCAACTGGGGCCGCCGGGCCGTCGCCGGAATTGCGGGACTCGGATTGATTTTCGGATTGTGCGCTGTCGCCGGAAAGGTCCTGGGCAGAACCAGGAAAGAAGCGGCGTGCACCACGTAATTCTGGAGCGCTGGGCCCAGGGGAACAGTCCACTTCATTTGCGCGATCCGCGTGCCAAGATTCTGGCGCTTCTGGCTTACCTTATCGTGCTGGCGACGACACCTCCCGGCGCTACTTATCGCATCGTCACGTATGCCATCGTCGCTCTTGCGGGCGTCGTAATGTCGAGGCTGCCGATACTGAGTCTGCTGACAAGGGCCGGCGTGGTGCTCCCTTTTTCGTTCACCTTTGCCGTGATCAGTTGGTTCGGTGGCGAGCATCTACGCGCGATCGCGCTCGTTGAGAAAACGTATCTTTCGGCGGTAGCGGTTCTCATCGTTTCCGGGACGACTCCGCTGCCGGCTCTATTGCGCGGCTTCGAGTCTTTGGGCGTGCCGCGAGTACTCGTATCCGTAATTCAGTTTCTGTATCGCTATCTTTTCGTGATCTCGGAGCAGGCCCAGCATATGCGACTGGCAGCCGTGTGCCGCGGCGGCGCCCGCAAGACCAGCCGCCGCGATCGATTTCAATCGGCTGCGGGAGCTCTGGGAGTCTTATTCGCGCGCTCCTATGCCCGCGCCGATGGGATCCATCGCGCGATGCTTGCCAGGGGGTACAATGGCCATTTACCGGTGGCGGATGCGGGCCGATTCCGAATCGCGGATGGTGTTTTTGCCGCGCTGACCATCCTGGTTCTGACGGCTCTACGCACGCTTCCCTACTAGAAGATGGAATTTCTTGTCCACGCGCGTGACATTCATTATCAGTATGAAGACGGAACCAAAGCGCTCGACGGAGTGAATTTCTATCTTTTCCCGGGCGAGACCGTCGCGTTGCTGGGCGCGAACGGATCTGGCAAGACGACTTTCGCGCTTCACCTGAACGGATTATTGCAAGGCAGCGGGGAAATCGACGTGTGCGGAATGCGGGTGGGCAAGGCCACGCTAGCGTCGGTTCGAGCCAAAGTGGGGATGGTGTTCCAGGATTCCGATGAGCAGTTGTTTATGCCCACGGTGCTGGAAGATGTGGCGTTCGGTCCCATGAATCTCGGGATGAGCCGCATGGAAGCGGTGGTCAAGGCGACGTGGGCGCTGGGCGAGGTTGGAATGGACTACGCGCTCGACAAAGCGCCCTATCATCTGAGCGCGGGCGAGAAGAAACGCGTCGCGCTTTCCGGTGTCTTAGCGATGAACCCTGAGGTTCTGGTGCTCGATGAGCCAACCACGTTCCTGGACCCGCCGGGGAGAAGAAGCCTCGTCCATTTACTGCGGAAGCTGCCACAAGCGAAGTTGATCATAACTCACGACGTCAATTTCGCGATGGCGCTGGCATCGCGCGCAGTTTTTTTTGAAAAAGGAAAAGTGTTGGCGGATGCTCCCATCGATGAAATCGTCCGCCGCTTCGATTGGACAGCCGGTTACGACACGCTGGCCTCGGACGAATTCTTACGGTATTCCGCCCAGCGACGTTTTTGAGCGGCAGCGATTCGCTGGCGGGCATCCTCGCTTAATCTTCTTTTGCGGCGCGTAGGAGCCGAGGCGGTTGCGGACGAATGTCTTCCTGGCGGCCGTCCGCGGCGGACGGTGGCAACGCCCATCATGGATCTGACTTGAGTTATCTGCTGGTCGATTCTTTGGCGTTGCACTTCCAGCCCTTCCAATGCGGCCTGCAACAGGATATTATTTGGCGAGTTTTCTCTTGGTCGAGGCATACAAGGCTCCTCACAGGATCATATCTAATAATCGCGGCCTTATCAATTAAATAAGCTACGCCTCGACAATAAATGTTACCGGCCCATCGTTAATAAGTTTGACCTGCATGGTGGCCTGGAAGACACCCGTACGTACTTCAAATCCTGCCGCCCTTAAACACTCTACAAAATACTCGTAGAGAGTTCGTGCCTGTTCCGGAGGCGCGGCAGCGTCGAAACTGGGGCGGCGGCCTTTGCGGGTATCGCCGTAAAGCGTGAACTGGGATACGACAAGAATGCTGCCCGCCGCGTCTTTGACGCTGCGATTCATCTTTCCTTCCTCGTCGGGAAAGATGCGCAAGCCGGCTATCTTGGCAGCCAGAAAATCGGCTTGGGCAGTGGTGTCGGCGTGCGTAATTCCGAGCAGGAGCAGTAGCCCCCCGCCGATGGAACCTACTGTTTCTCCAGCAACTTCTACGCTCGCTTCGCTGACGCGCTGCACTACGATTCTCATGTACCATTTAGTATTGCACCCACCACTCGCTGGTGCGGTTAACTAAGAAATTCACTTTATTCATGAAGAAAGCTGTTCCAAAGCGATCGAATCCGGTCGAGCGGCCGCCTCGGTGGAAAACCAACCTTGCTGCCTTCGAGCGAAGCCGGCTGGCGTTCTTAGGGGCGCCTGGTTTGCTATTAATCCCGTGTTACTGGCAATCGCGATTGCAGGCGGGCGACCTTTCCAGTCATTTATACAATGCCTGGCTAAGCGAATTGGCAGCCGAGGGCCGCGTCCCAGGAGTAACGGTTCAGTTTCAGACGACAAACGTTTTATTCGACCTGCTGCTAAGCGCCTTGCTGAGAGTTTTCGGCGCGGGCGCCGCGCAGCGATTGGCGGTGTCCTTGGCCGTGCTTGTATTTGCATGGGGAGCTTTCGCATTCGTTTCGAAAGTGGCGGGACGCCGGAGTTGGAGCCTGTTACTTCCGGTTGCCGTTTTCACGTACGGCTGGGTGTTCCACATGGGGTTCTTCAACTATTTCCTGAGTCTGGGATTGTGCTTTGGGGCATTGGCGCTCGCTTGGGAACCGTCGCGCGTGAGATTGACGTGGGCAGCGGCGATTTTGGTTGTGGCGTATGTGGCCCATCCGCTTCCAGTCGCCTGGGCGATCTGCATAATCGCGTACACCCGACTGGCGCAGCGGTATCCAAGCAAATCGCTCCTTTTCTGGGCGCTCGGCGCGATCGCCGCGGCAGCGTTCCTGATTCGATTGACGCTCGAGGCGCGATGGTCGCCGGATCAGGCCACGATGATCACGGGGTTCGATCAGGCGCGTGTTTTTGGCAGCGAGTATTGGTTCGTATACATTGGCTTGCTGCTGGTGTGGGCGTGGTTGATGCTCGGCGCGATGCGGAGATCGAGCGTGCGGACGGTTCTGGCGAGCGTGCCGTCTCAACTATGCATCCTTGGAGCGGCTGCCGTGCTCATCTTTCCCGACTGGCTGATGACACCCGTTTACAAGCACGCGCTGGCATTTATCGCCGAGCGCATGTCGCTTCCTCTCGCGATCTGCATGCTCGCCCTGGCGGGCACGGCGCCTGTGAGAGCATCGCAAACGGTTGCAATCGCAGCGCTTGCGATGCTGTTTTTCGTTCTCCTCTATCGCGATGAGAGCGCGCTCAACGCCTTCGAAGACACCATGCAGACGGCGGTTTCCCAGTTACCTCCGGGTCAGCGCGTGATTAGCGGAATTGACGATCCGTTCGACAGAGTCGACGCCGTGCAGCATATCATCGACCGTGTTTGTGTGGGCCGGTGCTACAGCTACGCGAATTACGAGCCATCGACGCGACAATTCCGGGTCAGGGTAGTAGGAGACAGCCCCATCGTCATATCGAGATACGACGATTCCTGGCAGTTACAAAATGGCCTCTACGTGGTTCAACCGAAGGACCTGCCTTTATACCAGGTGGTTTTGGAAGGCAGCGGGCATATGTTTATAAGGTCGCTGCCGGCGGGCTCGGCTTGTGGGATGACTTATTGGAACGGACTCAGTACCAGAATGACCACGTACTAAACTCTTCGCCTTATGGCTTGCCGGCGCCACCGTCCGGAATAATGAGAGCAGTGATCTACAAACGGAATCGTGTACATAGCCGCGTGCCTGGCGGATTCTTCAGCTTCGAAGAAGAAGCAACCAAGATGCGCATGCACGGTTTTGGATACGGAGACTTCATTTCTCTTCGCGATGAATACGGGCAGACTTGGCGGGGCAGCTCGGACCGGGGCCCGGACGGAAGTATCCGCTATACTTTCCGGAACAGCAACGGCAGGACGATAAGCGGTCTCACCGACGGCTTCGGGATCACGCTACGCGACGAAAAAGGCAGGACCTGGCGCGGTTTCATCGATTAAGTAGGACAGGCCATCGGTTTGCGTGGCCTGTTTCTGTGTCGTGTGAAAAATCGACAGGCCACGCTACGATAGCCTGTCCTACATAATAGAGTCAGATGTCGTCCTCGCCGGCTCAAGCTCTGACCGCCCGGCATTTCTTCTCGCGTCAGGGTCTCCTCGCGAAATGGCACCCTAACTACGAGTATCGTCCGGGCCAATTGGAAATGGCGGAGGCCATCGAATCCGCCATCGCCGAAAAAAAACATCTGCTGGTGGACGCGGGCACCGGAACGGGCAAGACGCTCGCCTACCTGATTCCGGCCATTCTCTCCGGCAAGCGCGTTGTCGTATCGACCGGGACGAAGAACCTGCAAGAGCAGCTCTTCTATAGAGACATTCCTTTCCTTCAAGAACATTTCGACCGCGAATTGAAGGTCTCCTACATGAAAGGCCGTTCGAACTTCGCCTGCCGGCAGAAGATCTACGACGCCGAGCGGGAGCCGGTTCTGACGGGCCTCGAAGAAGTGGTCGATTTCCGGATCATTCAAGATTGGGAGTCAAAGACTGCCACAGGCGATCGCGCGGAAATCAAAACACTTCCCGAGAACAGCGCGGCCTGGATCAAGCTCGACGCGCGGCGCGATCTCTGCACCGGCCAGAAGTGCCAGCAATTCGAGCGCTGCTTCATCACGCAGATGCATCGCCGCGCTCTGGAAAGCGACATCATCATCGTCAACCATCACCTCTTCTTTGCCGACCTGGCCGTGAAAGACGACGAGTTCGGCGGCATCATTCCGGAATACTCCGCCGTGGTCTTCGACGAAGCGCACGAGATTGAAGACGTCGCTGGCCAGTATTTTGGCGTCAGCATCAGCACCTATCAGGTGCAGGATCTGGGGCGTGATGTGGCCAACCTCTCGCGCAGAAAACAATTTGGATCGCAGGAACTAGACCGCATCGTCGATACTTTGCTCGACCGGAGCGAGAATTTCTTCATGCTCTTCGGGGATTCGGAGGGGCGCACCGGGTTTCGAGGCCACGAAGCCTTCTTCGAACGGCACGAGGACAAGTACAATAATCTTCGGCTCGCCCTGGAACTTCTCGCGACACACCTGCAACTGATCAAAGACGCGCCGGAGGAATCCATTCCTCTCTATCGGCGGGCGCTCGAGATCCGCGATCGTCTGGATTTCTGGGTGAAGGGCGGGGACCGCTCCTACGTCTATTGGGTGGAACGGCGAGGCCGCGGCTGTTTTCTGCAGGCCACGCCGATCGACGTATCGAAGATTCTCGAAAAGAAGCTCTTCGATGCCTTGGACACCGTAATTCTCACATCGGCAACGCTCGCCGTGCAAGGCGGTTTCGATTTTGTGCAGCAGCGCCTGGGCGTTCGAAACGCGCGCACGCTGGTCGTGCCCAGCCACTTCGAATTCGAGAAACAGGCCTTGCTGTACGTCGCGCAGCATCTTCCGGAGCCGCGCAGTCCGGCGTTCACGGCCGCGGCCGCCGGCGAGGTGACGCAGATCCTGAAACATAGCTCTGGGCGCGCGTTTGTTCTATTTACTAGCTACCAGCAGATGCGTTTAGTTTACGACCGGGTGTCGCTCGAAATCGATTATCCGACATTATTGCAAGGCACGGGGCCGCGCAGCGCGCTGCTCGAAGAGTTCCGCCGCACGCCGAACTGCGTGCTATTCGCGACATCGTCGTTCTGGCAAGGCGTTGATGTGCAAGGCGATCAGTTGAGCTGCGTTATTATCGACAAGCTGCCGTTCGCGGTTCCTAGCGATCCGATTGTCGAAGCGAGGATCCAAAATATCAAAGACGAGGGTGGGAATCCCTTTTACGATTACCAGATTCCGCAAGCGGCGCTCGCGCTGAAACAAGGATTCGGGCGTTTGATCCGCAGCCGCTCCGACCGCGGGGTGCTGGTTTTGCTGGACAATAGAATTACGAAGACGCGTTACGGGCAGATTTTCTTCGACAGCCTGCCGGACTACGGATTCACAACCAGAATCGACGAGGTGGAACGGTTTTTTAATGTTTGAAGTCACCGTGCAACAGACTTTCGCGGCGGGACACGCGCTCCGCAACTATCGCGGCAAGTGCGAAAACGTGCATGGACACAACTATCGCATCGAGGTGAAGGTGCAGGGCGAGGAATTGGACAACATTGGGCTGCTGGTGGATTTTGTCGAGTTAAAGCGCGCTATGAAAGGGGCGATCGATTATCTCGATCACCGCTTCATCAACGACCTCGAACCGTTCGACAAAATCAATCCCTCAGCCGAGAACATTGCGAAATACTTTCACGACCGCATCAGCGCCGATTTGAACGTGGACGTTCCGGTGCGCATCGCGGAAGTGAAAGTTTGGGAAACCGACACGAGTTCGGCCGTCTACCGTCCCTAGCGGACCGTTATTTTCCGAAGTAGGCAGCGTTCTGTTTCGCGAAATCCGACCATTTCTCCGGCAGATCGTCGAGCGCGAAGATGGCCGAAACCGGACATACCGGCACGCACGCGCCGCAGTCGATGCACTCGACCGGATCGATGTAGATCATGTTGTGGTCGGCGAAATTCGGCTCGTCTTTCTTCGGATGGATGCAATCCACCGGGCACGCGTCTACGCACGCCGTGTCCTTAACTCCAATGCAAGGTTCTGCTATAACGTAGGCCATAAATATTGAGATGAACCCGCTTGCCGGCACACCGGGCAAAGGCGTGGGTAGTTAATCCTCATTATACCCGGACCGCTTCCTACCGGTCGCGGCTCGGAACAGAGCCGTGACCGGCAGGGAGCGGAAATAGCCTGAGATGTTTTCGACATGTTCTTCAGGGGAGCGATCTTCGACGCGTTACAGAGCCGTGCGCGTCAGCAAGCGGGGTTCCGGAATGCCCACCGCTTACAATGGTCTTGATGATTCCAAAAGTGCGGAAAGCAGTCTTCCCCGCCGCGGGATTGGGCACGCGATTCCTGCCCGCTACAAAGGCGCAGCCAAAGGAAATGCTGCCCCTGGTCGATAAACCGCTGATCCAATATGGCGTCGAAGAGGCGATCCACTCCGGCATTCAGAACATCATCATCGTCACCGGCAGGGGTAAGACCGCCATTGAAGATCATTTCGATGTCAGCTTCGAGTTGGAATCGGTTCTGGAATCGAAGGGCAAGAAAGACCTGCTCAGCATTGTGCGCAACGTCTCCGACATGATCAACGTCGCCTACGTTCGCCAGAAAGAAGCTCTCGGACTCGGGCATGCGATTCTGCGCGCCAAGGAACTGGTTGGCAACGAGCCTTTCGCCGCGGTGCTGTCCGACGACGTCATCGATTCGGAGATTCCGGCGATTCGCCAACTGCTCGACGTATACGAATTCTACGGCGCTCCCGTTGTTGCGCTGATGGAGGTCCAGGGTGACGCCATCTCGGCTTACGGAGCCGTGGACGCCGAACCGGTGGCGCACAACGGCAGCCGCGATCGTCTGTTTCGCATCCGCAATATGGTGGAGAAGCCGAAGCCCTCCGAAGCTCCTTCTAATCTCGCCATCATCGGGCGATATGTGCTCACGCCCGAGATTTTCGATTCCATAGAAGCCGTGGAACCGGGCAGCGGCGGAGAGATACAGTTGACCGATGGGCTGAAGCACCTGCTGCGCAACCGGCCGATCTACGGCTACCGCTTCGAAGGCACTCGCTATGACGCCGGCGACAAACTGGGATTCCTGAAAGCTACCGTGGAGTTTGCGCTACACCGTTACGACCTCGGCGGTGAATTTCGCGAATATCTCAAGAGCCTCAAACTATGACCAGACGGCAGTTCACTCTGGGAGCCGCCGCCGGAGCGACAGCCCTCGCTCAGAGCCCGGAGCCCGTTCGCCTGGGCATCGACCTTTTCAGCATCCGGTCGCAGGGCTGGACCCCGTTCGAGTATCTCGACTATTGCGCGAAGTGGAAAGCGAAGGTCGTGCATTTCTCCGAGATCCGCTTCCTCGGAAGCCTGGAACCGGATCATCTCAGAAAAGTACGCGCCCACGCCGAGGAGCTTGGCATCCAGCTCGAAATCGGGATGCGCTCCATCTGCCCTTCTTCCACCATGTTCGATCCCGCGCAGGGCACCGCGGAAGAGCAGCTTGCCAAAATGATCGACTCGGCTAAGATCATCGGTTCGCCGATCGTGCGCGCGGTATTGGGCAGCATGGACGACCGGCGTCCTCCGGGGATTGAACCGCACATCGCGGATACGGTTCGCGTACTTCGCGCCGTTCGCTCGCGCGTGCTCGACAACGGTCTGAAGATCGCGATCGAGAATCATGCGGGCGACATGCAGGCGCGCGAGTTGAAGATTCTGGTGGAAGAAGCCGGCCGCGACTTCGTTGGCGTCTGTCTCGATTCCGGCAATCCTCTGTGGACCATCGAAGATCCGCACCTGACGCTCGAGACGCTGCATCCTTACGTCCTGACCAGCCATGTGCGCGATTCCGCGGTATGGCGCGTCCGGGAAGGCGCGGCCGTCGCGTGGGTACGAATGGGCGAGGGCAACGTCGGTATCGACGATTACGTCCGGAAATACCAGGAGCTATGTCCAGGGCGCGCGCTCTCGCTGGAGGTGATCGTCACGCAGCCTCGGATCTTCGCCTTTGAAGATCCGAAGTTCTGGGAGTCGTACCGCGGCACGCCGGCGTGGGAATTCGAAAGATTTCTAGCCATCGCGGAAAAAGGCACGCCGCGTCCGAAACAGGAACCCGTTCCCAAAGAACTGGCGCAACTGCGCGAGCGCGAAGATCTCGAAGCAAGCCTGCGATACACTTACAAGCTGTTGAACATTTAGGAGCCCATGGGCCAACTTGACCAGAAGGTTGCAATCGTTACCGGCGCCAGCCGGGGAATTGGAAAATCGATCGCGGAGACTTTCGCGCGTGAAGGCGCAGCGGTGGTAATTTGCGGCCGCAAGCAGGACACCCTCGACGCCGTCGCTGCCGAACTTCACTCTCTGCCGGGGAAGATCGTCGCGCGCGCCACCCATGTCGGACGTCTCGAAGATTTGACGAGGCTCGTCGACGAGACGAATAAGGAATTCGGACGTATAGATATTGTGGTCAACAACGCCGGCACGAACATCGCCCAGGGGCCGGCGGTCGAAATGGACGACACGCAGTTCGACAAGATGGTGGAAGTGAACCTCAAGAGCGCGTTTCGTTTGACCAGGCTCGTTGCGCCAGGGATGGCCGAGCGCGGCTGGGGCTCGATTATCAACATCGCCTCCATTGCCGGCCTGCGACCGCAGTATCACGGGATGCTCTATAGCATGACGAAAGCCGCGTTGATCATGATGACGCAGTCGTTCGCCGCCGAGCTGGGGTCGAATGGAGTGCGCGTGAACGCTATCGCCCCGGGGTTGATTCAAACGCATCTGAGCGAGTATTACTGGAAGGACGAGGACCGCTGGAGCCAGATGCAGAAATCGCAGCCGATCAAACACCTGGGCCAGCCGAACGAGATCGCCAGCGTCGCGCTGTTGCTCGCGAGCGACGCTTCGTCGTATTTAACCGGCCAGACCATCGTCGTCGATGGCGGACGCACGCTCTCTTCAATGTGATGTATCGATTTATTATTTTGCTCCTCTTGGCTCCGGCCGCCTACTGCGACATCTCCGACGATGTGCGCGAAGCTCTCTCTCAGGGCAACGTTGCGCGCGCCGATTCTGAAATCCAGACTTATCGCAAACAGCACGGCGTCACGCCGGAGATGCTCGAAGCTTTATCGTGGATGGGCCGCGGCTCGCTCGCGCTGAAGCAGTACGATAAGGCCGAAGCGTACGCGCAGGAAACCGAGAAACTGGTCCACGAGGCGTTGAAGGGCCGCGCGGTGGATTCCGACCCTCACCTGGCGATCGCGCTTGGGGCGGCGATCGAAGTTCAGGCGCAAGTTCTGGCGGCACGTGGGGAAAGAGGCGATGCAGTCGCGTTGCTGCGCAAAGAACTGCTCGCGTGGAACCGCACCTCGATTCGAACGCGCATTCAGAAGAACATCAACCTGCTGTCGCTGGAAGGTAAACCGGCGCCTCCACTCGATGAACACGAATTTCTGGGAGCGAAACCCGCTCCGCTCGCGTCGTTGCGCGGAAAGCCGGTTCTGCTTTTCTTCTGGGCGCACTGGTGTGGCGATTGCAAAGCGGAATCGCCGATTCTCGCAAGACTGCAACACGACTACGCGGCGCGGGGGCTGACGGTGATCGCGCCAACGCAGCGTTACGGTTATGCGGCGGGGGGGGAGGACGCCTCGGCTGCAGACGAATTGAAGTACATGGAAGAGGTTCGCCGCCGTTTTTATCCCGGCCTTCTCTCCGACCCCGCGCCCATCAGCGAGGAAAACTTCAAGCTCTATGGCGCCAGCACCACGCCGACCATCGTATTGATCGATCGCCAGGGTATCGTTCGCCTCTATCATCCCGGCGCGATGACGGAGCAAGAGCTGAAATCGGCAATCGATTCCGTGGTGTAATCGGAGTCTTCAGCCGCGCCACTTCACGCCCACCCCCAGCGCGGTCTTCGCGTAATCGAGACTGCGTTGGAGGTCCAGCTTCTGCTGTTCACGCAAAGCCGCCTTGAATACTTCCGGCGGATCGGACGCGCCATCTTCAGTCACCATGAACCCATCGAAGGGATGGCCACGGCGTTCCAGCGCGACAAAACGCGCAAACTCCGCTGCGTTGGCCTTGGGGAAGAGTTTCCAGAAATCCTGTTCCAGATATGGCAAGACACGCGGAGGACGCCCGGTGATGATCTCGAGTTGCATGTTCGCGCCGGGACATAGCTCGCGATAGCGCGCCACAAAAGCTTTGTAATCGACGATGCCGTCTCCCAGCGCGACCCACTGAGCCGCCGCGCCGCGCGGATGTTCGAACACAACCGAATCGCGGATGTGGGACGTAACAACGTAGGGCCCCAGGATTTCCAGCGTCACCATGGGATCCTCCATCACCCACATCGGATTTCCCGAATCGAGGCAAGCGCCGACAAAATCCTTGCCGGCTTCTTCGATGATCGTGCGCACCTCGCGGGCCTGCATGTCGCCCGCGTGATTCTCAAGCCCGATCTTCACCCCAATGTCGAGCGCCTGGGTGCGCGCAGCGCGCAACACCAGAATCGTTTTCTCCATATGCGGCTCGATGCCGCCGGGCGTGCGCCGGTCTTTGTCGGTTCCCATGAAGCAACGCATGGAGTCCGCGCCGATGGCCTTCGCGATACGCAGTCCGTTGATGAGATTCTCGATGGGATCGCCGTTCGCTGCGCTCCAACTGGTTGACGTTGGACAGATGCAACCGATGCCTGCATCGAGCGCGATGCCGAGTGAAGCAGCGTGTTCTCTCACGCGCGCAAGGTGCGCCGGCTCCAGACTTTCATAATCGCCCGAGCTGGAGATTTGGATGGTGTCCACTTTTTGCGTGGCGGCCCAGTCCAGGAGTTGCATCGCTTTCCATTGGAATGCCCGCAAGGAGTAGGTGTCGAATCCCAGACGGATGGGAACGGCGTTCGATTTTGCGGGCTCGGCGATCGTTTGCTGTAAGCCGAAGGCCACGCTGGAGGCGGTTTGGAGGAAGGTGCGGCGATCCATAGAACACTATTGTAAGAGCACAATCGTCGCGCCGCGCGGAGGGTGGAAAAATAAAAAGGCCCCGATTGCTCGGGGCCGGTTTGCATGAACCTTAAACTTTCTGCAAGACCTCTTTGAGAGGTGAGACTACTTCTTACCCTTTTTCGCGGGCTTCTTCGTAGTCTTCTTTGCAGCAGCTTTCTTCGTTGCGTTCTTCATCGATTGATTCTCCCTAACATCAAATTTGCGACCTCTACGAGATCGCAGTGTGATTTATATATAAGGTTCTTTGGAACGAAAGTCAAGAAAAAAATGAGAGCGCGTTTGCTGAGACGGCGCTTCGAGTCGTTTGCAGCGCGCAAAACCATTTTCAATACGAATTGTTGCAGAGGTTCCGGCGCTCAAACACCGCAAAAAACGTTTCACGCGGTCTTCGCCGCCGCTTGCCCGCGATACTCGCAACGCAGTAAGATCGTTTCGAAGTGCTGTTTCGTAATCGACTCGCCGCTCTCGCGTTCTCATGCGCCATTGTTCTCGGGCTTTGCGGTTGCGCCAGGAAAAAACACGTAACCTCTGGCGTTCCGCCTACGCCGCAAGTTTCACGCACGCCCCAGGTGCTGCCGCAAGGCCCTGAAACCGGCATCGCGAGCTGGTATGGACATCCCTATCACGGAAGGCCCGCGGCCGACGGCGAGATTTACGACATGGAAAAATTGACGGCCGCGCATCGCACGCTGCCGTTCAACACGTGGGTACGCGTCACGAATCTCACCAACGGAAAAACGGTCGAAGTGCGGATCATCGATCGCGGACCGTTCATCGATGGACGCATCATCGATCTTTCTCATGCGGCCGCTCAAGCGATCGATCTGATCGGACCTGGCATCGCGCAGGTCCGTCTCGACATCATCTCCGCGCCGCCGCAACCGCCGTCGACTCCAACTCTTTTCGCCATTCAGATCGGCGCGTTCGAGGATCGCGGCCACGCCGATCGCGTATGCAACGCGATGGAGGAACAGTTCGGAACCGCGCGCGTCATTTTTCGCCAAGGGCCTCCGAGCGTCTGGCGCGTTTTGGTCGGCGCTGTTTCGAGCCTCGACGATGCTAACGTGCTCGCCGATCATGTTCGGACTCAGACCGGTGAAGCGCTCGTGGTCCGCCTCGAGTAAATAACGAGGCTCCTTTCCAGCGACCGCTCCTAAAGGCCCGCACCATTCCGAGCCGCGCCCGGAAGGAAGCGGACTGCTTCCTGAACCGCTCCGCGAGGTTTCGGTAAGCATCCGGACTTGGGGAGTAGTTCGCTCGCTGACGCGCGCGGCTCGGTAGCACTCAGCAAAGGTTGGACGGAGTTGCAGAGCCGCGACGGTTACGGAGCGCCGGGTGCTGATTATTTCAC
>JBEKUT010000029.1:0-27159 GCA_049514735.1 Bryobacteraceae bacterium
CGTCCGGTTCGATCAGGAGCTCCGATAAAGCCCATTCCGTATCGGCTGCCGCCGAAGAAATGAGCTCAAACATTACATCCGTAGCTGCGGGCATGGAAGAGACCACGACAAATCTCTCCCATGTTTCTTCCGCGACCGAACAGATGACGTCTACCATCGGCGAGATCGCGCAAAACTCCGAAAAGGCGCGCCGGATCACGGATGAAGCGACGCGTCAGGCTGGCCGCATCACAGAACAGATCAATGAACTCGGCGTAGCCGCTCACGAGATCGGCAAGGTCACCGAAGCCATCACTGAGATTTCGTCGCAGACGAATTTGCTGGCGCTCAACGCGACCATCGAAGCGGCACGCGCCGGGTCGGCTGGAAAAGGCTTCGCCGTCGTAGCAACGGAAATCAAAGCTCTGGCGCAACAGACCGCGGCTGCGACGGAAGATATCAAGGGCCGCATCGCCAGCGTACAATCCGCTACCGCCGGGGGCATCGCGGAAATCGGGAAAGTCTCTAAGATTATTCACGAAGTGAGCGAAATTGTAGCTTCCATCGCCGCCGCTATCGAACAGCAGGCGACCGCAACGAAGGACATTGCGAGAAACATCTCCGAAGCAACCCTCGGAGTGACCGATGCAAATACGCGTGTGGCCGAAACATCCCAGGTATCCCGCCAGATCGCCAAAGACATCGTCAGCGTGGATCAGGCATCGGGAGAAATGGCCACCAATAGTGACCACGTCCGTACCAGCGCAGGGGAACTCTCCACCCTGGCTGAGGCGTTGCGGGTAACGGTCGCCCATTTCCACGCTTGAATCGGCCGCCAGCCTCGCTTGGCTGACAATGGGGCATGGCGGCTATAGGAAGACCTCCTTGCGATAAAGCGGTGATTCTCGCTTGCGGGGCGGGCCGCTCTTCCTCCGCCGGCGCCTGGGTTTTGGCGGCCACCATCCTCGGTTCCAGCCTGGCCTTCATCGATGGGACCGTTGTCACCGTTGCGCTTCCGGCGCTACAGGCCGCCTTGCACGCCACCATCGGCGATGTTCAATGGGTGGTGGAATCTTATGCCCTGCTTCTCGCCGCTCTGCTCCTTACCGGCGGATCGCTGGGCGACATTTACAGCCACCGCAAGGTTTTCGCAAGCGGCGTCATTCTATTTGCGGCAGCATCGGCGTGGTGCGGCGTGGCTCCAACTATCCGGCAGTTGATCGTCGCCCGCGCCGTGCAAGGAGTCGGTGGAGCGCTCCTCGTTCCGGGCAGCCTCGCCCTGATCGGCGTTTCCTTCTCAAACGAAGAGCGTGGCCGCGCCATCGGAACGTGGTCGGGATTCACGTCCATCACGGCCGCCATCGGACCCGTGCTCGGTGGATGGTTTGTGCAGCATGCCTCCTGGCGCTGGGTATTCTTCATCAACATTCCCATCGCGCTCGCAGTAGTGGCGATCGTCGTCTGGCGGGTGCCGGAAAGCGGTCCCGGAAAAGAGGACGCCGCGCTCGATTGGCCGGGAGTCCTGTTGACTGCCATCGGGCTCGGAGGAATCGTTTATGCATTTATTGAATCCGCGCCTTTTGCGGGCTTGATTGGCGGGGCAGCCTTGATCGCCTTCCTGTTCGTCGAAGCGCGTTCCTCTGCGCCGATGCTTCCTCTTTCTCTATTTCGCTCGCGGAGCTTCAGCGGCGCGAACATTCTGACCCTCTTCCTGTACTTCGCCCTCAGCGGCGTTCTGTTCTTTTTTCCGATGAACCTGATTCAGGTCCAGGGTTACAGCCCCACCGCAGCAGGCGCCGCACTGCTTCCTTTTATCTTGCTTGTGTTCCTGTTGTCGCGTTGGTCCGGTGGCCTGCTGGCGCGTTACGGGGCCAAACTGCCGCTGATAATCGGACCTTTGATCGCCGCGGCCGGCTTCGCATTGTTTGCGAGACCCGGCATCGGTGGGTCCTATTGGACGACTTTCCTCACTCCGGTGCTGGTATTGGGATTAGGAATGGCGGTCAGTATCGCCCCGCTCACGACAACCGTGATGACCGCCGTCGATCAAAGGCGCGCCGGTGTGGCTTCAGGAGTGAACAACGCCGTTTCGCGAGTTGCCGGTTTACTGGCGGTTGCCGTGCTTGGCCTGGTCCTGACGAACACATTTAATACGAAGCTGAATCGGCGTTTGGATGCTCTCCACCTGACGCCTCAGGTCCGCGGGCAAATCGACAAGCAGCGTCCCAAGCTCGGGGCAATCGAAACCAGCGAAGTCGGCGTGCGCGATGCCATCGGCGAATCCTTCGTCGCCGGCTTTCGCGCCATTGTCTGGATCGCCGCACTGCTGTCGATTGCCAGCTCCCTGAGCGCCGCCGTATTAATTGATAGCCAGCGAAGAAATCGCTCGCGGTAATTCCCCCAGCGCCCGTAACCGAGCCGCGCCCGGCAGGAAGCGGTCTCCCACCAACCTCGACTACAGAGCCGCGCGCGTGAGCGAGCGCACGCCGGCCGAGGTTATTTCACAGCCACCGACAGGAAGCTCGGCAGCCGGGCCGCCACTCGCCGTATACTAAGTGAACATGCCAGGACAACGCGGGTTCGAGACGGTCACGCACGACGATCTTTACCATGTAAAAATCTGCCCCAGTGGAGATCAATGGGTCGTTACGATCGTTCCCAACGAGGCTTTATCGCCGAAGGAGACGGCAGTAGACACTCATGAGCACACCCTCGCAAGCCTCGATTCCGCCAAGGAATGGGTAGCCGAACAGCTTGCCAAAGTGTGGCTGCCCGCCATCGAAGAACATCATGATTTGCGTAGGTATGAAGACTTGACCTGGACGCCGGTCGATTGTTAATTCGGATTCTGACGCCCGCCGATGCTACAGTTTTTTTCAAGCTTCGGATTGAATCGCTGGAACGCGAGCCGCGGGCCTTTGCCGCGTCGGCCGAAGAGGACGCCGCCATGCCGCTGGAAACCGTCGCCGCGAGGCTCCAGGCCGTTCCGGAAGGAACCTTCACAGCCGGCGCTTTCGAACAAGGAGAGCTGATCGGCATCGCGGGCTTTTATCGCGCCGAACGTCTCAAAATGCGGCATAAAGGCGATATCTGGGGCGTCTATGTGAAGCCAGAGTGGCGCGGCCGCGGCATCGCGCGGCAAATGCTCTCGGCGATTCTGGATCGGCTGCGATCCTATCCAACGCTCGACCATGTGCTGCTCCACGTCTCCGATAGCCAGGCCGGAGCGCGGCGGCTTTATGAATCGCTGGGTTTTGAAACCTGCGGCCACGAGCGCAGAGCCCATAAGGTTGGCGGCGATTATGTCGATCAATACCAGATGGTTCTGTTTTTGAAAGCTTAGGGGGCTGCTTTGTCCCAACCGCAAGACGAACAATTCGAAGCATTGTCGAATGCCCTGGCGCGCATGGTACGCCGCCAGGACGATATCGACAAACGTCTGGCTCGCATTGAAACAGCGTTGAATCTTCAGCCGGCCGCGCCTCCTGCTCTGCCACTACCTCCACCTGTTCCGACGCCCCAGTTCGTCGCTCCGCCACCCCTACCACAAGCCCTACCGCCGCCCCTGCCGCAAGCGCCGCCGCTCCTGCCGGCAGCGCCACCGCCTTTGCCGCCGGAACGCGAACACGAACGTTTAGAGACAAACATCGGCCTTACATTGATTAATCGCATCGGCGTGATCACGCTGGTGCTCGGCGTCGGATTCTTCTTCAAATGGGCCGTAGACAACCAATACATCGGTCCGGCCGGCCGCGTCGAACTCGGAATTCTCGCCGGTTTGCTGACGTTGTTCGCGGGTGACATGCTGTGGAATCGCGGTCAGAAGATTTTCGCTCAAGGCGTCACCGGAACCGGCGTCTGCATTCTCTATCTCTCCATCTACGCGGCGTTCGGCTTTTATCATCTGGTCCCGCAAACATTCGCGTTCCTGTTGATGGTTGTGGTCACTCTGATGGCCGCGGCGCTGGCGCTGCGCTACGATGCCGTCGCGATCGCCGCTCTCGGCATGTTCGGCGGCTATCTTACTCCCCTCTTGTTGAGCAGCGGCGTGGACCATCCCTGGTTTCTTTTCACGTACATTCTGCTCCTCGATCTCGGCGCGCTCGCGCTGGCAAGCGTTCGCCCCTGGGCGCTCCTAAACATCCTGAGCTTCATCGCGACGGTGCTCCTTTATGGCGGCTGGCTCTCGGACCGTTTTACTACGGCGAAACAGACCGTCGCCACGGTCTTCGATCTCGTTTACTACACATTTTTCTGCTACGCCCTTTCACTTCCGGCGCTGCTCTTCGCGCAGGTGTTGGCGTCCATCGCCATGGTGGCGATCTGGTCTCGCGACCCCGCGGAATATTTCTTATTCAGCTTATTAATAGCCCTCGGCGGACTGGCTCTCGCTGACATAAGAAAAGCCGCGCCGCTGGTCGCGACCACCTTCGCAACAACGTGGATCTGTTTCGCGATGTGGAACGCCGACTTCACCACCGCACGCCCGCTTGGCCCCGTTTTCGTCGGACTGACCTGCACCTTCGCGATCTTCCTCGCCTGGATTCTGTGGTGGACAGCGTGGCGCCGTCAAGCGGCCCGCGCGCCGGAACTCGTCATACTGGCCCTCAACGGCATCGCCTATTTCGGCGGAAGCTACGGCCTCCTGAATCCCGAATACCATGCCTGGCTGGGACTGTTTGCCGTCGCCATCGCCGGCATTCACCTGGGACTCGCGTTCCTGATCTGGAAGAACGAAGGCGCGGCCGACCTCAACGCCGTCGTTCTTTCGCTGGCCTTCGCGCTGACCTATATCACGCTCGCGATTCCGATTCAGTTCACCGCCTATCGCATCACGATGGCGTGGGCTATCGAAGCGGCCGCGCTGACATGGATTGGAAAGCGGCTGAAACAGGAGCGCATGCACTGGGGAGCGTTGGCCGTCTTTTGGCTGGTCGCCATCCGGCTGATCACGCTCGACGCTTGGATCCTCCCCAATCCCGAAACATATAACGCGCTCTGGAACGGCCGTTTTCTGACCTTTTTCGTTTCGGCCGTAGCGCTCTGGATCGCGGCATATTGGGGACGCGAGCGTCCCACGGCGGCCATTTATTACATCGCCGGGCACGTCGTGATGCTTGCCGGTTTGACGATGGAGGTGCTCGGCGCGGCCGTCCGCGATAGCGTTGCAGCGAATCTCGAAAGCGTAGAGAGCGTGGGCGTATCCATTTTATGGGCGCTCTATGCGCTGGCGCTGGTCGGATTCGGCGTGGCGCTGCGCTTCGTTTTGAATCGCATTCTTGGCCTGATTTTGCTCGGCCTTGTGGTCGTGAAGCTCTATATTTGGGATGTTTGGCAATTGGCCCGCGTATTTCGTATCACGTCGTTTGTCGCGCTGGGAGTGCTGCTGCTCGCGACATCGTATTTATACTCGCGCTACCGCACGATCATCGAGAGCTGGTGGAAGGATGACGAACCGCCTTCTTCTTAGCCTTGTACTTATCGCCCCGCTGCTGCGCGCCGACTTCGACCCAGAGCATTGGAGATTCAGACGCCAGATCACCGTCGATTCACCGCGCGCCGTCGCCGCATTTCCAATCGACCCCGTTCTCTATCGCGGACTCACGCGCGACGATGCCGACCTGCGCATCGTTCGCGGCGGCATCGAAATTCCGTACGCGATCGCTACGCTGAGTGACCAAAGCAGCGAGACGGAGCTGCATCCGCCCATCCTGAATCAGGGCGTCGTACCGGGAGTAGGCATCGAAGTCACTCTGGAACTCGATCGCCCGGTGAGACACAATCGGCTGCGCCTTTCGACGGCGGAGCGAAACTTCCGGCAGCGGGTCCGCATTGAAACTTCCGACGATTCGCAGCACTGGTCCATCGTTCGCGACGATGGCTACATCTTCGACTTCTCGCAAGACGGCCGCCGCGTTGCGGTGCTCACGGTGGACTATCCGGTGTCCACAAAACGCTACGTGCGCGCGACCGTTTTCGGATGGAAGGACATCCATGCCATCGAGTCCGCCTGGCTGACCGATTACGTTGACCGCCCGGCCATTCGCGATGCGATGGCCATTATTCAACCTGTCCGCCCGATCGATCTGGGCTCTCCCGGATTGCCCTACAACCAGGTCCGCTTCGTAATCGGCCCCGGTTTTTTCCATCGCGCGGCGGCGATTGATACGAGCCCCGACGGCCAAACATGGTCGACCGCGGGCACCGGCGTTCTATCGCGCACGCAAGACGACGAACAGCTCACCATCGATTTTCCGGAGCAGCGGGAGCGCTTCATACGTGCCCAAATATACAATGGCGACGACCAGCCTCTGCCCGTGGAATCGCTGACGCTCGCGGCATTCCGGCGCACCGTTGCGTTTCCCGCAAATGAACGCGGCGACTACTGGGTCTACTACGGCAACGCCACTGCGCGCCAGCCCTCTTATGATTTCGGCTACGTCGCGGCGCAGCCCGTTGCACTCGGCGCAACGCTGGGTCCGGAGCTTGCGAATCTCGCCTATCGCGCGCCGCGAAAGCCATGGACCGACGAGCACCCTGGTCTGCTCTATTCAATTCTCGGAGCCGCCGTGATCGTCATGGGAACGGTCACCTTCCGCTTCCTACGCAAGGTCACTTGATCCAGACCGTTTTGACGTTCACGAACTCCCGTATACCGTGCCAGCTCAATTCGCGGCCATAACCGGACCGCTTCACGCCACCGAAAGGCAGACGCGGATCGGAAGCCACCATTCCGTTGATGTACACCTGCCCGGCTTCGATCTCGTCAATGAACCGGCATCGCTCAGTATCGTCGTTGGTCCAGGCGCTCGCGCCCAATCCGAACGGCGTGTCGTTCGCGAGATGAATTGCCTCGTCGAGATCGTGTGCACGAAAGAGCATGGCGACGGGGCCAAATAATTCTTCCCGATAAATGGGAGAGAACGCTGTGATGCCGGTTAGAACGGTCGGCGCGTAGAAGTAGCCGCGCTCGCCAATGCGATGTCCGCCGGTCATGGCGTGCGCGCCGGCGTGAACCGCGCGCCGAACCTGGTCTTCCAGATCGGTGAGCACCTTCTCCGTCGCGAGCGGTCCGACATCGGTTGTGGGGTCCATGGGATCGCCGACCTTCAACGCGCTCATGGCCTCCGAGAAGAGCCGCTCGAAATCGTCGTAGATTTTGTCCGAAACGATGAAGCGCTTGGCGGCAATGCACGATTGCCCGTTGTTGATGGTGCGCGCCTTCACGGCCGTCGCGAGGGCGTCGTTGAGAACTGCGCTGGGCATCACGATGAAAGGATCGCTGCCGCCGAGTTCCAGAACCGTTTTCTTGATCTCGCGTCCCGCGAGCGACGCAACCGACGCGCCCGCCGCCTCGCTTCCTGTCAGAGTAGCGGCAACGACGCGAGGATCTTCTAGAACCTTCGCGACCATGTCGGAGCCGATCATCAGCGCCTGGAAAACACCCTCCTCAAAACCCGCGCGAAGAAAAATTTCTTCGATGGCCAGCGCGCAACGCGGCACATTCGACGCGTGCTTGAGCAATCCCGTATTGCCCGCCATCAAGGCCGGCGCGGCGAACCGGAAAACCTGCCAAAACGGAAAATTCCACGGCATGATCGCGAGCACCGGCCCGAGCGGCTGACAGCGCACGTAGCTGACCGTCGCATTGCTTGGAATCACTTCGTCCCGCAGCGCTGCCTCGGCATGTTCGGCGTAGTAGCGGCACCCCAGAGCGCACTTTTTAGCCTCGTCAATGGCTGCCTTGAGCGGCTTGCCCATCTCTTCCACCATTAGCTTGCCGAAGCGTTCGGCTTCGTCTTCCAAAATCTGAGCCGCGCGCAGCAGGCATTTGGATCGCATGGCGAAAGAGGTTTTGCGATGCCGGTGAAATGCTTCGAAGGAGAGTTGGAGGCGGCGTTCGACCTCCGCCTCATCATGCGACTCGACCGTCGCGGTTACAAGACCTGTACAGGGATTGATGCTCTGGAAGGCCATTCGTTGGATTCCTCGCTATGCGTCCGCCGGGCCGCTCTAAAATTTTACGGCAGTTCGAGAGCTCGATGCCGGGACCATCGCAAGTGCCCAGTTCAAGGGCTTCAAGTTCATGGGATAATCCGATTGCTCCCCGCATGTATCAAAAAATCGCGCCCCTCGCCGCCCTGTTCGCGTTCGCCGTCTACGCCGACGATTCTCACTACTCCAGCCTGAAGCAGATCGGCCGCGCGAACGTCGCGCAGCTTCAAGTCGCCTGGACTTACGAGACCGGCGATGCCTTCCCCGGCTCCGAAATGCAATGCAAGCCGCTCATCGTCGATGGCGTCCTCTACGCCACCACGCCGAAGCTTCGCCTCGTCGCGCTCGACGCCGCAACCGGCAAACTGAAATGGGATTTCGATCCCAACGGCGGACGCAAAGTCATCGGCAAGCAGCGCAGCCGCGGCGTCGCCTACTGGACCGACGGACACGATAGCCGCATCTTCTTCGCGTCCCACCAGAACCTCTATGGGATCGATACGCGCACCGGCCAACCCGCGGTTCGCATCGACCTGCGCAACGATCTCGGCCGCGATCCGCGTGAGATGTCGATCTCGATGACCAGCCCCGCCGTCATCTATAAGGATCTCGTCATCACGGGCAGCATTGTTAGCGAAACATTGCCCGCCTCACCCGGCTACGTCCGCGCCTACGACGCCAGAACCGGCAAGCTGGTGTGGACGTTTCACACCATCCCGAACCCCGGCGAATACGGCTACGAAACCTGGCCCAAGGACGCCTGGACCTACATCGGCGGCGTCAACAGTTGGCCTGGCATGACCCTCGACGCAGCGCGCGGCCTGGTCTTCGTGCCCACCGGATCGGCCTCTTTCGACTTCTATGGCTCGAACCGCATCGGCGACGATCTCTTCGCAAATTGTTTGATCGCTCTCGACGCCGCAACCGGCAAACGCGTCTGGCATTTCCAAACCGTGAAGCACGATCTGTGGGATCGCGACCTTCCCACGGCGCCCGCGCTGGTCACCGTGATGCGCGATGGCCAGCCCGTCGATGCCATCGCGCAGCCCACGAAATCGGGCTTCGTGTACCTCTTCGAACGCACCACCGGCAAGCCGCTGTTTCCCATCGAGTACCGCAAGTACCCCGCGAGCGATGTCGATGGCGAGCAAACCGCCGACACCCAGCCGCTCCCCACCAGCCCGCCGCCCTTCGCGCGCCAGATCCTCACCGAAGACATGCTGACGAAGCGCACGCCCGAAGCTCACGACGCCGTCCTCGAGCGCTTCCGCAAACTGCGTAGCGCCGGTCAATTCGTGCCGCCGAGCCGCGAGGGCACCATCATTTTCCCCGGCTTCGATGGAGGAGCTGAATGGGGCGGCCCCGCCTTCGATCCCGCCACCGGCCTGCTCTACGTCAACGCGAATGAGATGGCCTGGGTGCTCCGCCTGGTCGAACGCAAACGCGAAACCTCAAACCATACCAACGGCCGCGATCTCTATTTGAAGAACTGCAGCAGTTGCCATCGCGCCGACCTGAAAGGCACCCCACCCGAATTCCCATCCCTGGTCAACATCGGCGCGCATATGAGCGACGAAGAAGTCACCAGTATCATGAGGACCGGAGCCGGCCGCATGCCCGCCTTTACCACCCTGCCGGAATCGAGCATCCACGCCCTCACGCGATATGTCATGTTCGGAGAAAGCGAGGCAGTCGAAAGGAAGGCGCAAGGTCCCTCACCCATCGATCAGAAATACGGCATTGATGGCTATAACAAATTCCTCGATCCCGACGGCTACCCCGCGATCGAGCCGCCGTGGGGAACACTGAACGCCATCGACCTCAACTCCGGCAAAATCGCCTGGAAAATTCCGTTCGGCGAGTATCCAAAGCTTGTCGCGCAGGGCATACGCAACACGGGAAGCGAAAACTACGGCGGCCCTGTCGTAACCGCCAGCGGCCTGCTCTTCATCGGCGCGACAAACTTCGACAAGAAGTTCCACGCCTTCGACAAAGACACCGGCAAGCTGCTCTGGGAGACCACGCTACCCGCGGCCGGCAACGCGACGCCCGCCATCTACGAAATGAATGGGCGCGAGTACATCGTGATCGCCGCCGGGGGTGGGAAGGCCGGAGAATCGGGTGGATCGTACGTCGCGTTCGCTTTGAAGTGACTTGCTACCCTGCTGGAAAGCAATCGATGCCCTTCCACTTCTCCCATGCAGCGCTGGCCTTCGGCGCCGCTTTCCTCGCAGGCATGATCAACTCCGTCGCGGGAGGCGGCACGCTGGTATCCTTCCCTGCTCTCATCTTTCTCGGCCTCAATTCCGTCCAGGCCAACGCGACCAGTACCGTTGCGATCTGGCCCGGCTCGCTCGGAGGCATGTGGGGTTATCGCCGGGAGTTGGCCACGGTGGAACGGTTCATGCTCGCCTTGGTCATCCCCAGCCTGATTGGCGGAATCGCCGGCGCCTGGCTGCTGCAATTCACGCCTCCGGCGCTGTTCGACAAGCTGGTCCCCTTTCTGATCCTCTTCGCGACGCTGCTCTTCATGGTCCAGGAGCCAATCCAGCGCAAGCTCAAGACAGCGCAAGGCGCGCATCACGAGTCGCGGAATTGGCTCGCGGGCGCCATGCTCTTTCAACTTTTCGTAGCCCTCTACGGCGGTTACTTCGGAGCGGGTATCGGCATCCTGATGCTCGCGGCGCTCAGCATCATGGGACTCAGCGACATCCACCAGATGAACGGCCTTAAGAATTTCTTCGCCCTCTGCATTAACGGCGTCGCGGCGCTTTACTTCATCTGGGCGAAGATGGTGTACTGGCCGGATGTGATCGTCATGGCGATCGGCGCGGTGGTTGGCGGCTATCTCTGCGCCGGGATCGCGCGCAAGCTCGGGCGCACCACGGTGAAGCGCATCGTGATCGGCATCGGATTCGCAATGGCAATATCGCTCTTTATAAAGAAATGGTGATTCGGCGCGTTCGTTTATTGGCGCCCGTCGCGATAGCCGCGCTCCTCGTAGCGTGCCTGGCCGGATGGTTCCTGACGCGCGACACGGCGCCTACCCTGCAATTGCCTAAGCTGCAGACCACCCTCGTCGATCAGTCCGTTCTGCAAGCAGCTCACGACCTGGCATTGCTTGCCGATACGCCTGCCGAGCAGGATTACGCGCGCGACGCTCTGCGCCTTGCCGACCACGAAGTCGACCAAGGCTTCGCCATGGCGCTCCACGATGCCGAGACTCCGGCGGTTCCAGTGAAAGGCCCGCTCAAACAACTGGCGGATCGCATCGCCGCTCTCAAGCCGCGCATCGCGGAGGAGACCGCCCGCATCGCCAAACTGACTGACGACGACGAGATTGAACTCGCCAAGGCGCAACTCGCCCTCGATCAGGACGAACTCGACGACGCGCAAGGGGACTTGGCGCGGCAGGGGGGCGATCCACACGCCAAGCTGCAGCAGGCCCTCCAGGAACACGACGCCGGTAAACAGAACACAGTGCTGCCGAAGGTGGCTCCCGCGGCAGCAACGCCAACCCTCGCGGAACAGTTTCAGGCCTGGCGTTCCTTAGGCGCCAAGCAGGATCAAATCGCGTCCGCCCGCAGCCAGGCGAGTGGCAAGAGCCACGCGATGAGCCAGGAGCACGACGCCTCCGAGAAACAAGTGAACCAGACGTCGACCGAATCCGACCAAGACATGAAGGCCAAGCTCGCGCGTTTGCGCCACATGTCCGACATGAAGAAGAACGCCATGATGATGGACGAGTGCATCGTGGATTGCCAGCAACTCGGCGATGTCTACGGCCGCTGGGGCACGCTGGTCGCGAGCCGCCGCCGCGGCGTTCTGAATGAGATGCTGCGGTCGCTCGCCCTGATTCTCGCGATCCTCTTAGCCGTGGTGCTGATCGACCGCGCCATTCGCCATGCCTTTCGCCGCCGCAAGGACCCGCGCCAACTGCATCAGCTTCGCGTCATGGCGACTATCGGCGTGCAAGTGATCGGCGTGCTTTTGATCCTGCTCGCGATCTTTGGCCCACCCAGTCAGATCGCGACCTTCTTCGGATTCGCCACCGCCGGCCTGACCGTCGCCCTCAAAGATTTCATCGTCGGCTTCTTCGGATGGTTCGCTCTTATGGGAAAGAACGGCATCAAGCTCGGCGATTGGGTTGAGATTAACGGCGTCGGCGGCGAGGTAATCGAGATCGGCCTCCTGAAAACCGTCATTCTCGAGATGGGCAACTGGACCAGCACCGGCCATCCCACGGGACGTCGCGTTTCATTCGTCAACAGCTTCGCGCTGGAAGGTCACTACTTCAATTTCTCGACTGCCGGGCAGTGGCTATGGGATGAGTTGCAAGTAACTCTGCCGCTCGACGGCGATCCCTACGCGAAAGCCGAACTGATCCGCCAAACCGTGGACCAAGCCACTGAGGATGATGCGCGGCTCGCCGAGCAGGATTGGGAACGGGTGACGCATCAATACGGCACGCGCACCTTTTCCGCGAAGCCGGCGATCGATATTCGGCCTACCGTGAACGGAGTAAACGTCGTCGTCCGCTATATCACGCGAGGCCCCGAAAGATTCGAAGTAAAGTCGAAGCTCTTCGAATCTCTGGTCGGGCTGTTGCACAAGCCCCTGCTCAGCGGGGACCAGACCGCTTGAAGAAATCCGTTTTCGACAAACGCGCGTCCACGGCGACATCGAAAAATCCGACCATCATTTCTTCCCAGCTCTGCTCGCCGTAGCGAACTTCAGCGGTGGGATCGGGATTGCGTGGATTGTTCGCCGAGTTATCGAAGTATCCGTTCGCGACCAGCCGGGTTCCCGCGCGCAGCGGCAACGGCGGATCGAGCCGATACGTAAGCTGCCAGTTGAAATCGTAATAGTTGACCTTGAGCAGCATCTCAACGTGGCCCTTGGGATCGACCATAAAGTATTCGAACCCGCTGCCACGCAGGTGCATGTGCGGAAACAGGCTGAGCAGAATCGCATCGTTCGGCAGGGTGCCCGAGACCTCGACCTTATAATCGGGATCGCCCGGAGGAATGACGAATCGCGTGTTGTTCAACTGCAGCGTGAGGACGGCCTTCTCAGGTGGCGCTTTCGCGAACACCACGCCCACGCGCGTCTGGTCCGTCTTGGCCGTGCCGTTGGTCGTATAGTGCATTTGAAGAACGATGTCGGATCCGGCCGGGATCTTCTTGGCCATACCGTCCGGCCACGCATCCATGTTGCTGCCCGGCGTGTAGACCATCAGAATGTCGCTGGTCGTGACGGAGTGTTCGGCGAACGGCACGCCGATGGGCCGGCCGCGCAACCAGTCCGAGTCCGGCGGACGTATATAGGCGACGGCATGATGAACGGCATCGCCCGCCGTGGGCCGCACCTCCACCTTCTGCACCCACTCGTCTTCCGTGAAGTGCGTTGGCAGAATCAGGAACTGATATTCGATCGCGCCCGTTGCCGGAATCGGAAACGGCTGAGGCATTTCGAAGACGGCATCGGGGTTCCCGATCGCCCAGCGCGATGGCCAGTCGATATTAGCGGGTCGATCCTTGGCATCGCCTTCCGGCGCGCCGTTAGACGCCCACGCCGCGATGGTGTCGATTTGCGCCTGCGTCAGAGAACGATCGTTCGCGTAATGGCCGAAGCGCGGATCGGCAAACCACGGCGGCATCTTGCGCGTCACCACGGATTCGCGGATCGCCTTGGCCCACGGCCGCGCCTGCCGGTAAGTGAGAAGCGGCATCGGCCCGATCTCGCCGGGCCGATGACATTCCTGGCAGCGCTGTTGAAGAATCGGAAGAACGTCTTTATTAAACGTCGCTCCGAAGGCCGTCCCAGCGAGCAACGCGATGAGCAGAACACGCACTACTATTTAGCGTACTGCTGCCACTCCCGCACCGTCCCCGGCGCACGATCCGACCCCTGGAACTCGAACATCCATCCGGGGTACTCCGGCGACAAACGGCTCACCTCGTCCAACTTCTTCAACTCCTCCGCGTCGAGCTTCAGATCTACCGCGCCCAGATTGTCCTGCAACTGTTTCTCGTTCTTCGCGCCGATGATCACGCTGGTCACAAAAGGTTGATGGAGCAACCACGACAGCGCCACTTGCGCCACCGTCCCGCCCTTGCCCTGCGCGATCTCCCGCATCACATCGATAATGTTGTAGCCTTTTTCTTTATCGACCGGCGGAAAGTCGAATTTCTCGCGGCGGGCAGCGCTGTCCGAATTGCCCGAACGCGTGTACTTGCCCGACAGAAAACCTCCTGCCAGCGGACTCCACGGCAGCAGCCCGAGCTTCTGATCCTGCAGCAGCGGAACAATGTCGCGTTCCAGATCGCGCCCGGCGATCGAGTAATACGCCTGTAAGCTGACGAATCTCTCGAAATGCTGCAAGGCCGATATTCCCAGCGCCTTCATGATCTGCCACGCGGCGAGGTTGGAGCAGCCGATATAGCGTACTTTGCCTTGACGCACCAGGTCGTTCAGCGCGCTCAGCGTCTCTTCCAAAGGCGTGATACGGTCGAACCCGTGGATCTGATAGAGGTCGATATAGTCGGTATTAAGACGCTGCAGGCTCTCTTCCGATTGCCGCATGATGTGGAGCCGGGACAAGCCGACTTGGTTGGGGCTGTGATCCATCCTGCCAAAGACCTTGGTAGCTACAACCACGTCCTTGCGGTGCGCGCCAAGAGCCTTGCCGAGGAATTTCTCCGATTCGCCAACGGCGTAGACGTTGGCAGTATCGAAGAAGTTGATGCCGACGTCCAGCGATTGGCCGACCAGCGTGTCAGCCTCCGCTTGCGACAGCGCGCCGATAATGTTCCAGGGGGCGCCTCCGCCACCAAACGTCATGGTTCCAAGGCACAGGCGGGAGACAAAAACTCCAGTGGGGCCGAGCTGTTGATATTGCATTCGCCCAAGTAGATGAGCGCAGCGGGCGTTTGGACGCGGCTGAAACCGTTAATGACGCCGCTTGATCGCGTTCATGTTCTTTTTCTGTCCTTTGATCTTCGGCTTCTTGTACTTCAGATTGGGAGTTTTGTAGCGATAATTGGGTTTCCTAGACCAGGAAGCTTCCGCGGACGGCAGAATAGCCATCGCCGCGATCATCAACGGGAGCAGGCGCTTAACGAACCACATAAACTAATATCGGCACGGTACCAGCCGGAGATTAGAGTCTCGCAATCGCAAACTATTCGGCCGCGCCTTCCGCCAGATCCGCCGGCCGCGGCAAATTGTATTTCTTCACTTTATAGCGCAGCGTATCGCGGCTGATGCCAAGCAGCATCGCGGCCCGCGTCTGATTCCAACCGGTCTTTTCGAGCGCATCCAGCAACAGCCGCTTCTCGCTCTCTTCCAGCGTGCCGACAGCCTTGGCGCCAACAACCTGGGATTTCCGTTCCTCGGCCACGGGAATCTCAGAGGCCACGGCAGTCTCCTGGTCCAGGCGGAGGCTCGACGGCTGAATCCAATCGGATTCTTCCAGCAACACGGCGCGCTCGATGGTATTCCGCAACTCCCGCACATTTCCCGGCCAATCGTAGCCTGCGAGAACGGATACCGCGGCCGTTGTGATGCCTTCAATGCTGCGCTTGAATCGATCGTTATAGTGCTTGACAAAAAACTTGGCCAGCGGAAAGACATCTTCCTTGCGTTCCCGCAGCGGAGGAAGCATCACCTGAATCACGTTCAGGCGGTAGTACAGATCCAGCCGGAATCTTCCTTGCGCCACGGCGTCGGCCAGATGGCGGTTACTGGCCGCGACCACGCGCAGATCGACATGAATATCGCGCACGCCGCCTAGCCGCCGGAACGTTTGCTCCTCCAGCACGCGCAGCATTTTGGCTTGCACCAATAGCGGCATCTCCCCGATTTCATCCAGGAACACCGTGCCGCCAGTGGCCATTTCGAGTATGCCGGGTTTGGGACTGCGCGCGTCGGTGAAAGCGCCCTTCTCGTATCCAAAAAGCTCGCTTTCGAGAAGAGTCTCGGGAATAGCGGCGCAGTTGAGGGCGACGAACGGACGATCCCGCCGCGTTCCGAAATGATGCATGAAATGCGCAATGACATCTTTGCCGGTGCCGCTTTCTCCCTCCAGCAGAATCGTGGATGCTTCGCTTTCCGCCACGCGCCGCGCGAACCGCAGCAACTGTTTCATGGCGGGCGATACGGCCACCATTTTGAAAATGCCGAATGCGATGCCGTCGTCGGCTCCGTCCGGTTCGTAGCGATGTCCGGCGCTGCCGCGGTTGCCGAACGCGATGACGGCTCCCGTCGTTTCGCCCCGGCCCCGGATGGGCGCTACGCTGCCCTCAATCGGCCGCTTCATACCGTCGCGCGCCAGCAGAAGCACGCCGCTGCGCAACTCCGCGCCGGTTTGGCCCGCGAGCACGGGAGCCACCGGCGCTTCTATTCGTTCGCCAGTGCGTTCATCCAGCAGCGGGAACACTTCCTCAACCGGCCTGCCGACGGCATCCGCGGAAGACCACCCCGTCCAGGTCTCCGCCGCGGGATTGAAATAAGCGACCCGCTCATCCCGGCTCAGCGAAATGACGCCGACTCCCACGGACCGCAGGGTAGCGGAAAGCACTTCTGCCCGTTCCTGCGCCTTCAAGTCCTCTTTATGTTTATGAAGGGCGATCTCGATGCTGGCATGCAGCTCGGCGAGCTTGAACGGTTTTGTGATATATCCGAGCGGCGCGGCCACTTTGGCGCGCTCCAGAGTCTCGCGGTCCGCATGCGCCGTGAGGTAGACCACCGGAATATTGAAACGCTGCCTCAGAATCGCGGCCGTCGCGGTACCGTCCATTTCGCCTTTGATGCGGATGTCCATCAGCGCCAGATCGGGCTGATCTTTTTCCGCGTGCGAGATGGCGGCGCGCCCGCTGGCCACAGTGGCGATCACGAAATATCCCATTTCAGTGAGAATATCCCGCAGGTCCTCCGCCGTGATCTGTTCATCCTCTACGATCAGAATTCTTGGTAGCATGAAATCTCCGGCTGGCAGATTCACGTCGAGACCGGGGGGAACGTGAGTTGAACCTCCATTCCCATCTCCGACGTTATCTCAATTGTCGCTCCGAGCTGCTGCGCAAGCGAGCGGACTAGCCGCAATCCCAGCGAGCGCGTCGTGGTCCAATCCACGCCGCCCGTCAGTCCCACTCCATCATCGGCGATAATGAGCCGGATCTCGGAGTTCTCGACCTCGTGCAAACCGATGCGGATTTCGCCGCAGCGGCTGCCGGGGAAAGCGTACTTCAACGAGTTCGAGAGCAGCTCGTTGATAATCAGCCCGCAGGGAACTGCCGCATCCATGTGTAATGCAACCTGGTCGAAATCGGTGCGCAGCTGGATGCGGTCCGGCGTAACGCCGTAGGACTTGAACAGGTAATCCGCCAACTGCCCGATATATTCGGGGAAGTCGATTTGCGAAAGGTTATCCGATTGGTAGAGGCTTTCGTGCAGCAGCGCCATGGAGTAAACGCGGTTTTGGCTCTCCTCGAACATGGTGCGCTGCGTTGGATCGCTGATGACTCGGGATTGCAAACCGAGAAGGCTGGACACCACTTGAAGATTGTTCTTTACGCGATGGTGGATCTCCTTCAGGAGAGCCTCCTTCTCGCGCAGCGACGTGCGGATCTTCTCGTCCGCCAGCGTGCGTTCGGTCACGTCTCGAAGGATCACCGTCAGCATGGTCTGGCCTTCCACTTCCACTTTAGATATGGAAGCCTCGGCGGGAAACTCGGTCCCATCCTTACGGCGGCCTAAAATCTCGTTCCGTTCGCCCATACGGCGGGCGATGGTGGGCGATCCGGCAAATTCTTGAATGTGATGGCGGTGCGCTTCCACCAGCCGCTTCGGCAGCAGCATATCGAGAGGTTGGCCCAGCGCTTCCTTCACGGCATAGCCAAAAATCTTTTCCGCGCCTTGATTGAAAAGGATAATGCGTTGCTCGCGGTCGACCGAGATGATGGCATCGTCGGCGAGGTCTAGGATCTTAGCGAGCGGATGATCGGATGACGTCAACACGCACCGGTCCGAAAGAAACTGACATTTATTCGGACGACATTCCCGTGCCCTTATTATGCCATTTCTTCGTTCGCGATATCTTGGGGCGGCTTTTGGCATAATGCAAGCAGCATGAACGGGTTCTTACGACTTGCTGCCGCGGCCGGTGCGTTCGTAAGCGCCGCTGGGGCGATGGATCTTCAGAGCGGCCTCGGCCGTATCGCGGAGCAGGCGGGCGGACGCATGGGAGTTTCGGCGGTCCTGGTAGAGACGGGCGAGCACGTTGCCTGGCACGGCGACCAGCCGTTTTTCATGGCCAGCACCGTAAAGTTCCCGGTGGCGTTGCAGGTCTTGAATCTGGTTGACGGCGGCAAGTTGAGCCTGGATAAGAAAATCCCGATCACGGCTGCGGACCGGCCGCCGGGAGTGACAACGTTAGGAGGAAAATTCCAGCCTGGCGCTGAATTCTCCGTCCGCGAGCTGCTCGGCTACATGATCCTGAATAGCGACAACACGGCTTGCGATGTCCTGATGCGGATCTGCGGGGGACCTCCGGCGGTTATTGCCCGCGTGCAGGCGCTCGGGATTGAGGGCATTCGAATCGACCGGCTGGAGAAACAGCTCTCCGCGGATGACAGCCGGTCCCACGCCAAGTTCTTGAAAGACCTCCGCGATACCTCCACGCCGGATGCCATGGCGGCGTTGCTCGCCAAATTCCAGCAGGGCGAGACTCTGAAACCGTCCAGCACGGTTGTGCTTCGGGAGCTGATGGAGGAGACCACCACTTTCCCGAATCGTCTGAAAGGACTGCTCCCACCCGGCACTACTGTCGCGCATAAAACTGGAACGTGGGGGAAGGCTGCAACAAATGATGTAGGCATCATTACACTTCCGGGAGGGAAACACGTCGCCATCGCCGTTTTCAGCAACGGTTCGAACAAGAGTGCGGCCGAGGTGGACCACGCTATCGCATTGATAGGACAGCAAGTATATGACTACTGGCTCCCTAGGTAGAAAACTCTAGGTAGTACCACCTAGCCGTTACCTAGAGATTGAACCTACTAATCTGGAAACATTTATCTTATACTGGGCATCAACACAGGGTCAGCTTGACCACTTCGGGAGGCTCAAACTAGTAGAACTGAGCTAAGTTGCCACGCCCGAAACTGCCTGACCGTAAGTTACGAGACTGTACTTGACCTGAGGAGGTCTTTGAAGGTGACGCTGCCACGAATAGCCTTGTTGTTGATGTTCCCCGTTTTCGCCGCCGGATCTCCGTTTTTTTCACTGAACACCGGAACCACTTGTCCAGGTCCTACTACCGTCGGTGCGTACCAGGGTGTTACGTGCTACACGGGGAATGAAGACGCCTGGATGGAGTTTAATGGGTTCATTAACTCTCCATCCGCGAGCGACCTGGAAGTGCAGCCGCTCGCCAATGCCGCGAACCAAGGATTTTACTATGACGAGGAAAGTCCGACGGGTCCTCTCCCGGGTCCCTTGAACTTCACCATCGGGTTCAACGCTACGGGAATTAACGAAACCCTGGATTCCGTGAGGTTTCACGTCACCACCACTTCGCCGCCTCAGGGAAACGCGGACGTCACAATTTACGTGTGTACTGGCCCGGCGTCGACTTGCATGGCAAGTCCGCTCGAAACTCTGACTCTGGGAACGGGGACCCTGCCGGATCAGACCCTGACTTTTACGCCTATGACGTCCATCGGGATCTTCTTTGTCGGCGACATTGACGCTCTCTCGTCGTTGACGCAGTTCGAAGTAACCATCGGACAGGGCGGCGGCGGAGGTACGGGGCCCCTGGGAGGCGTCCCGGAGCCCGCGACAACGCTTCTGGTTGGGGCCGGATTGCTGGCAGTCGGCTTTTTCCGCAGGCGCAGGCGCTCCTAATCCGGCCGAGCCGAATCAGTGCTTGTTGCCCATCGCGGCAAAGCGCCGGTCCGCCTCCTCGTGCGAGACGTCCTCAATGTGGGTGGCTATCCACCACCAGTTGCCGTTTGAATCTTCGACGCCGGCGCTGCGGTCGCCATAGAACTGGTCTTTCGGTTCTTGCATCGATTTCGCGCCGGCTTCGACCGCTTTGCGGTACGCCGCATCGCAATCGTCCAGGTAAACGTACACGGTGGAAGGCCGCGACTTGTAAGCTTGGTTGGACTGCCCTAACATGACAGTGGAATCGCCCAGGCGCACTTCGGCGTGGATGATGCTGCCGTCGGGCATGGTGGATGCGTGACCCTCTTGCGCATCGAACGCTTGCTTCAAAAATTCAATTTCTTTCCGGGCGTCGTCGACGATCAGGTAGACGTTGGCGCTGTGAAATCCGTTCGGGATTGGCATAGTGCCTATTCTGCCTCAGAACGCCGGCTTGCGATTGTAAGAAATTGACCTTCAGTCCAATTCAGGATGCCGCCAGCAAGGTGGCGGACGTTCTACGTTCTACGTTCCAGGTTCTGACGATGAAGCTTTGCGATCGGAATCGCTGCGTTGCGTGGTGACCCTGATGGTGGGCTATCGATTCCAAAACTTCTAGTCCAACCGGACGTGATTGTGGTATTGCGTCCGCGCCGCGGCGTAGGCGGAGGGGTTGATTCCGGAGAACGCGCGAAAGTCGTGAATGAAGTGCGCCTGATCGAAATATCCGGCTTCGAGCGCAACCTCCGTCCACTCCACGGGCTTGCCGGCCGAATAGCGGCGTATCGCCTGCTGGAAGCGGCGCAGACGGCAAAAAAGCTTGGGAGTCATGCCCACTTCCTGCCGGAAAACTTCGATGAAGCGGCGCGGGCTCAGCCCGGTTTTTTCGGTCACCTCGCCGATGGTTTGGCTGTGCGGTTCCCTCCGGAATTCCAGGAGCGCGAACTCGACGGCACGATGCCGGAATAAGGGCCGGCGGGCGCGCGCGAGCAGCGCCTGCTCCATGATGGTGAGACACTCCTCGGGTGTTTCCGCCTCCAGCATGCGTTCGCGCATCTGGTTCGCGAAGCGTCCCCATAGGACGTCGAGCGGAAGCTGCGCGCCATGCAATTCGTCGGCGGGCGGCGCCAGGAACGGATAGGCCCCACCGGGCTTGAAATGGACTCCGGCAATTTTCACCTGGCCGGCCGTGTCGATGATGTTGTACTCGGTTTGCGCGCCCACGAGAATGCAGCCGTTGATGGTCTCACCGCGGCCGGGATCTTTGCGGTCGTAAATGCGGGTGCGATCTTCGCTCAGGTTGACGATCAGCATCGGACAACCGTCCGGCATCACGCGCTCTCTCGCGTACGGCCGCAGAGGCGCTTCGAAATAGTGGATGGAATTTACGAAGGCATCGAGCGGCGGAGCGGGTTTGCGTAGCAGGGCGCGCATGATCCGGATCAGCTCGAGAATTTGAACGTCGCTTCCGAGATGGGCACGCCGCGAACTTCGATCCGCTTCAGGTCCGCGCTGCCCACGCCTAACGCCTCAGCGAGCTTCAGCGTGTTGTCGCACATGGTGAAGGGCGCGCTGCCGCGATCTCCGCGCGGATCGTAGCCCATCGCCGCGGTTGCGACGGTGTCGGTATTTACGGCATTGGTTCCGGCTATAATCACGCCGGGTTTCACTTGGCGGACATTGCGAATCCAGGGACCTTCGCCGCCGGCCAGCGTTTCGATGCCGTCGATGAGGGCGATATCGATGGGACGCGTCGCCGCAAGGTCCGACACGATGCGCGGCATGCGATAGCCGGGGTCGCGGCTGGACGCGGTATTCAGTTCCTGAGGCGCGCTCTTGGGCGGCTGGCGCTTCCCTTCATGACAGACGCGAACGCGGCCTTTTCCGGGATTTTCATTCGGTTCGTCGACACCGGCATCGTCGCCGTAGATAGATGCGGGTGTGATTCCGAAGCAGTTCTTCATCGACAGCGTCACGCCGCAGGTAGCGTGGTTTTTGAGCTTCGCCATCGACATGAAAACGTCGGTGTCTTCGTAGGCGTGGTTGAGATCGAAGGCTGGGAAAATCTGGCCGCCGGTGGGGACTTTGAGACGCGCATATCGTTTGCCCGATCCCAGCGCGTTGGTGTTCTCGAACTCCACCGTTTTCGCCGCGCCGAACAGCAATCGAACGTTCCAACCCGAATCGAGCAGATATTCTTCGAGCGGACCGCTTGTCCCCCAGGCGCTCTCGACGAAACGAACGCGGCGCGCGCCGGACCGTTCCAGCAGATAGGCCATCGCCGCAGCCATTTTCGGATGTGTGTAATGCGTCAGGCCGAGCGGTCTGCCCTGAAATTTTAGAGCTGGGCTTCCAGTGAGATTCACCTTTATAGTGACGGTCTTGTTTTTGACGATCCGGCCCAAGCCACCGAGCTGATCGAACATGGTCGAAAGTGTGCCCGTCAGATCGCCGTCATAAGAAGTGCAGCGCGCGATGGAAACGGGCGCGGCGGGACTCCTTTCGGCACGGGCCAGATTCGCCGCGAGCGGGGCCGCGGCAATCGCCTTCATCAAATCCCGGCGCGTCATCATTATTAGTCCAGCATCCTATTCGTCATTCGCTATTCATCAAGAACCAGCGTTGCCAGGACATCAACTCTGTCGATATCCACGCCCGTTCCTTCCTCCACTTTATAAACGGCCAAATCCCGCGGTTCGTTACCGGGAGAGTACAATCGCGCGTGCGTATAAGTGCCGAGAATGTGCGCGGTGATCGATTCCACGGGAAAATCCGTGTAATTGACGAGATGCAGCGCCACGCGTTTGCCGTCCGGCGTGCCGACCAAATTCGACAACATGCTCGAGACGTTGAAGAGACGCGCGCCGAGATTGGCGCGGCCCATCATTCCGTTCATCTCTTTCCAGATCTCGTCGAGCTTGGCGAAATCTTCTTTCGTCAGCGTGATCCCGCCGTTGGGGGGCATGGGAAACGTCCAGCCTGGAGGGGCGCTCAAGAGCGTTCCGCCGGCCCGCGTGAAGTTTCTCAAGACATCTTTCTGCGGCGGCGTGAGAGCGGCCGGGTCCACGTCGACGGCCATCTTGGCGTTCTTCATTTCGGCGTCGCTGAGCTTGGGATTCGGGACCGGCTGCACTGGAGTGTGCTTGACGGCGATCATGTCTAAAATGCCGCCGGACAGCAGCGCGCCGCTCTCGACGTCTTCCACCAGCGCAAGCTGCCCATGTGGCGTCATGCTCTTCCACTCTTCATGCGTTTCGTAGTAGCTGAGCGCCGTGCCGATGCGTTTCCAATCGGCCAGGGCCTGGGACTGGCGGGCAAGCAGCCGCTTGGTGAAGTCGTCATCGAGCGCGAGCACCCAGTGCGATCCCGTGATGGCGGCATCCCCAATGGCCTGCAGATATCGATTGACGGGAATCACCGTTTTCGGCGGCGGCTGGTTCGCAATCCAAACCGCTTTGTCCGTGTAAGAACGGACGAAGCGCAGGAATCCGGTGTTGGTGTCGATCCAGGGAGCGCCGCTGGGAGCCGATTTTGCCGCGCCGTTTTCTTCAATCTGGATGCCCGGCCAGAGGCCCTGGTTGGACGCGATCAGCGGTTCCGTGGGATCGTCGAAGCGCATTTTGGCGCGGGACGGAAACTCCACTGTGAGGATTTTAGAATCGGTGAGAGCGGCGCGAACCTTGGGATCGAAATCCCCTTCCAGGACGATGCCGGACATACCCAGCGCGGTTGGTTTGCGGGCCTGCTCCACTGCATCGGCCGACGGCCTGACGATGCCTAACGTCACGATGCCGCGAGCCGCCGCCGCCTTGACGAAGTCCGCGGACCAGTTCTTGCTCTCCAGCAGCAGACAGTTGATGGGAGTCGGCGCGATAAGATCGAGGCTCTTCGGATCGCTCGATTGCCAACGGGCCGGAACCCAATCCGGGACCGCTGCTATCAAGAGCAAGGCAAGCAGCATGTATTTAGGATAACGCGGGGGCGCTGGGGGCTCCCTGTTTCCGAGCCGTGACCGGAAGGGAGCGGTCCGCCGTTATCCGGCTAGATCACACCGAAAGTCGTCCGGCTTGCGGCGACGCCGCGCGGCTGGCAGTATTGGGTCGAAACGATCCGGACCTAAGCCGTGAATGCCTTTGTATTCGGTCTTGAGCCGCTCCAGGGCAGTAATCGCTTCCTCAACCACCTGCAGCCGGCTTTTCAGCTTGGCAAGTTTCTTGAGATCGCTGAGAGTGCGAGCCATGCGTTTCTCCAGCATCTATGTTCGATACGAATTGAGTATAGTAGTGGTCCGCATTCTGCGTAAGTGAAACATCGTTAGCTCACAGTTAACAATTAAGTGGGATATCTAACGTTAGGTAACGTTAATCAATTTAGCTTGAATATTCTATTCCCAAGTGCTAAGCTGGCGTTATCAGGCACATCCGATGCAACCTTCTTTGTCGAGGGCGGTTCCGCCCACGTGGCGTGAGGTGCGTTCACAACTTGATCGGATTTTATCAAGCGATTTATTCGTGAACTCCGAGAGGCTGTGCCGGTTTCTGCGCTGGACGGTGGAACACGCATTGCAAGGCGACGCCGAAGCTTTAAAAGAGTACGCTTTGGGACGCGATGTTTTCGACCGCGGCGAAAACTTCGATCCTCGAACCGATTCCATTGTGCGCGTGGAAGCCCGCCGCCTGCGAACGAAACTGGCATCTTACTATACCAGCGAGGACGCTGGAAACCCGGTGATAACGGTTGGGTGCGCGACATAGAAATGGCCGTTTGGTCATTTCCTTTCTTGTCGTCATAATCCGTGCGTATGATATACGCTAGGACATGGAGGCTACTTCATGCCCGATTCTCTTCAAGATCTGGAGTCCCAACGAGCCGGTCTCCTCAAGCAGTTCGCCGGTTTGGGCGATCTGCGCAGCGGCTCCATCTCCGATACCAGCGGTCGTTGCGGCAAGCCCAACTGCCGGTGCCACAAGCCGGGTAATCCGGTGCATGGCCCCAACCCTCGATTGACTTTCAAAGATCAGGGCAAGACCGTAACCGAGTCGCTTCCCACGCCAACCGCTCAGAAAAAGGCCGAGCGCGAAATAGCCGAGTTCCGCCACTTCGAGCAACTCGTTCGCGCCTTCATTGAGGTCAACGCCAAGATCTGCCGGGCTCGATCGGCGGAACAAGAGCCGACGTCTCAGGAAAAAAAACGACGGCCGCCGCCTGCGAAAAAGCCTCCAGCCAATTAGAACGGCAACTGCAAAGAATTTTCGCTGACCGGCACAAGACTGGCCAACTGGATCTCGAGGCCGCGGAGATGGCGATCCGCTCCACGGTTCATCAAACTGGCGCGGACGCCGTTACCGAATTGCTGCGCCTGTCGCCACCGGATGACAGCCATCGCAGCATTGCTTGCGCTTGCGGCCGTATCGCCAGATATGAAGAGATGCGTTCTCGGCCGATACTCACCGTAGTGGGTTGGGCACGTATTGACCGGCCCTATTACTTGTGTCCGGCATGCCACACCGGACAGTTTCCTGCCGACGTTGAACTGGACATCGATAAGACGGACTTCTCTCCGGGCGTGCGGCGCATGCTCGCAGCAGTTGGCGGCGTGGCGCCCTTCGCTCAAGGCCGGGACCAAATGAAACTGCTGGCAGGCCTGGAAGTTACTGCTAAAACCGTTGAGAGAACGGCCGAATCGATTGGTGAAGATATTGAGACCCGGCAGCAGAAAGATATAAAGTGCGCCAAGCAACTCCGTCTTCCGGTTGTTGCTGGCCCGGCCATTCCGTATCTGTACATTCAGATGGATGGAACGCAGGTGTTTGTGGTGAAGACCGAAACCGAAGGCCGGGCGGGTAGAACTCCAGGCCAGCCTGCTCGCACTCGCGAATGCAAACTCGGCGCGGTGTTCACACAAACCACCGTCGACGATCAGGGCCGGCCTGTGCGCGATGAGAATTCCACCACTTACGTCGGCGCAATTGAAACCGCCGAAGAGTTTGGTCTCCGCATCTATACGGAGGCTTGGGACCGAGGTTGGGACCGCGCCACGATCCGCGTGGTCATGGGGGATGGGTCACACTGGATTTGGAACAACGCCGACCAGCACTTTCCCGGCGCGATTCAGATCGTCGATCTCTATCATGCCCGTGAGCATCTTTGGGATTTGGCTCGCAAGTTGAATCCCGCCGATGAGCCCGCCCAGAAGCGTTGGCTGATGCACAAGCTGGATTGGTTGGAGAACGGCAAGATTGAAAAACTCGCGGCGGCACTTCGCAAGTTGGCCGACGCGGAACAGAACGCTGAGTTGGCCAAGGTCATCCGCATCGAGGCTGAGTACTTCGACGGCAACCGTGACCGCATGCGCTATCCCGAATTCCGCAAGAAGAACCTATTCGTCGGCTCCGGCGTAATTGAGGCTGGCTGCAAAACCGTGATCGGCAGCCGCCTCAAACAATCCGGAATGTTTTGGACCGTGCGTGGTGCAAACGCAATCATCGCGTTACGCTGTTGCTTGCTCAATGGCGACCTTGAAGACTACTGGGCCGCACGTCATATCGCCTGATTATGAATCGTTCTTAACCATTTCTATGTCGCGCACCCATTGTGCCGTGCCACGCGCGAAGTGTAGTCGTTATCGGTGGCGCAACGGCACGCTCGCCCACGGCTGAGCCGATCATGATGATGCGACCACCATCATTCATGTGCTTCAGCGCCGCCTGCGTGGTGGCGAGTACGCCTCGGAGGTTGATGTCAATCACGCGATCCATCTCCTCCAGCGTCGTCTCTTCGAACGGTTTTGGAATGGCCGTGCCGGCACTGTTCACCAGCACGTCAAGCCGGCCGAAAGTCGCGACCGTCTTCTCGACCGCGCTCTTGACAGCTTCGACGTCGGCGGCGTCCGCCTGGATCGCGACAGCCTTCCCGCCAGCGAGTTCAATTGCTTTGACCACGGCGGAAGCCGCGTTGGCGTCCTTCGCGTATGTGATGGCAACCTTCGCTCCATCCGCGGCCAGACGCTTCGCGATCGCTGCGCCAATGCCGCGCGAGCCGCCTGTAACGAGTGCCACTTTTTCGGCTAATTTAGACATGTGATCTCCTATCGTTTGTGATGACCGATTCAGCACTTCGCTGATTTCAATCGCCTGGTATGTTGATGTGCCAGCATCGCAAACAGATTTGGCACTATGAGGAATACCGGCTATTCCCAACAGGAATGCATAGCGCGGAAGAGGGGACCTTGTTTTGGCCTGTATTTGACATTGAGGC
>JBEKUT010000030.1:0-27076 GCA_049514735.1 Bryobacteraceae bacterium
CGATCACGACGATGGGCAGTCGGACTTGCAGGTTGGCAACGGAATCGGGTTTGGCTGCGCCGGTGAGTTGCAGCGCCATCAGGAAGTCGGAAGCCTGGCGGACGCCGCGAGCCAGCCCGTTCTTCATGGGAATGACGGTTGGACGGCCAGCGCCGGCGCATAGCGCAATATGATCGAAACCCAGATCCTCAAAGGCGCTCTCGATGGTGATGGTGCCACCGAAGCGCACGCCTCCAAACATGCTGAACTGCGAGCGGCGCTCCAGAAGCAGCCGGATCACCTTCAGGAAATTCTTGTTCCAGCGAACCGTGATGCCGTACTCGGCGACGCCGCCGAATCCCGCCATAACGCGGTCGTCGAGGGATTCGTAGATATCGGTTACGTCGCGGATCGGACGGAAGGGGACCCGCTCGCCGTTAGGCTTTACTCCCGAGATTTCAGAGGGCAGCGGCTCGATCTTAAGGCCGTCAACGGCGGCCACGGTATGGCCGTCGTTCATCAGATGGTGCGCGAGCGTGAATCCCGCGGGTCCGAGACCAACCACCAGGACCTTGTAGCCTGAGCGCGGCCGCGCCACGGGGCGGACTAAATTCAGCGGATTCCAGCGGGTCAGAAGGCTGTAAATCTCGAAGCCCCAGGGTAGCTCCAGCACGTCTTTCAGCGTCCGCGTCTCGACTTGCGGGATGTCGACGGGTTCCTGCTTCTGATAAATGCAGGACTTCATACAGTCGTTGCAGATACGGTGGCCGGTAGCCGCGGCCATGGCGTTATCGATGGTGATAATTCCCAGTCCGCCGATGCTGTAACCGCGCTGTTTCACCACGTTCAGCTCGGAAATTTTCTCTTCGAGCGGGCACCCGGCCAGGGTCACCCCGAAAACACTGGTTTTGAACGTGCCGTTCTTTTCCTTCAAGCCGGTGGAGCAGCTATCTTTGCCCTGGTTGTGGCATTTGATGCAATACGCGGCATTGTCGAGTGCCCCGGTGAGATCGGTTCCGGGATCGGTAAGCTCGAATCCCTCGCGGTACCGCCAGTGGCTAGGATGCAGGCGGAAGGCAGGAACATGGTCCACGTGGGTGTCCTCCACGGGAACCAAATGGGTCATATCGAGCTTGTGGGGCGTCTTGAACAGCACGCCATGCTTGTGTTGCGCGATTCCTTCGGGCGCCAGCGTAGCCCAGGCAGCGTAGTGTAGGGCGAGGTCGAGTTGAGCACTGAACTGGGACTCGTCTTGCATCCAGCGGGAGACGTGTTCCGCGAAGGCAAGCTCCGTCAGAGGCTCGCCGAAAATCCGCTCCAGTTCCACCCGGATGCCGTTCCCGTCCAGGGCCGCGGCTTGATCCTTGGGGATCTTGGGAACAGCCTTGCGCTGGACGAAGTTCCGCTTCACGGAGTAGAGCGGCGCCAAGCGATTGTGGCGGGCCTGCAACTCCTCGATTTCGGGGGTGATGCCGAACAGATGTCCTATAAAATCTTCAAGATGGGGCGCGACTTCGATAATCAGCTCGGATTCGTCTTTCCGCGCTAGCGCAGAAGGATTTTCGCGGGCGGCGATGAGCCGGCCGTGGAGAGCGGGATCCGAAACCTTCAGCCGGTCGAGAAACACGTCGTCGAGCCGCGCAAGATCCTCAGGACGGTGCAGGTCCTCGAAGGTGAATCCGAAATTCAACAAAAGCTGAGCGGAGAGCGATTCCATCTATATTAGGAGAATCAGGGCGGGCAGAGGAAGTGTTATACCTAGCTCTGGTTATGCCGTGTACATCCAATTATACCAATTCAGATGGAGTTCGACTTGGGCAAGATGCAGATTATAAGAGCTTTTCGTTGCGGCGAGGGCGTAGCTTGACGAGATGAGCTTCGAGGGCGCCCGGGTCAGCCAGGATGTCACGCTCTAAATCCCGCAACTCGCGTTCGACAATACGCTGCTCGATGCTGAGAGCAACGCTGCTATCTCCGGTGAACGAGCGGTTCCGATCGATGGTTGCGAGCAGTTCCGCGCAGATCGTCAAACGTTCTTTCGTGCCCATAAACTTCATGCCTCAATTGTTTTATCGGCAGTTTCGAGCACCGGCCTTAGTGGCCGAATCAGTTCGTGGGGAGCGCCTGTTTTGCGGCCGCCCGCGCCGCAAAGCGCTTCTGGACCTCCTGCCATTGCTGCAATGTCAGAACGGCGCGAAGTTTAAGACCCATTTGCGCCAGCGTGCGGCTGAGATCGGAACGGGCCGTCACCAGATGGTCGATCGCTTCACTTGCCTTCTGGCTGTCGATTGTATCGGCATTGAAGACATTTTCGAGGTCTTGCTCCGCTTTTTGCACCGACGCCCGCAGTTCCTGAAGACGCGGCCGGTATTCCCGCACGGTCTCGCGCATCTGCCGCATCTGATCCGCATTCAGGTTCAGTTCTCTTATGGTCTGGCCATTCCACCAGGGACCTTTGGAGGCTTGCCCGTATAGGGGTAGGCCCGCGAGGAGAATGCAAGCTGCTAGAACCCGGCGCATAGTTATTCCTCGGTATCATCCTGAACGAGAGCTTCAATCGGCTGGACGGCTCGCGGGGCGGGATTTTGCGCCATTGTTGAGATCTCAGTGAAAAACTGGTCGTCGTGAGTCGGCATCACAACCGGATTCGACCGATACAGGCTCAGTCCAAGCACTATCGCAAGCACCGCCATCGCTGAAACAGCCCAGCGTAGGGGATGCCAGGATCGCAGGGGCGAGCCGATCCGCGCGTGAATCTGACGGCGTTGCGCGGCCAAAAAGTCGTCGGCGATTTCCGGAGGTTCGGCCAACCGGGTGCGGCTGAGCGCCAAGTTTTTCGCACGCGTAGAACAGTCCTGGCATGCCGCCAGGTGCTCATCGGCCTCTCGCAGTCCGTAAAGATGATCGAGCAATTGCTCTTGTGTCCAGTGTTCGCCCGTCATGATCTCTTCCCAAAATACAAGTCGTGCAGTTCCAGCCGCAGTTTCCGAATCGTCCGAAACAAATGCATCTTTACCGTACCAATGTCCAGGCCAAGCAGTTCGGCGATCTCGTCCAAGCTGCGATTCTCATAATGGCGCAGGGTGAAAACCGCCCGTTGGCGGGGGCTGAGTTTATCGAGAGCACGTCCCAGACGCGCCTGAATCTGACCCGCGAAAACGCGATCGTCCGCAGCCGGCTCGGTGGCCGGCTCCATTTCCAGTATGATGGCCTCGTCTTCCGGGGCCGGCCGGCGTCTCCAAAGCTGCCATTTACGGGACCGTAACCGGTCCAGACAGGTGTTGATGGCAATTCGAGTAATCCACTTACCGGGATCGTCCAGTTCCTTAGAACCGGCTTTACTCATGAATTGAAAGGCCTTAAGAAAGGCATCCTGCGTGGCGGAATCGGCCTCCTCGCGATCCTGGAGCATGCGGAGGCAGAGCAGGAAAATACGTTTCTGTTCAGCGACCATCCAGGAGCTGAATTCGCGGGTACTGACTGCGGGCGCCGCCGCCAGATCCAAGCGCTCGGCCATGAACGCCATCATACCTTCTGGACGAGATCAGCCGCCGATAGGTTGACAAGGTAGGGCAGGCCATCGGTTTTCAGTGGCCTGCCGGTGTTGGTAAGAAGAAACGCAGACGACGAAGGGCGATCGTCTGCGCCACGCACGCAACGCGATCGTCCACGCCACCGTCTAGCTAATGTGAGACATTGCCGCCGGCTGTTGCGGCATGCGAATGACGGCGCCCTCGTCCTGCGGAAGCTTATTGCCGGAAAAAATTGAGCGTCCTTTCGCGATTTGGGATACTTCAGCGTTTTCTTCAACGATCATCTCGTGCTCCACCCAGTTCGAGAGCGGAATGTTGCGAAAATAAAGCCGCTCCTGTAGTATCATGGCCTTCATCTTGGACTCGGCCGAGCGGTTTTCGCGGAAATAGTGCCGTTCCTCAACCCGGAACTCTTGCATGAAATCGTCCAGTGCCCGGCGTCGTGTCGCTTCTTCGGTAGCTTTCGTGCGCTCTTCGAGCGTTACTTTGCTAGAGTTGATGATTGCATTCGCTTCGGCTAGGGACTCTCTTTCCTTCGCAATCGCAACTTCCATGCGGGCCTGCATGATGTAGAAGGAGAGAAGTGCGGAGCCGGCTGCAACAAAAACAGGCAACAAGACCCAAATGAGCGCATCAAGGTTCATACTGGCCTTATGATCGGTCCTAAACCGGAAAAAGCTTAGGGCCTAGGAGAGAAGCGGGATACGAGTAGGGGAAATAACGGGGCTGGAGAAGGATCGGGAGCTTCCAGCCGATAAGGAGGGGTAGAGGGCAGTAAGCCCACTTGGGCGTGGGTGGAAACACAGGCGTGAAGGTTGTTTTCAAATCGGCATCAAGACCGAACATCGAACGAATGGTGGATCAATGGATCTCAACAAGGCTCTGCGAGAGCTGTATGAAGAGAAGAGGCGTCTCGACCGCGCCATTGCGCGGGCGGAAGCGAAATTGGCGGCGATGTCCCAGCCGCTGCAAAGAAGCAGAAGGGGGCGTAAGAGCATGAGCCCGGAAGAGCGGCAACAGGTGTCGGCCCGTATGACGGCTTACTGGGCGGCGCGGCGAGCTAAGAAAAAGCAGAAAAACGGAGACTCCGATCCGGTAGGCAACGGCATCACCGCTTAAAAAACCACAGCCAGAAGTACTGCTGTCCCGCTCCATGCCGGTAGCGCGGCTCGAACCCGCATCGTTCCGCCATCTCCACTGCCTGCTCATCCGAAAAGGGCACACCGAGCCAGGTGTCTTCGGGATTCGTCGTCAAGGAGCTGTCACCCTGAACCTGGAACTTGAAAAGCGCTCCCGGCCGCAGCAGGCGGTTTACCTCCCGAACATAGTTCTCGATCACCTCCCGGCTAGGGATGTGCTGGAATACGATGGTCGAGAAGGCGAAGTCGAACGGGAGGCTGGGCACTGCCGTCAAATCTGTCCCGTTGTTTTGATAGACAAACGCCTTCGGATAGCCTTCGACGGCCGCGCGCGCCAGCCGCACCATTTCCCCACTGACGTCAACGGCGTGGACCTCGCCGAATAGCCGCGCCAGCGCGCGCGTGACCCGCCCGGCGCCACAGCCGATCTCCAGCACGCGCATGGTTGACGGATCTTTCCCCTGGCAGATGTTGATCATGTCCGTCAGGATCTCTTCAGCCACGGTTTGCTCGCCAGACTGGAAAAATTCTTCGTCAGTCCAGTCCTGCCTGGCCGTATCGACGTAGTAACGGGCGTTTTCCCGCGCCCGGTCATCCCAGTCCCGGCGCATTTTTTCGAGCTGCTGCTCCAGCTTAATTTCAGACATCCCGTGTTTTATTCTGTCACATCGTCCTATTCGTCCCAACGAACGCCTAGTCTTGGGTTAGCCGTAGAAACTAAAAGCACTTGCGGGTTTCCTGGGTACTGGGACCGAACACGTCACGGAATGTTAACTCGGGTATTGACCTTAGGGAACACTAAGTATAGAGTCGAAAGTGACCGTGCTCGAACAACGAAAATCCCGTCGATTTGAGCTCAAGCTACCGCTGGAACTTCTGCGCAGTGGCTCGAGAACGCTGCTAGAAAGCGGCGAAACCAAAAACCTAAGCTCCGTGGGCGTGTTGTTCGATTCTGCCGCCCATCTCGAACCAGGCGATGTTGTGGAATACATGATCACATTGCCGAGTCTCGTCCAGGGTTCTGAAGTGCGCCTCAGGTGTAAAGGCAAAGTGGTCCGACGTAACGCGGATTCTTCCGCGGCCGCAACCCTGGACCGGTGGGAGTTTGTCCGCGACCGGAAGCCGGCAGTGCTCGCCTGAGATTCTTAAGCCGGCGTTAGTTCCTTCAGTAAACGCATAGCTGCTAGTTTTCCTCCCTCTCCGATTTCTCCCAAAGGACCGACGCACGCGGGGCAGCCCGCATCGCACGAACAGGACCGGATCAGCTCTTCTGCGCCGGCCAGCAGGCGGGCATTCATACGGAAAAGCGCAGCGCTTTGCCCAATGCCGCCGGGATAGTTATCGTAGACAAACAGGACCGGCTCAAAGCCCGCCGGACTGTGCGCGAGGCCGTCGGTAATGGCGATGCCGAGGTCTCGCGGATCGCACATAAGGAGCAGCGCCGCGACGGTGCGCATGGCGTTCGCCATGCCGATCAGGCCATTCTGGATATCGGTGCGCGTGAGGTCCGTGAAGCGTGTCAGAAAGACGGCCGGGAAGCGCATCCAAAACGAAGTGGTTTGCATTTCCTGCTCCGGCATGGAGAGCTGTCCGGCGCCCACGTTTTCGAGCGTGTAGAACTTGATCTTCTTGAAGCCGACAATTTGGCGATTCACGCGAACGTCGCCATGAGCGGCGCGCGCCCCCTGCACCTCGGCGGATTCAAACTCATCCAGCTCCTTCACCTGCGTGTAATCGATCGCGTCCGTAAAATAATCGGAATCGACGCGGCGAACATAGGCCTTGCGGCCATCGTAATCGAAGCGCTCCACCTGGTATTGGCGCGCCTCATGAAGATAGATGGCCTTCTCGTGCAGCGCGGTGAGGGCGGCCGTAAACGCCACCTCGGCGATAATCTCGTGTTCGCGCGTGATGTCGACCACCAGGAAGTTGTCGCTCGAAACAGCCCGCAGGCTGACCGCATCGGCCGGGTAGGTGTCCGATGTCCAGTGCCAGCAGCCGCCTGAAAAATGGAGCAGGCGCGCCTCGTCGGTCAGAAAACGGCATAATTCGGCGGTGTCGTGAGGCCCGAACTTTTCACCCTCCCGGATGGGCAGTTCAAACGCCGCGCACTTGAGATGGTCGATCAGGATCTCCAGATTATCGGGATTGATGTGGGCGTGCTCGGGAGAGCGGTCGAAGAAGAACTCGGGATGTTCCAGGATGTACTGATCGAGCGGCGCGCTGGAGGCAACCAGGACAGCGAGGGAAGTGGTCTGGCGGCGGCCCGCTCGTCCTGCGCGCTGCCAGGTGGATGCGACGGAGCCGGGATAGCCCGCCATGACGACGGCGTCGAGAGAACCGATATCGATTCCGAGTTCCAGAGCGTTCGTAGCTACCACGGCGCGGATGTCCCCGTCGCGCAGCTTGCGCTCGATCTCGCGGCGCTCGCGCGGAAGATAGCCGCCACGATACCCGCGGATCATGCCGCCCGCTATGGGACCGCGCTCACAAGAGTCGCGGAGATAGGTGAGCAGGATCTCCGTCGCCAGGCGATTGTTCGCGAATACCAGCGTCTGCTGGCCGCGTTCGATCAGCTCCGTTGCAATACGGCGCGTCTCGTGAAGATAACTGCGGCGAATCCCGAGTTGGCGGTTGACCACCGGCGGATTATAGAAGACGAAATATTTTTCACCGGAAGGCGCGCCGTTGCGGTCGACCATCTCAAAGGGTTGTTCGGTGAGCGTTTGAGCCAATTCCTTGGGATTGGCAATGGTCGCGGAGCAGCAGATGAATTGCGGTTTCGAGCCGTAGAATTCGCAGATGCGCCGCAGACGCCGCAGCACGTTCGCGAGATGGCTGCCATAAACTCCGCGATAGTAATGCAACTCATCGATAACGATGTACCGCAGGTTCTCGAAACATTTCGCCCACTTGGTGTGGTGGGGCAGGATGCCGGCGTGCAGCATGTCGGGATTGGTGAAGACGACATTCGCCCGCTCGCGGACGGCTTTGCGCGCGTCCTGCGGTGTATCGCCGTCGTACGTGAACGCCTTGATGGCGGAACCGGAGGCATCCACAGCGGCCTGAAACTCATGAAGCTGATCTTCGGCGAGCGCCTTGGTGGGAAACAAATACATGGCGCGCGCGTTGGGATCGCGCAGCATGCAATCGAGAACCGGGAGGTTATAACAGATGGTCTTCCCGCTGGCCGTAGGCGTGACCACGACGACGTTGCGGCCCGCGGAGGAATGCTCGAACGCGTCGGCCTGGTGGGTGTAAAGCTGGGCGATGCCGCGCTCGTGGAGCGTGCGCCGCAGCGTGTGATGGACGGCCTCCGGTATGTCCAGATATTCGCCGGCCCGCGCAGGCTGCCGCCGGATAGCGCGCACTGGAGAATCGGGGTCCGCCATCCATTGCTCGAAGCGCGCGACAGCGGCTTCGATCCCGCCGCGCCGCGCGAGCGAGTGTTGTTCCAGAGGATGGTCGTTGGGGAAGCCGAGGGTAAGGTTCATCTTCGCCTGTTCTTCGCCAGAGTACACGATTTGGAGGGTTCAGGACAAGTTTTTCCGAGCCGCGCCCGGCAGGAAGCGGTCGCCCAGCAAATGCTACAGAGCCGCGCGCGTAAGCGAGCGCACGACGGCGGAACCGCGGCTCGATCACCGGTTTTGTCAAAATCTAGTACCGCTTATCGGGCAGGCGCAACCAATCCTCAAGATCCGCTGGCAACGGCGCTTCGATGGTGACCTTCTCACCGCTCGCAGGACTCGTGAATGTGATCCGCGCGGCATGCAGAAAGTAGCGGCCGGCATCGCTGACCGGCGCGCCGTACAGCTTGTCTCCTGCGACCGGATGCCCAATGCTCGCGAAATGAACGCGGATCTGGTGCGTGCGTCCGGTGCCAATCTTCACCTCGACATACGTAAATTTTTCGAAGCGTTCCAGCACCTTATAATTTGTCAGCGCGGCGCGGCCAGTGGGAACGCGCGTAGTCATGCGAGTACGGTGGACAGGATCGCGCGCGATGGGGGACGTGATCCGGCCCTCATCTTTCGGCAGCCTGCCATGCACCAAAGCGAGATAGACTTTCTCGACGGTGCGAGTTGAGAACTGACGCGCGAGAGCCTGATGAGCCGCGTCGTTGCGTGCAACCAAAATGACGCCGCTGGTATAACGATCCAAACGATGGACAATGCCAGGTCGAAGGTCTCCGCCCAGTTGAGACAGGGCCCCGAAGCGATGCGCCAGTGCGTTCGTCAGAGTTCCGCTCTGCGCCCCAGCGCCGGCGTGCACCACCATCCCCGCTGGTTTGTTGACCGCGATTACAGCGTCGTCCTCATACAGGATGTCCAGAGGAATGTCCTCAGCGACAGCTTTCAAAGGCGTCAGTTCAGCGGGATCGACATCGATCGCTTCGCCGCCGCGTAGAACACAAGAGGCCTTAACTGTCTTTCCGTTGACAAGCACGCGCCCGGCGCGAATCCATTCCTGAATCCGCGAGCGGCTGAATTGCGGCAAGTTGTCGTGGAGATAATGATCGAGGCGTTTCCCGGCGTCCGCGGGATCCACTACTAGGCGCGCACTCACCTACTCCAGCCTGTAATTGGGTGCTTCCTTGGTGATAATGACGTCGTGAACGTGGCCTTCCCGAAGGCCGGCCGAGGTGACGCGGAGGAATTTCGCTTTGTTCTGCAACTCGCCGATTGTTCGCGCGCCGCAATAGCCCATGCCGGCGCGCAGACCGCCGACCAGTTGATAAACCATTTCGGACAGCGGACCTTTATATGGAACGCGGCCTTCGATGCCCTCGGGAACGAGTTTGCCGCTGGCTTCCTGGGCATAGCGATCCGGAGCGCCTTGCGTGACAGCCATCGCACCCATTGATCCCATGCCGCGATAGCTCTTGAATGTGCGGCCCTGATACAGAATCGTCTCGCCGGGGCTCTCTTCGGTGCCGGCCAGAAGACTGCCGATCATAACGGCATCGGCCCCGGACGCGATGGCCTTGGTTATGTCGCCGGAGTACTTGACGCCGCCATCGGAGATCAGCGGTACGCCCGATCCACGGGTCGCGCGAGAGCATTCGTTAATAGCGGAGATCTGAGGCACGCCTGCGCCGCTGACCACGCGTGTGGTGCAAATAGACCCTGGACCGATGCCGACTTTAATTCCGTCTGCGCCTAACGCGATAAGATCGCGCGCGCCTTCGAAGGTCGCGACGTTGCCCGCCAGCAGTTCCACGTTCGGCACCGATCGCTTGATGGCCGAAACGGCTTCGAGGACGCGTTCATTGTGCGCATGAGCCGAATCGATCGCGATGATGTCCACTTTTCTGCGCACCAGCTCTTGCGCGCGCTCCAGGAAATCGCCCGTCGATCCGATCGCCGCTCCCACTCGTAATCGTCCTTGCGCGTCCTTGGCCGCCGTCGGATATTTCAACTTCTTTTGAATGTCTTTGACGGTGATGAGGCCCTTCAAATTGAACTGATCGTCGACGACCAGCAGCTTCTCGATGCGGTGTTTGTGAAGGATCTTCTCGGCCTCTTCGAGCGTCGTGCCGACCGGAACGGTGACCAGGTTTTCCTTGGTCATAACCTGCGAAATAGGCAGGTCCGAACGCGATTCGAAGCGCAGGTCGCGATTCGTGAGTATGCCGACCAGACGTCCGTTGGTGGTCACGGGAACGCCCGAAATGCGATAGCGTTTCATGACTTCGAGAGCGTCGGAAATGAGCTTGTCGGGCGAGATCGTGATGGGATCGACGATCATGCCGCTCTCACTGCGCTTCACGCGGTCCACTTCTTCGGCCTGGCGCTCGATCGACATGTTGCGGTGGATGATGCCCATGCCGCCCTGCTGCGCGAGCGCGATGGCGAGATGGGATTCGGTAACGGTGTCCATCGCCGCGCTGACGATGGGAATGTTGAGCGCAATATTGCGCGTGAGGTAGGTCCGCGTATCGGTCTGCGCGGGAAGAACGTCGCTGCGTGCGGGTACAAGCAGGACGTCGTCGAAGGTTAGACCTTCAGGAATGATCTCCGGAATCATGCGGTTAATTCCATGATAAGGCACTCACGGAGATGGGCCGTGCGGTAAACTATTTGCGAGTTCACTGAATGCTCGGATTGCCAACAAGCGAATACGTGGAAGTGCGTGACGGCTTTTACCACTTGGCAGGCAGCCGGGTCGGACTTGATGTTCTGGTCCACGACTTTCGCCGCGGCAAGACGCCGGAAGCGATTCTGCAATCGTATCCATCCATCGGCCCATTGGGCAGAGTCTACGGCGTCATCGCCTTCATTCTGGAACATCCCGAAGCGATCGATTCTTACATGCGGGAACAGGACACACGGTGGGACAAGTTCCGGGAGGAACATCCACTACCTGATCAGATGCTAGATAATTTCCGGCGCAATGAAGAGGAACGGGCGCGCCGGTCCGCGTGAAGATACGATTTCAGCAAAGGTAAGCGGGGCGGAATTCTTCCGCCGCAATCTGAGTCCGAGGGCAAAACCCGGCTAACGATCCACCTCGACCAGGACATTGTGGATCGCTTCTTTCAAATGGCGGAAGAATCCAGTGGAGCAATTGGCTACCAGGTCCTTATCAACGCGGCACTGCGCGATTCCCTTGACGGCAAAGCAACCGTGACTCAAAATTGACGTAAGACATGATGTCCCAGCGCATCGCTCCGGGCTCAGCGGATGAACAACTTGTCCGGCCGCAGACCGCGGTGAGCCTTGGAACCGTCACGACGGATCTCGCTCCCAATCTGGCGCTGCCGTGGGTAGTGCGCCTTCGCTACGGCATGGTTGCCGGAGAGGCCGCGGTGATTCTGGGAATGTACGGCTTTGGCCTCGATTTTCCCCTGCTTTGGACGCTTGCCCCGCTCGCGATCATTCTCGCCAGCAACATTTTGCTCGGCCGCCTCCGCATGCTTCCGGTTCGGTTTACGCAGGAGACCCTCGGCGCGGTCTTCTGTTTGGACACTCTATGCTTGACCGCGATGCTCGGGCTGACCGGCGGGCCGATGAATCCATTCAGCCTGCTGTACCTCGTCCAAATTACTTTGTCCGCGGTTGTGCTGCGGAAGAGATGGACCTGGGCTCTTGGCGTGCTCTCCACAGCCTGTTTCGGTTTGCTCTTCGTTTTCTACGTACCGTCCGCAGCTTTTCAGCCGCACCGTGTCGAACAGGGTTTATCTCCGCACCTGGTGGGGATGTGGATTGCCTTCGTGGTCGCCGCCGCGCTGATCACGTTCTTTACGGGAAAGATCGCGGATGCATTGCGCACACGCGAGCAAGAGATCCTGCTGCTTCAGGATCAGGTCGCAAGAAACGAAAGATTGGCTTCTCTGGTGACGCTCGCGGCCGGAGCGGCTCACGAGCTGGGAACGCCGCTCGGAACCATCGCAGTGGTAGCGAAAGAACTGGAGCGCTACGCCATCGACGCCGCGAACGGCGATGCAGTGCTGGGAGATGCGCGGCTCATTCGCTCGGAGGTGGACCGCTGCCGCCGGATACTGGAAAGGATGAGTGCCCAGAGCGCTGAACCAATGGGCGAGGCTCCCAGCAGGGTCCGTGTGGACGATCTTATCGTGCAGGTTATCGCGCAGTTCCCCGAATCACAACGCACGCTGCTCGAAATCGAGATCGCCGATCGGGAACTGTCAGCGGTTTTGCCTGCGCAGGCGGCCGCGCAGTCCCTTGCGGCCCTGATTCAGAACGCGTTGGACGCCAGTTCCGGCCGGTGCCCGGTCGTCATCTCGGCGAAAGTGAGCGAGGGCACGTTGGCGATCGCGGTTCGGGACCATGGGCATGGCATGCCGGCGAGCGTGCTCCGCCGGATCGCCGAGCCGTTTTATACCACCAAGGAACCTGGTAAGGGAATGGGGCTTGGAACATTTCTGGTCCGAACGTTTGCGGAGAGCTTGGGCGGGCGGGTCATGTTCGATTCCGTCCCCGGGGAAGGCACCACCGTAACGATGGAATTGCCTATCCACTCCTCGCAGCAGAGCGCACATGTCTCCGTCTGAAGACCTGCCTTTGGCGCTGGTAGTTGACGACGACGCCGTCTTTCGCAATCGCCTCTGCCGGGCGTTGTCGCAGCGAAATTGGGATGCCGAGCCGGCGCCCGACGGCGAAGAGGCTCTCCGATTCGCGCGCGATCGCAGCCCGGACCTGGTCATCCTCGATCTGCGCATGCCCGGCCGGGGCGGACTGGACGTGGTCCCGGAGCTGCGCGCCATAGATTCCTCAATGACGATCATCGTGCTCACCGGCTACGGCAGCATTCCAACCGCGATATCCGCGATGAAGAAGGGCGCCGACCATTACCTGAGCAAACCCGCGGACGCGGATCAGATCCTGTCTGTTTATGAAACTCTGCGATCCGCTCCCGGCGATTTACGGGAAGCCCCGGAAACGGTCCCAACGCTGGCCAGAGTGGAATGGGAACACATGCAGCGCGTCATCTCGGATTGCGATGGTAATATCTCGCAAGCCGCGCGCTTGCTCGGAATTCATCGGCGTTCTCTGCAACGCAAACTGGAGAAATACCCTCCGCCGCGTTGATTGCGCCGTGCGACAATTTGCCGCACGACAGCGGCTGCGCGGTTATGTTTCAGTAGTTCTGGTGGCATTACTCACTGCAATTCCTCCCACTCTGTTATTCGTGTTTCTAATCTTTGGACCGCTTCTTCACGCAACCATTTTTGGAAGGATCGAAGGGGTAGTGCACGACCAGCAACATCGGCCAGTCGCCGGTGCAACGGTGAAGTTGCAGGCGACGACATCGGATTGGTCTCAAACAGCGCAGGCCGACACCGTCGGTTATTTTTCGTTTACGGCCGTGCCGGTGGGCGATTACAGGATCACGGTCACTCAGCCTAACTTCGAGACTGTGCTGCAGACTGTCACAGTCGCTTCTGGCGCATCGCCGATTTTTCATTTTCAACTTGCGATCGCAGCGGTCAATCAAAGCGTTGCCGTAGCCGGCAAGGCGGAAGCGGCTAACATGGATTCGGTAACTCCCACCACTCTCATTGATCGCGAAGATATAGCCCAAACTCCCGGCGCCAGCCGCACTAACAGTATGGCGATGATCACCGACTACACGCCTGGCGCTTATGTAACTCATGACATGCTGCACATGCGTGGCGGCCATCAGGTCGATTGGTTAATTGACGGAGTCCCGGTACCGAACACTAATATCGCAACTAACCTTGGCCCGCAGATTGATCCCAAAGACATTGATTATCTTGAAGTGCAACGCGGGAGCTATGACGCGGAATACGGAGACCGCACGTATGGAATCTTCAACATCGTGCCGCGGTCCGGCTTTGAGCGTGACAATGAGGCGGAAGTCGTCGCGTCTTTTGGCAACTGGCATCAAACGAACGATCAAATCAGTTTCGGAGGTCACACCAAGCGCTTCGCGTATTACGTAAGTCTGAACGGAAATCGCAGCGACTATGGGCTGCAGTCGCCGATCGGGCAAGTTATTCACGACGCGGATAACGGTTATGGAGGATTCGTGTCTCTAATATTTAATGCCAGCGCGTCGAACCAATTTCGCATGGTGGCATCGTTGCGGCAGGATTATTATCAGATCCCCGTTGACCCGAATCCTAATTCATCCGGCAATCGGGTTTATCCCAGTTACGGCCTGCATGATAGTGAACGTGAACCCGACGGTTACATAACCTTCTCCTGGCTGCATACCTTCAATCCGAATCTGCTATTGACGGTTTCACCGTTTTATCACTACAATCAAGCCAGTTATAACGCCTCGCCGAACGATGTCCCGGTCATCTCGACTGTGGACCAAACGGCCAATTACGTCGGCGCGCAAGTGGGCCTCAACGCGACCATCTTGAAGAATAACGATTTCGAAGCGGGAGTGTATGGATTTGCACAACATCAGAGTAACTTCTTTAATAATGTGTTTACGGATTGCGGAACGAATTGTCAAAACTTCGGACCGTCGTCGGCCGCGGTAACCGGACGCCTGGGTGAAGTGTTCCTCAGCGACCGGTTTAAGGTGACCTCGTGGTTGACGCTGATCGCCGGCATTCGCTATTCGCACTTCGACTCCGGCTCAGTCAGCGGAGGAAGCCAAACCGGCATTGTCCAGAATGCGATTGACCCACGCCTCGGCATCGCTTTCAGGGTGCCACGGTTGAACTGGGTGTTTCATGGCTTTTATGGTCACTTTTATCAAGCGCCTCCGTTGTTGACTGCTACCGGTCCATTGCTCAATTTGGCGTCCAGTCAGACATTGACATTCGCTCCCTTGCCTGGCGAGCGCGATCACGAATACCAATTCGGAGTATCGATTCCCTTCCATGGCTGGGTGCTGGAGGAAGACACGTTTCAGACCCGTGCGTCGAATTGGCTAGACCACAGCAATATAGGGGAATCGAATATATTCTGGCCACTCACATGGGCCTCGGCGTTAATTCAAGGTTGGGAAACGACGCTGCGTTCGCCGCGCATCTGGCGTCGCGCGCAGGTCCACGTGGCTTATTCTAATCAGATCGCGCAGGCAACATCGCCTTTCACTGGTGGACTGATCTGCCCAACTCCGGTGCCGGATGGCTGCGAACCGCCACCGGGACTTTCACCGGTGGATCACGATCAGAGGAACACGCTGAACGCGGGGATCGATTCAAGTCTTCCATGGCGGGTGTTCGCTTCGACGAATGTGTATCATGGCTCGGGATTTACGAATGGGTTACCGGACGCGCAATATCCGGGGAATTATCTGCCGCAACACACGACGTTTGATATTTCTTTTGGAAAGAGCTTTGGGGAGGGGGACAAATTCAGGGTGTCGTTGACGGCTCTGAACGTGGCAAACCGGCGGGTGTTGCTTGATAACAGTTTGACGTTTGGAGGGTTTCATTTTAACGATCCGCGGCAGATCTATGCCGAGTTTCGTTGGAGGTTTCACTACTGAGAAGCGGTATGATATCTGATTGTATCTAATTGTGATTCGGTTCTTCCGTGACAAGGAAACCGAAAAAGTCTTTCGGGGTCAGTTCAGTCGCAAGTTTCAGCGTGTCGCCCGGGTGGCGAAACGGACACTCGACCAGATTCAGGCAGCAACTGTGCTGTCGGATTTGGCGGCAATTCCGGGTAATCGACTGGAGGCACTCCATGGCGATCGGGCGGGGCAGCACAGTATACGGGTCAACGACCAATGGCGCATCTGCTTCCGCTGGATCGATGCCGATGCAGTAGAGGTTGAGATTGTGGACTACCATTAACGATATGGCACGGAACATCAGGACGGTGCCGCCGATTCATCCGGGCGAGACGTTGCGCGAGGACTTTATGAAGCCTCTCGGCCTAACGGGCAGTCGCTTAGCTGCGGAACTGCAAGTGCCGGTCACGCGAGTGAACGACATTGTCCGGGGCAGGCGCGCAATCACCGCGGATACCGCTCTTCGGCTAGGCCGGTATTTTGGGACTACGCCGCAATTCTGGATGAATCTCCAAGCGAACTTCGAACTCGAGATGGCCCAAGACTCGCAGGGGCCTGAGATCGCTCAACGCATCAGGCCACATCGGGTAGCGTGATTCGTTCAACCTACTCCCGTATGCGTGCGCGACACATAACATCCGCTATCGCCCACCTAAGAAATTTGCAAACAAACGATAAGCTCCTGGCACGCCCGCGGGGAGTTCCCGGAAGAACGAAAACCCGGTAAAGATGTAGTTCCCCTTGCCGTATCGTGTATACAGGGTGCTGCCTTGCAGGGGCTTTTCGTCCGGGTCGTGCATTTCGAATAGCGCCTGATAATGCGGGTCCCATTCCTTGGCGAAGTAGAGGCCGCGCTCCTGGATCCAACCCTCGAAATCATGCTCTGTGATTTCGTTGGGCTTATGTAGCAAAGGACCGGAAGGGTCGAGGAACTTCACGGGAACGTCTTCCACAGTCACGCGATCGCGGCCGATGGTGATCGGGTAAGGACCAATGTGAGCGAGATTCGGCGATGGCCCGGCGGGTCCGGGACCGAATCCATCGACGGTGTTGTATTGCACGACTACCGTTCCTCCGGCGTGCATGAAATCGAGCAGGCGCTGCTCATTCGCGCGCAGATCGGGGCGGGTGTTGTAGGCGCGGACGCCGGTGATGATGGCGTCGTAATGGGACAGGTCGGCGCGCGCGAGGTCGGATGGCGTGAGCAGAGTTACTGCGGCGCCCAGTTGCTCAAGAGACGCGGGGACGTCATCGCCGGCGCCCATGATGTAGCCGATGTTCCTGGCGCCGATACGAATATCCGCGCGCACCATGTCTGTCGCGGCCGGGGGAAAGAGCGTTTGGGGAGGAATGTGCGGGTAGTCGATAACCTCCATTCCTACGCCGATGGCATGGCCGTCCACAGTGGCTGTGGCGCGCAGCGATGCTCGCGCGTCGCGATTCGGAGGCGTCACTTCAAATGCGAGCACCGCTTCCTGGCCGGCATCGCCGATCTGGAAGGATCTCGATTCAGGTTCCACTTTCCATCCCGCGGGCGCTTCGATGCGAAGTTCGCCCGAGGCCGCGCCCGTGGTCGCCTTCAACTCCACTTCGATTCCGCGTGCCGAAGAGTTCGGGAATACGACAGCTTTAGACGGAACGTCGACAGCAACCGGCGGCACTACGATGATGGGGCGTACTAAATCTCCTAGTACGCGGTCGGTATAACGATAGACCACCGGACGCTCGTACGGGATTTCCTGGCCGTCGATGCGCACGCGAAACTTACTTTCGAGCAATGGTGGATTTTCCGCGAGTCCAATTAGTAACTGATTCGCGACCGTATATGTGTCGCCTTGTTTCGGTTCACGCAGCCAATAAGGTTGTGTGAATGGCTCAGTGGGCGAGATAGGAACGGTATCTGTAAACGTGACGGGCTTGTTACAAGGAAGATCCTTGCCTTCGGACTGCATCGGAAGCGACTCGCGATTGAGCAGTGTGCGTGTAATTTTGAACGAGCCGCCGGGTAAACTTTCATATTTGTCGGCGGTCGCGTCGAGCCACAGGCCGGAGACCAGAGCGATTGTCTCGTCGAGATCGTGGAGCTTGCGTTCCACCACCGGCTGGTGCAAATCAACCATCACGCCGCGCGCCTTTAGTAACAGTGGTACCAGTTTTTCGGGATGCTCAGCGTCGAATTCGCGGTCGGCATCCTCGAACATGGAAGTGAGCGGCTGCGCGCCGGGGACGCGCAACCACGAGATATCGATGCCGTCAAAAAGACTGTCTTTAGCCAGGTCTCCGGCGATCGTGACGAGGTAATTCGGCTGCGAACCTTTGCGTTCCGGAGCGCCCATGCCCTGGCTCTTGTGCATGCTGCGGCTCATGCCGGCGATCTCACCGTAAGAGTGGCCAAGGACGGGATCGTAATCGCCGGGATCGATCTCGACGCGGCCTTTCATCTGTTCGGCGTCCTTCTCCTGTTCCCTGGTGAAGCTGAACACATTCCACATCAAACGTTTTGCCTGCCACGGTTTCACGTACTTCAACTGCTCCGGAAAACGAGCCGGATCGGCTGCGGCGGAAAAGGCCTCTTTGCCGAGAATGGCGGACACCTGGTGCTGGCCGTGGCCATCGCGGGGAGTGCCGGAAAATCGCAGGATAATTACGTCGGGCTGAAAGCGCCGGACCACCCAGACCACGTCGCCAAGAATTTTTTCGTGGCCCCATTTCTCGAACGTCTCTTGCGGCGTCTTCGTAAATCCGAAGTCGATGGCGCGCGTGAAGAACTGCTCCGCGCCATCTATTTTCCGCGCTGCCAGCAGTTCCTGTGTGCGGATGACGCCGAGCGCGTCGCCCTGCTCCGTACCGATGAGGTTCTGGCCGCCCTCGCCGCGCGTTAACGATAAGTATCCGGTGCGAACCTTCAGGCCGCGGGAGAAATAGGCGAGCAGGGCCGTGTTTTCGTCATCGGGGTGGGCGGCGATCATCAGAACGCTGCCGGTGACGTTCAGTTTTTCGATTGCGAGGCGTGCTTCCGCTGCGCCCGACAGTTCGCGCTGCGCCACCGCCGGAAGCGTCGCGGCCACGCCAAGAAGAAGCACTGCGCCTAAGGCGCGGCTGGCACGGAAAGTGCTAAGCATTATAAAAGGTAAGTAGGTAAGCAGCACGGGAGCCTAAAGTTACAGTTTAGGCGATGCGGGGAGGAGGCTTCAGGATGCAAACGGTGGAGAGCTGGTGGGACGCAACGCGAAGATTTGTCTTGCGTGGGGCCACGACGGTCGCGAGGACGCCAACGCCTCCGCGCATCGGGCTCGCGCTCGGAGGCGGATTCGCGCGGGGCATTGCGCATATCGGCGTCCTGCGCGCGTTTGAGCGTAACAACATTCCGATTTACGCAATCGCGGGAGTGAGCGCGGGATCGATGGTTGCAGCCGCCTACGCGGGTGGCTGCACTACGCAACATATTGAAGCGATCGCGCGCTCGATGCGTTTCCGGGACGTCGCAGGTTGGACTATCAACCGGCTAGGGCTGGCGCATAGCGAGCGCATGATTCCGTTTCTGAAACGGTTGCTCACCGAGGATCGCTTCGAGAAAATGAAAATCCCGCTGGCGATTGTCGCGTCCGATCTGGGCACTGGAACGCCGCTGATATTTCGCGGCCACGGCGACGTCGTGATGCCCATCCGCGCGAGTTGCTCGTATCCGGGATTGTTTCTCCCCATCAGGCATGGCAAGCGATGTTTGGTGGATGGCGCGATAACGATGGAGGTGCCCGCGAAGCCGCTGCGCGAAATGGGAGTGACGCGAGTTATCTCGATTCATCTTCCAAACGCGCGCGCCTGTCCCGACCCCAGCAGCATCTTTGCGGTGATCAATCGCTGCTTCCAATCGATGAGTGAGCGGCTGGAGGGCGAATGGCGAAAATACTCCGACCTTGTGATTACGCCGGCGGTGGGCGATCTGGCGTGGGACTCTTTCGACAATGCCGCCCGGATGATCGAATTGGGAGAGCAAGCCGCGGAGGCTGCGATGCCGGCCGTCAAAAGTTGGTTAAAACCCTTCGAAATCGCGTCTAACACGCAGCCGTTGCCTGTTGCGGTTTAGAGGAGAAAACTAACCTTGGCGGTACAATTGACTAAATGAGTGACATCGCCTCCGGGCCACTGACACGCGTTCTCGTCGCTGACGACGAAGAGAACCAGCGGGCCGGCTTGGCCAAAATGATCCAGTCCTGGGGATTTAACGTTGAAACAGCGGCCGATGGCCAGGAAGCCCTCGATAAACTCAACTCCACCGCCGTTCACGTGCTGGTCACGGATTTGATGATGCCGCGCATGGATGGGTTTGAGCTGCTGAAGCGCTTAGGCGCGCAGGGCAACATGCCGCCGGCGATTGTATTGACGGCCTTCGGGAACATCGAAACGGCGATCCAGACCATGCACGATCTGGGCGCTTTCTGGTTTTTAGAAAAACCGATCCAGCCGAGCGCGTTGAAAGTGTTGCTGGAGCGCGCCGCTACGCAAAGCCGCCTGGCCGAAGAGACCGAGAGACTGCAGCGTCAACTCGCCTATCAGGGCGTGCTGGTGGATTTGGTAGGCGCTTGCCCTCCCATGCAGCAGGTGTTTTCGATGGTGCGGCAAGTGGCGCCATCGAAGGCCGCGGCGCTGGTGACGGGAGAGAGCGGCACTGGAAAAGAGCTGGTGGCGCGCGCCATCCATCGCTTGAGTCCGCGGGCGAATGGCCCGTTCGTAGCCATCAACTGCGCGGCGATGCCGGAGACGTTGATGGAAAGCGAGCTGTTCGGTCACGAAAAGGGCGCATTCACAGGCGCAGTGGAACGGCGGCAGGGCTGTTTCGAACTGGCGCAACACGGCACGCTGCTTCTCGATGAACTGGCGGAAATGCCGGTGGGCACGCAGGCGAAGTTGTTGCGCGTGCTGGAAGACTCGCGGGTACGGCGGCTCGGCGGGAAAAACGAAATCGCCGTGGATGTTCGCATCGTCGCGTCGACGAACAAGAATATCGAGGACGCGCTGCGCAAGGGCGAACTGCGCGAGGATCTTTACTATCGCTTGAATGTTTTTCAAATCCACCTTCCGCCGCTACGCCAGCGCATGGGCGATCTTCCGCTGCTGGCCGAAGCGCTGATCGGAATGTTGAACCAAAAACACACCACGCGCGTCACAGACATACAGGAGGAAGTGCTCGAACAATTCGCGCGCTATTCCTGGCCCGGCAACGTTCGGGAGCTCCGCAATATTTTGGAGCGCGCAGTGATTGTGGCGGGTGAAGGGACCATCACGACACATCATCTTCCGCACGATTTTGGGGTCTCGATGGGCAACCGTCCAAATCTCCAGATTGTGGAACCGGACGCGGTGCGCCTGCCCGTTGGGACGACCGTGAGCCAGGCCGAGAAGGCGTTGATCCAGATCACGCTCCAGCACACGAAGAACAATAAAACCAGGGCCGCTGAGATCCTGGGCATCAGCCTCAAGACGCTTTTCAACAAGCTGAAGGAGTATGGAACGGCGGCTGAAGCCGAAGCGTGATCGTAGCGCAGGCGTTGGTGGTTCGTAGTTGTTGGTTCGGAGCGAAGGCGTTCGTGGTTCGTTTGAATCCCTCATGTCTTTGAAGACGCGGCTGCGGATTTCGATTGTGGCATTCGCCGCGGCCGTCGTCATCGCGCTGTCGGCTCTTTATCTCTACGATTTCGGCACGCTCGCTTTCGAGGGTGCGCACGCCAGGGCGATCATCGTGGGAGACGAGGTGCGAGACTACGTCTCCGAGCGGGTCGCGGAAGACATCGGCGCGCGCGCCTTGCATCCCGCCACCGTCGAGGAGTTTCGCGATGCCGCGACCGATATCGTAAGATCCGATCCACGCATCGCAAAGAAGCTGCAGGAGAGCCGGGCGAGTTACGATGCGGTGCTCAATATTGAGATCGTGGGCAAGGAAGGCGTATTGGCGGCAGCGGAGAGCGCCCCGGAAGGCGGCTTGCCGGTTTATCATTTCGAGGATCTGCAAAAGCGCAACGCGTTTCTGAATCTGTGGGATCTGTTTTTTCGGCGCCAAGACTATGCCACCAGGATTCCGGTCAGCGTACTCGGCCGCGAACATTCCGCTCCACCGATTTTTACGATTGAGGTCCTCATCCGGTCCGTCTTGCTGAGCCGGGTCCTGGAGCCGGCGTTTTACCGTCTCGCGGCAGGCTTCTTTTCGGCGCTGGCAGGCGCTATGTTTTTGGGAGCCTTGCTGCCGAATCTTTTTCTACTGCCACTGGAACGGGTCAGCCGGCGCATCGAATCGATTAGCTCGGGCGATGCAGCCGATCCCGATCCGGCGGCGCGCAGCGAGTCGGTGGAGTTCGCGGCGGTGCAATCCAAACTCAATGTTCTGGGGCAGCAATTCCGGGGCGTGCGGCAGGATGCGATGGAGCTGCGCCGCAATATCGAGCAGCTCCTCCAGCGTCTGGAAGAAGCCGTATTGCTCTTCGATTCCGGAGGGCATTTGATGATGGCCGGCCGGTCCGTGGAGCGGCTGCTCGGCCGCACTCCGCAGGAGCTGCTGGGGCGCACGGTGGAGCAGGTCTTCACGGCCGGCCGGAACGGGACTGAGATTGCCGACGCAGTTCGGCTTCGCCGAGTATGGCGGGACCACGTCGTGATGGTAACGAGCGCGGAGGCGAATCAGATCCGCGCGCTGGTTAGCGTGGAGCCGTTGGAGAACCCGGCGGGCGGCAATATCGGCACGCTGATCACGTTGCGCGATGCGGATTCGCGCCGGCAGCTCGAAGCGCAACTCGATATCTCCTCGCGGCTTGCTGCGCTCAGCCGGCTCACCAGCGGCGTGGCGCATGAGATCAAGAATCCGCTGAACGCCATGGCCTTGCACCTGGAGGTTTTGAAATCGAGACTGGAAGAGGCGCAGCCCGAAGTGGAAGTAATTTCGCGCGAGATCAAACGGCTCGATCATGTCGTAAAGACTTTCCTCAATTTCAACAAGCCGCTCGAAATGAAGATGGACAGCATGAGCCTGACGGCGCTGGCCGCCGACGTGGCGATGCTGGTGACGCCGGACGCGAAGATGAAGGGCATCGTGGTGGAGACGGATCTCAGCGGCGAAGCGTGGATCGGCGGGGACCGCGATTTGATTCAGCAGGCCGTGCTGAACGTCGTCGTGAACGCTATTGAGGCTATGAAGGGTGGCGGCCATCTGCGCATCGCAACAAACGTCGTGGATGGCGAGAGCAATGTTACGGTGACCGACGATGGTCCGGGGATACCGAATAACGTCCGCGATAAGATTTTCAATTTGTACTTCAGCACCAAGGAACAGGGGTCCGGGATTGGCTTGGCGATGACATTTCGGGTCATTCAAATGCACGGTGGTACAATCGATTTCGTTAGCGAACCAGATAGAGGGACTTCCTTTCACCTCCGCTTTCCGAGGCTGACCGGACATGGCGACGAGCCGTTGTCGAGGGCCGCGGGATCGGGAAGAAAAATCTAGTCCGCTCCCCGCCGGTCACGGCTCGGTTCTAGCATGCTTCGTTCGGTCAAGATCGCAGCAGTATTACTGGTGCTCTTAGCTGTATCCGCGTGCCGTAAGACGTTGCCCCCGCCGCCTCCTCCTCCACCTCCGCCCACTCCCGCTGCGGCGTCAAGCACCGCGGCGCAACCTGCTCATCGGCCGAAGCTGAGCGCTCCACAGACGCCTTCACCGCCAGCCGCGCAGCCCGCAGCCCCCGAGTTTCGATTAGGACAAGAGCTGACTCCTGAAGAAGCCCGCGCAAATAACGCCGAGATCGACCGGCACATCCAGCATGTAACGCAGGCGCTCGCGACGATCGGCAACCGGACGCTGACGGCGGATCGGAAGTCAACCGTGACGCAGATCCGGGGATTCATCGCGCAGGCGCAGCAGATGCGCGCATCGGACGTAGTTCGAGCGCGAAGCCTGGCCGAGCGAGCCGACATCCTCACTCAGGATCTGATGTCGAGCCTCAAATAATCACTCGGCAATCAGATTTATATTCCCGACGCCGCCACTAATGTCTAAATGGATTTTCGTCTTGGCAGTGGCAGCGGCGTCGTTGACGTAACGGCCGTCTTCTTTGCGCAGGCCCGTGACGTTGACCCCGCCGATACCACCCTTCGCATCGGCCACAATACCGACGTCCTTGGGCAAGTGAACCGTGGCTTCTCCCACGCCGCCGCGAATCCGAACGTCGTAAGAACGCGTCGGCACGCCGCGCAGATCCAGCTTCAATTCGCCGACGCCCATTTCGATATCGACGCTGCGGAGCGTCATGCTGCCGAGATTCATGTTCGATTCACCAGCGCCAAAGTGGGCGTTGATATCCATGGGAACCTGGTCATTGAGACGGATGTCCCAGATGTATGTCTTACTTCCACCGTTAACGTGGCCGCTGGACGGTTGTTCAATGGTGAGCTCGCCCCGCACGCCGGTGTTGGTGTAGCGAAACTCGGGCTTCCAGGATGGGACGTTGTAGGTAAAATCGGCCTCGGCCAGCTTCGGCGATCCACCTCGAATATTGAGAGTTCCGGCGCCCATGCGGAGATCGACCCGCGCCATCTCCAGCTTCTCGAGATCCACGGATTTGGATTCATGTTGGGTGGGACCGCTGGGGACGTCGGAAAACTCGCATCCTGAGAGAAGCAACAGCGCTATAGCGGGAAAAGCGGATCGCGGAAACATAAGCATCCTCGATTGTACCTACGAACAATCGCTCGCGCTGGTTCGGTTACTTTTGAGTCGGATAACCCTTTGCGATCCAATCCTTGGACATGTTGGTGGGAATCGAGAGGACGGTCACCTTGTCAAAACCGAGTCTGCGCAGTTCGGAGTACGCGGGGCGGATGTTCGGGCAATGATCGAAGGGACAGCAGCCGCAGTAGATCACGATCTCGGAATTGTGAGGAAGCTTCGCCACGGCTTGGCGCAGCGCGTCCAGACCTTCCGGCTTTGAGACTGGCCCTGCGAGGATGGCGTCGGGAATGTGGCTGCTGCGATAAAGAACCGGGAAGCCGACATATAAGATGAGCGGCTTCGAAGCGGCTGCGGCAGCCAGGCGCGCGGCCAGGGCCTGAGCCTGGATCACATCGGAGTCTTTCCAGGGGTCCTGCTGTGCAAAGACGGCGAGCGCCAGCGTCAAGCTTGCGATAACAAGTCTCATTCCGCGGCCGCGCTACGACTTGCATTCTTAACCGACAAAATGTGGCCGGTATGATGGCGTCCATGCCAGGCGTACAGAGCCAACGTGCGGTCGAGGGACACCTTGCCTAATTCGGAATGCACGAACGTCCGCTTGAAATCTTCATCGGACATGGACCGCAGCAATAGAACCCAGCGGCGATGCAACGCGTCCAACAAATCGAGCGACACTTCCGCGGGCGCCTTTGAATCCGGCAGTACCGACCAGGAATCCTGATCGTAGCCTTTGATGGCGGGATCGGTTTCGGTCAGTGTGAGCTTGAACCGCACGTAGGAGTTCATATGGCTGTCCGGGACGTGGTGGACGACCTGGCGAACGGTCCAGCCACCGGGCCGGTAGGGCGTGTCGAGTTGGGCCTCGGTCATACCGGCGACGGCCGCGCGAATTTGGGCCGGAGCGGACTCGATTTCGTCGATGAAACACTGGCGTTCTTCAGGTGTTACTGCGCCGGGCCACTGGAATTTTCCAACCGGGTATTGAAGGTCCATGTACTTGAGTATAATAGTAGTTCGTAGAACAACAGATACCCTTAGTGTGTCCGGAGGAGTCCCTTTCCATGTTTGATCTGTTTCGCAGCCAGGATAAGATGAAGCGCATCATGCTCGGCGCCATCCTCGGCGTAGTTTCTCTCGGCATGTTGCTTTACTTGATTCCCGGCCAGGGAGTTCCCAACGCCGGCGGCGACGATCAGACCGTGGCTGACGTAGGCGGCACGAAGATCACCACGCGCGAAGTTTACCGGCGCATCCAGGCCGTTTTCAAGAACAATCCCATGCCGCCGGATGTGCTGGAGGTCTACGTTCCGCAGCTCATCGAGGCTATGGTGGCGGACCAGGCTGTAGCGTACGAAGCGCAGCGCATGGGCTTCAAGGTCACCGATGAGGAGCTGGCGCGGCAGATCCGGTCGACTCCGCAGTTGGCAACGCTGACGCCGGAGCAATACCAGGCCACGATTGAGCAGATGGGCTACAGCGTACCTGAGTTTGAGAACGACATGCGTAAGAACGCGGTGGAATCGATGCTCAAGGATGTCGCCGCCGAGGGCGTCATCGTGACGCCGCAGGAAGCGGAGGATGCGTATCGCCAGATGAACGAGAAGATCAAGCTGGCGTACGTGGTCTTCACGCCCGACAAATTCAAGGCCGATATAAATCCGACGCCGGCCGAATTACAGACGTATTATAACGGCAAGAAGGCCGGTTTCACGGTTCCCGAGTCGCGCAATGTCAACGTGATTCTCGTCGACCAGGATAAAGTAGCCGCGAGCATCCAGACGTCGGACGCGCAACTGCGTGCTTACTACGACTCTCACAAGGACGATTTCCGGACGCCGGATCGTGTCCGCGTTCGCCACATCCTGCTGCAGACGGTCGGAAAGAACCCGGATGAAGTGAAGAAGATCCGTGCTAAGGCGGACGATCTTTTGAAGCAGATCAAGGCCGGCGGCAACTTCGCGGAGCTGGCTCAGAAGTTTTCGGAAGATCCCGGCACCAAGGACAAAGGCGGCGAGTACGGTTGGATGACGCGCGGCCAGACAGTGAAGAATTTCGAAGCTGCCGCGTTTTCACTGCAGCCGGGACAGACCAGCGATGTCATCACCACCGAATACGGTTTCCACATCCTGCAGGTGGAGGAGAAGTCGGCAGCCGGACTGCAGCCGTTCGACAAGGTGAAGGATCAGATCGCGGCCGAGTTGAGTAAGTCGCAAGTCACCGATAAAATGCAGAACCTGGCGGACCAGGCTCGCGCGCAGCTTGTGAAAGCGCCGCAGAACGCCGAGCAGATCGCCAACAATCTCGGACTGCAGTTTGTCAAGGCGGATAATGTTCAGCCGAGCGGTGTAATTCCCGGTGTGGGCGTCAACAAGGATCTCAGCGACGCGATCGCATCGGAGGCCAAAGGCCAGGTGACGCAGGTGATCCAGGTGACGCCAGCGCGGCTGGCAGTCGCCGTTGTGACATCGGTGAACGCTCCGCGGACTCCGGCGTTATCCGAGGTGGAAGCGTCGGTGCGGGCCGGCTACGTCACGGAGAAATCCGGCCAGCTTTTGCAGCAAAAGGCCAAGGAAGCGGCTGCGACGTTGGCGAAGAATGGCGGGGATCTACAGGCGCTTGCCAAAAGTCTCGGACTCGAAGTGAAGGAATCCGATTTGTTTACGCGCAACGGTTCGGTGGGCGGCAGTATGGGCGCGAGCTTCTTCGGCGACGCCTTCACCAAACCAGTCGGCACGATCATCGGG
>JBEKUT010000031.1:0-26988 GCA_049514735.1 Bryobacteraceae bacterium
CCGCTTCGACATCGCCGAGCTGACATTGTCCGCTCCCGCCGCTCAATTGGAACGGTTCGCTTCGGAACTCGGCACATCTCTCGAAGCTGTTCTTCTCTCAAGTTGGATCGCCGTTCTGGCTCGTCTCACCCAGCAGAGTGTCTACACGGTTGGTGTGAGACACTCCGGACGCAGCCTGGACGAATTGACGGCTGCAATTGGGCTGTTCGAACGCACGCTACCCATGCGAGCCGCTATCGGGCCACAAACTAATCTCACTGAGCTGGTTCTCGACGCGGCTCGTGGTCTGGAGTTCCACTCGGATTGGGCTGACCTCTGTCCGCCGGAAACGGAAAGCCCGTTACGCGTGCTCTTCGATTTTCGAAAATCGACCGATCTGTGGAACTCCACGGATCTCAGCATGCGAATCGAGAGTATTTCCGCGGCACAGGAACCTTTTGTGGTCAAGCTTACCTGCAGACAGCTTCCAAGCGAAGTGGCCGCAACGCTCACCTTCAGTCGTGACGCAATTTCTGTCACCGACGCCCAAACGATTTCGAAATGCTGGCAACGGCTCCTGAATGAGGCGCTTGCCAACCCAGAACGGCCAGTCTCGTTACTGCCGATCTTAAGCGAAGACCATCCGGTCTGCATTGTTTCCCCAGACGAGGCCATTGGGCCCGCTCAACTATGTGTGCATGCGTTCGAGCGTCAAGCCGCGGCAACACCCGATCGCATCGCACTCGTCGAAGACGAACACTGTCTCACCTTCGACGCTCTGAATCGGCGCTCCTCTGCTCTTGCATCCCTGCTGCGCGATCGGAATGCGCCCATGGAATCTCGAATCGCCATTTGCCTCGAACGCTCCTTGGACCTGTGCATTGCAATTCTCGCCGTATGGAAGGCGGGCTGCGCTTACGTCCCTCTCGATCCCGCCGCTCCCTCCTCGCGTCTGAGCAGCATCCTTCAGGACTGCGGGGCGCAGACCATCATAACGAATCATGAGCTGGGGTCGTCGCTGCCTTCAACTGCCGCTCAAATCTACGTGGAAGATGCTCCCATCACGACGCCGATCGGCACTGCAGCGGTTATTGAGCCTGAGCACCTAGCCTACGTCATATACACGTCCGGCTCCACTGGCAAGCCCAAAGGTGTTGCCGTCGAGCATCGGCAAATCGCCACGTACGTCGAGGCCGTCACTAGGCGAATACCGTTTGCTTCGGCGAGCCACTTTGCATTAGTCTCGACGCCTGCAGCCGATTTGGGCCACACTATGAGCTTCCCCGCGCTTTGCAAGGGTGGCACCCTTCATCTCATCCGTCCGGAACTCACGTTTAGCCCGGAAGAGTTCGGCGCGTATATGGATTCGCGGAGGATTGAGAACCTGAAGATCGTTCCCACGCACCTTGTGGCGTTGTTGAAATCGAGCCGCCCTGAAACGATTCTGCCGCTGCGAATCCTGGTGCTCGGTGGCGAGGCCCTCAACTCCGATCTTGTGCATCAAATCAAGCGGCTCGCGCCCGATTGCCGAGTCTTCAATCATTACGGCCCCACGGAGACCACCGTCGGAGTGATTTCAGGACAGGCATCGGAAGAGCAACAGGTCGTCCCGCTCGGCAGTCCGCTCGCCGGAGTTCGCCTTTATATATTGGATGCAAACCTCCAGCCCGTGCCCAAGGGCATAGCCGGCGAAATTTTCGTGGGAGGCGAATCGCTTGCCCGCGGCTATCTCAGCCAGCCTGAGAGCACTGCAACGTCGTACTTGCCAGATCCTCTCTCGACCACGCTGGGAGCTCGCATATATCGCACTGGCGATCGCGGTCTCGAATTGCCTGATGGAGTAATTGCATTTCTCGGAAGAACGGATTCCCAGGTAAAGCTGCACGGCCACCGCATTGAACTCGGAGAGATCGAAGCTTCTCTGCGAGAAACATCCGGATGCGCCGAAGTTGCCGCTCTCATTCGCGAGGATGAACCCGGCGGAAGACGCTTAGTCGCATACATCGCGACCGACTCTCCACTACCTCCAGAGTCCGAAGTGCGCAGCCGGATGGCGCAGACGCTGCCGCCTTACATGCTTCCGTCGGCTTTTGTACGGCTCGCAAATTTTCCTCTCACACCAAACGGAAAACTCGATAGGCAATCCCTCCCGGCGCCGGAGCACCAGCGATTGCGGCACGCCTGCGTCGAACCCCGTAACGCAATCGAGGCATCCCTGTCGGAGATCTGGTCGCGAGTCCTGCGGACTCCCCGGATCGGCGTAACAGACAACTTCTTCGAACTCGGTGGCGACTCGATTCTCAGCATTCAAATCGTGGCCCGCGCGAGGCAAAAAGGTATCCCGATCACTACTCGCCAGCTTTTTGAGAACCCGACGATCTCCGCTCTGGCCGCGCTCGTCCCGGAACATCAGGCACCTGAAGCCGCCGAGATTCAAGACGCGTCTGGCAGCGTTCCGCTCACGCCCGTTCAGCGCCGTTTCTTCGCGCTCAACGATCTAGATCCGCACCATTACAACCAGGCCATCATGCTGACGTTGCCGGTAAGCGTGAAGCCCGAAATTCTGGAGCAAAGTCTGAAAGCGGTGGTCCGGCTTCATGACCAACTGCGTGCGCGGTTTCACTGGAAGAATGACGAGTGGCATCAATCGATTGCTGCATTCGATAACGGTCCGGTCATCCAAACCATCGATCTGTCTGGCGAACCAGATCTCACTGAAGCTGTCGAACAACAGGCAGCCGCCTGGCAGACTCGCTTCGACATTGAGCGCGGCCCGCTCTTTCGGGCGGTCTTTTTCCAAACCCGCGAACTGCGCCCACCGCGTCTGCTCCTGCTGGCGCATCACCTTATCGTCGACGGCGTCACTTGGCGTATTTTGCTCGAAGACATCGAAATCGCCTATCACGATCTAGAAGCCGGCCGCCTCCCTGAACTCGCAAAGACAGCGAGTTATCGCGAATGGGCCAGCGCGCTCATCCGATACGCAGACTCTGACGCGTTAGAAAACGAACGCGGCTGTTGGCGTAGTTTGGAAGACCGGCCCGCGCCTCAATTACGCCACCGCCTTAAGACCGTCACGGAAAACGAAGCCGGAATTGGCACAATAACCGGCACTCTGGATATCGAGAGTACGCGCACACTCCTGCGCGATCTCCCGGTTGTTCACAAAGCAGGAATCCAAGATGCTCTGCTCAGTTCTCTCGTCCGCTCAACGGTGGGTCTCGACGGTAATGCACACGTGTGGGTCGAGTTGGAAGGGCACGGTCGCGAGGAAGCGATCGCCGCTTTGGATACCTCACGCACCGCCGGCTGGTTCACCTCTCATTTCCCTCTCGTTCTGACGACAACCAACGCAGCTGACGCCGCCACTACCCTCGCCGAAACCAAGGAACAAATGCAGGCGGTCCCGAATGCTGGCGTTGGCTTCGGTCTCTTGCAATATTTACGTTCGGAGGCGTTCGAACTGCCTCCCATGGAAGTGAGCTTTAATTACCTCGGACAGTTAGATAACGTGCTGCCCGATTCCACACTCTTCTCGCCCGCGCCGGAGTCTGTCGGCCCGACGCGGAGTCCACGCACTCGCCTTCCCTATCTGCTGGTCTTCAGCGCGCACATCGCGGGTGGATCTCTGCGCTTCAGTTGGGCGTATGACCGCGCCGTTGTCTCAGAAGCGGCAGTCTTGATACTGAACGCCGATTTCGAACGCGCCTTGCGCGACGTCGTTCAGCTCTGCAGCGCTCATGCAATCCTCGCGGACCGCTCCGGTGTAGAAGACATCCTGCCTCTGACACCCATGCAACAAGGCATGCTGTTTCACAGCCTCTTAGAGCCTCGCTCGGGCGCATACTTCGGCCAGTTCTCTTGCGACCTAGACATGGCTCTAAACCTCGCGGCGTTCCAGCGAGCCTGGCAGCGGGTGGTCTCCCACTTCGCCATTCTCAGCGCTTCCATCGCGTGGGAAGGTCTCGATGCGCCGCTGCTAATCGTCTGGCGTGACGTAACGCTTCCGTTTGAGGTCCTGGACTGGGCGAAGATGAACAGACATGAGCAAGAGACCAAATGGGCGTCGCTGTTACAAAGCAATCGCGAGCAGGGCTTCGATTTTACCAAGCCGCCGCTCATGCGCATTGTCGTCGCGAAGCTAGCGGCGTCACGCTACCGCCTGCTCTGGATCAATCATCATCTCCTACAGGATGGCTGGTGCCGGCCGATCATTCTACAAGCGTTCTTCGCCTTCTATCGCTCCGAGTTGGATGGAAACTTATCCAATCTTCCACCTGAGATCCCGTGGAAAAACTACATCGCGTGGCTTCAGCGGCAGGATCAAAAAGCATCCGAGGTGTTTTGGCGGCAGGAACTGGCGGGGTTCCGCACAACCACACCACTTGGCATGGAGCGCCCCGATGCTTTGCCCCCCAGTTCTTCGGAGCGACACGTGGAACGTCTGCGGTTATCCGAAGATGATACCCGGACCATCGTCGATAGCGTTCGCGAAAACGGCTTGACGTTAAATACTCTCATGCAGGGCGCTTGGGGTCTCTTGCTCAGTCGGCATAGCAACCGCACCGATGTCGTATTCGGAGCAACCGTGTCCGGCCGGCCCGCGGAACTCGAAGGCGCTGAACGCATGGTTGGCCTGTTCATCAACACCCTCCCCGTTCGCGTCCGCGTGAAACCCGAGATCGCTCTCGTCGATTGGCTTCGTGAGTTGCAAAATCGTCAGGCCGCCGCGCGCCAGTTTGAATTCAGTCCCCTCGTGGAGGTTCGAAACTGGAGCGAGATTCCGCGCGACAAACCGTTGTTCGAATCGATTGTTGTCTTCGAGAACTATCCCATTGACGAAGCTGTCGCGGTGCAGAGTGCGTCGATGCGGGCCGGTAATCTGCACGTCAGCGAGCCATCGAATTTCCAACTCGGGCTCGTAGCGGTTCCCGGACGTGAGCTTCAGCTCCGCATCGGGTACGATCCGAATCGCTTTGATATCGTTGCGATCGGCCAGCTCATGCGCGATCTTTCCGGAATATTGCGCGCCATGGCGAGTGGCATGGCACAACCGCTCCGCGACCTCCAGGCCAGCGTCGCGTACGAGCCGGACCCGCTCGAAGAACTGTACAAGAAGTCCAACCTGAGCCGCAATCAGTTATTGGTCTGGATTGACGAACAACGCCGCAAGGACTCCCGCATCTACAACGGCGCCTACGCGTACACTATCCACGGCGCCATCGATCCGCATCATTTCGAAGCCGCTTTTACCAGGGTCGTCGAAGGAACCGGCATGCTCCGGTCCATCTTTGTGGAACGCGAGGGCGTCCCATGGCGAGAGGTGCTGTCCAGTATTACCCGCGGATTCGAGGTCGTTGATGCATCCACCTGGCCCGAACAAGTCCCCGATTGGCTAACCGACCGTGTACGCGTGCCCTTCCGTCTACACGAGCGTCTGTTCGATTGCGTGCTGTTAAAGCTCGCAGAAGACGAATGGACCTGGTTCCTGAATATCCACCACATCGGCGCCGATGCCTGGAGTTTTCAAGTCATTTTCCGCGCGATGGAAGAGCTCTATCGCCACTCGCTTTCCGGATCGCTTCACCAGTCGTTTGAATTGCCGGATTACGGCGAGTTCGTTCAAAACGAGCGTGCCGTGTGGAGCACGGATAAAGGGCGAACAGCATCGCGCTACTGGCTGCGCAAGCTCGCCGAGGATGTTCCTCCGGTGGCCTTCTGGGGCAAGCCGGTAAACAAGAAAACCGCCCGCGTCCAGCGGCGCAGAATCGAACTCGGCCCGCATCGCACCAAGCTTCTGAAGGACCTGGCGAACAGGCCAGACGTTTTTCACAAAAGCCTCGACGTAACGCTATACAATCTCCTGGCAACAGTGGTGTTCGCCTGGCTCTACCGCACTACGCAGTGCGAGCGGCTCTCATTGGGCTCCCCGTTCCACAATCGTCGCGGCGCGCGATCCAAGGAAACGGTCGGGCTCGTCATGCAGGTGCTGTTCCTTCGAATTTCGGTGCATCCCAACGACACCTTCATGGATCTTCTTCAAGCCGTCGTTGCCGAGATGTCCCAGGTAATGCAACATCGCGAGTTTGTCCCCGGTAATTCGCGCCCTGGCGCAGGCAAAGCGTATGAGGCCGCCCTGAACTATCACAACTCTTCTTATCTGAGTTTCACCTCGTTTCCCGTAGATGTGGATCGCGCCTTCTCCGGCGAAGAGAGCGAAAGCATCGGAATCCGCGCGGCAGACTTCGGGAAACAGGGCAATCTCGTGCTGCACTTCGACCTGCACTGCGATGTCTTCACTCCATCGCAACGCGAACAGTTGATGAACGAAATCGTGGGTGTGGTCGATTCGTTTATCGACGCGCCGGACCGTCCTATAAACAACCGGAGCGTGCTGTCGCCGGAGATGGAGCACCACGTCCTTGCGTTGGGCGAGTCTTCACAGGGGAGCGAATCATCCGAGTTGGTCCCGGTTCTGATCGGCCGTTATGCCGCCAGCAATCCCGCCAAAACCGCCTTGGTCTTGGGGTCGCAGCGCATGACCTATGGCGAACTGGACCGGCGTAGCAACCAGGTCGCTCACTACCTGCTTCAACTCGGGATCAAACAGGAATCTATTGTCGGCGTCTTCTCCGGGAGATCGTTCGACACCTTGGCCGCTGTGTTGGGGATCTGGAAAGCGGGCGCAGCGTATCTGCCCCTGGACCCGAAATACCCGGTGGATCGGCTCAAGTCCATGGTCAACGATGCCAACGCCCCCGTTGTTCTCGTCGAACGGCAATTGGCCGCGCATGTTGCTGTAGACGGGATTCGAATCGTATCGCTGGACAATCCCGCGATTCACTCTCGTCCCGCCACGCAGCCTCTAACTCAGTACGGCCCGGATAATCTCGCCTACCTTTTATATACGTCCGGCTCCACGGGCCGTCCCAAAGGCGTCATGGTTTCGCATCGCGGTTATGCGGCTGCGCGGCGATTCTGGCAGCTTTCGTACGAGCTCGATAGCTCGCACGTCCATCTGCAGGTTGCGAGTTTCTCCTTCGACGTCTTCGCCGGCGACCTCGCCCGGTCTCTCGCCAACGGCGGCACGTTGGTCCTCTGTCCGGAGGAAGTGTTACTCGATCCCCCACAACTCCATCGCTACATGTCCGAGCATCGGGTCGATGCCGTTGAGTTCACGCCCGCTCTGCTGCGAAACCTCGTCTCGTATTTGGAAGAGACAGATCAGTCTCTGCCATTCCTGCGTCTTCTTGTCGCCGGCTCCGACACTTGGACGGCAGAAGACTTCAACCGCACGAAGCAGCTCTGCGGACCCGCAACCCGCCTGATCAATTCGTACGGCGTCACGGAAGCTTGCATCGACAGCACATTTTTCGAAAACCGCAACGGCTGGGATGGCCGAAACGGCACCGTCCCAATAGGCTGGCCGTTCCCTGGCGTCAGAACCTATGTCGTCGATAAAACTTTCCATCCCGTTGGCCCAGGCGTTCCCGGCGAGATTTGTATCGGTGGCGATGCCCTGGCCCGCGGCTATGGCGGCATGCCGGTACAAACTGCATTGAAGTTTGTCTGCGATCCGTTTGCCGCGGACGCTGGCGCTCGAATGTACCGGACTGGCGATGCCGGCTGCTGGAACTCCGGCGGCAGCCTTCAATTCTTAGGACGCCTGGATGAACAACTCAAGATCCGCGGACACCGTGTCGAGTTGGGCGAGATCGAGTCCGTGCTAAGAAAACATCCTGAGGTTCGCGAAGTGGTCCTCGTAACCTCTATAGGGACCGATGGCAACATCAACCTGAAGGCTTGCATCGTACCAACCTCGACGGTTCCGCCCAGTGCTGGGGCTTTGCGCGAATTTGCCTGCAAACATTTGCCGGAGTTCATGATTCCAGCCGGCTTCGCATTTCTGGATGAGTTCCCGGCCACGCCAAACGGAAAAGTGGATCGGCGCGCGCTGGCTAAGCTCGATGCTGTCGAGTTCGCCGCGGAAAATGTTCACGTCGCGCCCGCCAATCCGGCCGAAGAGCGCATGGCCGCAATCTGGAGCACCGTTCTCAAGCGCGCGCGCATCGGGACCACCGATAACTTCTTCGCGTTCGGCGGTCACTCCCTGCTCGCCACCGTGCTGATCTCGAGAGTACGTTCCGAATTCAAGGTCGATATACCGTTGCGTGCGATCTTCGAGTCACCCACAATCGCGACACTGTGCACTGTTGTCTGCCAACTACAAAGCGGCGCAGCCACCACCAAACTGGAGGAAGCCCTGCAATTCGTCGAGTCCCTGGATGAAGACGCCCTTCAGGCACTGCTCGAAAAGAGTAGTCGCGTTGCCCGCACGCGAGGCGCGCGATGAGCGATCTCTGGGACAGGATCGCATCGCTGCCGCCCGAACGCGCGCAACTGCTCGCTCGTGTTCTGCGTGAAAAAGGCGTGGAAGCTCCCGCCCCGCCGCTCATTCGTGCAGACCGATCAACCGACACATTTCCACTTTCGTTCTTTCAACAGAACCTCTGGTTCTTCGATCAGCTTCATCCGGGAAACTCGACGTTCAATATCGGCAGAGCGATTCGTTGGGGAGGGACTCTGGACGTCGCCGCCTTGCAGTTTGCCATCGACATGGTCGTCTGCCGCCACGAGGTGCTGCGTGTTTCCTTTGAGTCGCGCGACGGCGCGCCCGTTCAAATCGTCAATCCCGAAATGCCGATCGCGGTCGCGCTGACCGGCCTCACCGAAGTATCCGACAACCACCTGCTGGAGTTCCTGACCGCCCAAAGCCGGAAACCCTTCCGTCTTTCTAGCGAACCGCTTCTTCGCGTCTCAGTGATCCAACTGTCCGAACAAGATCACGTGGTTTTGTTCGTGATCCACCACATCTGTACCGACGCATGGTCCTCCGGCATCCTCGTGCGAGAGATCGCGGCGTTCTATAAGATGTTCGTCATCGGCGCTCCCGCCGAACTGCCGGAGCTTCCGATTCAGTACACCGATTATTCGGTATGGCAGCGCGCGTGGCTGCAAGAAGAGGCGCTCGAATCCCACCTCGACTTCTGGCGAAAGAAGCTGGCCGGATGCCCTCCGTTTCTCGAATTGCCCACTGACAGGCCGCGTCCCGCCCACCAGACGTTCAACGGCGATCACATCCGGTCGTTGCTCCCGCCCGCGTCAAGCCAGTCTCTGAATCTGCTGGCCGCGCAACACCAGTGCACGCCTTTCATGGTCTTCCTGTCCGCGTGGGCCGCCCTCCTTTATCGCTACACAGGTGAATCCGGCATCGTAGTTGGAACTCCTTTTGCCAACCGCAATCGCGAAGAAGTGATGAACCTCGTCGGCTACTTCGTCAATCCCGTTGCTCTCCGCATCGATGTACGTGGCCGCGGCCCGTTTGCCGACCTCTTAGCTGCGGTGCGGCATTGCTCGATTGAAGCGTTCTCCCATGCGGAGGTTCCGTTCGATCGCATTGTGGACGCGCTTGCCGGTGACCGCACCACCAGCCATCCACCGTTGTTTCAAACCGCATTGGTAGTGCAAAACGCGCCTGTCGAGCGCTTTGACGTACCCGGCGTCGACCTGACTGTGCTCGGCCTTGAGAGCGGATCGTCGAAGCTCGACCTGACGGTTACCGTCAATGGGCTCAGTGGTTCCTTTGCGCTAGCGCTCGAATACAATACTGATCTCTTCGATCGTTCCACCGCTGAGCGGATTCTGACGCACTATTCGCGCCTTCTGGAATCCATCGCTGCAGACCCGCACCAGCCCATCGATACACTGGAGTACCAGGATCGCGAAGAGAAAGAGCGCGTACTCGAACATTGGAGCGCCGGCCCGTTCCGGTCAGACGAGGCGGAAACGGTGCTCGATTTATTTGAGCGCCAGGTGCGGCAGAACGGAGAACCGATCGCCCTGGAGTGCTCCGGCGTCCATTGGAGCTACTCACAGTTGGAGCATCGCGCCAATCAGCTCGGCCGCTATTTGGGCCGCCTCGGCGTGGGTCCGGAATCGATTGTGGGAATCTGTTGCGGCCGCAACCCGGAGCTCGTTCTTGGACTGCTTGGCGTATGGAAAGCTGGCGGCGCTTACACGATTCTCGACGAAAAATATCCGGAAGAGCGTTGGCGGCTGATTCTGGAGGACGCCAAGTCTCCGATCGTCCTGTGCACCCTGGAAACCGCCCCGCGTTTGATGGGAATCTCTGGTGATACGCCTTTGCTGCTGCTCGACGCGCAGTGGGAAGAGATCGAGCGCGAAAGCGCCGATGCTCCCTTAAGCCGCCGCCAACCCGAAGGGATCGCCTACGTCGTTTACACATCCGGGTCCAGCGGCACACCGCGCGGCGTGATCATAACGGACTCCGCTCTCGCCAATCTGGTCCGGGCGATCATCCCGATCTATGGCCTTGGCCCGGAGCAGCGCCGTCTCCAACTCGTGTCGCCCGGCTTTGACGCGTTCGGCGAGGAACTGTTCCCGTTGTTGTGTAGCGGAGGCACCCTGGTCCTCGGCTATCAGGCTTCCGGGATGGATCCGGCCGATTGGGTACAAGTGATCCGCGACGAGAGGATCTCTGCGGTCCACATGCCACCGAGCTATTGGCACGAACTTGTGGAAGACGTCGAGCGTTGCGAAGGCAGAGTTCCTGAAATATTGAAGCTCCTGGTAGTCGGCGCCGAGAGCCCTTCCGCGGACCAACTGCTCCGCTGGTCGAGACTCACCAGCGACGGCGCACGTTGGATGAATGCATACGGGCCTGCCGAAGCCACGATCACTACTACGGTCTGGGAAGCCCCCCTTGAAGACGAAAAGGCCCTGCGCACCTTATGGCGTGTTCCCATCGGGCGGCCGATCGCAAACACAAAGGTGTATCTGCTGGACCCGCGCATGGAGCCGGTTGCTACGGGCATCGCGGGCGAATTGTATATCGCGGGACGCGGCCTGGCTCGCGGATATCTGAATCTTCCCAGTCTGACTGCGGAGCGCTTCGTGCCGGACCCATTCAGTAAGGATGGCGCGCCCTTGTATCGCACCGGCGACCTAGCGCGTTTCACGCCTGACGGCAACATAGAGTTCCTCGGCCGAAAAGATGAACAGGTGAAAGTGCGCGGATACCGTATCGAGCTTGGCGAGATCGAAGCCGTACTGCGGGAGCATCGCGGTGTTCGCGAAGCCATCGTGGACGCGCGGCAGGAGTCCACTGGCGAAAAGCGGTTGGCCGCATACATCGTCCCCGCGTACCAGACGGCTCCATCTTCAACCGAGCTGCGCAGTTGGCTGAAGCAGCGGCTCCCCGAATACATGGTCCCAAGCGCTTGGGTGCAACTCACGGAACTGCCTCGCACCGCACACGGCAAAGTGGACCGCAAAGCACTCCCCTGTCCCGTGGCAGCCGTCAGCCCCGAAGCGAACCAAACCGAGTCCGCCACGGACACGGAAAAAACGCTGCTGCGCATCTGGCGCGAGGTGCTCCGCTCGGAACATGTCGGCGTGCACGATAACTTCTTCGAGCTCGGCGGCGATTCCATCCTCAGCATTCAGATTGCGTCGAGAGCGCAGAATGCGGGCGTCCGGATCACGGTAAAACAGCTCTTCGAGCATCAGACCATTAGTGAACTCGCCGCGGTGGCACAATCGGCTGATGCTGCCGAACCAATCGATCAAGGCCGCGTAACGGGAACGGTGGAGTTGACGCCGATCCAGCAGTGGTTCTTCGAACAGAATTGGAGAGAGCCTTGGCATTTTAATCAGGCTGTGCTGCTGGAAGCTCGTGAACCGCTAAGTGAGGAAGGCTTGCGCGCTGCAGTAAGCGCCCTCGTGGAGCATCATGACGCGCTTCGCACGCGCTTCGAACGCCTTGACGGCAATTGGACTCAGGAAGTCCTCGCGGAAACCGGCGAAGACCCGCTAACGGTGGAAGCTGTCACTGGCGCCGAACAACTTGAGCAACTGGCAAACGAATGGCAGAAGCGCTTCGATCTGGCAGGCGGTCTCCTGCTGCGAGTGGTGCTGTTCCGAATGCAAGGCGGTTCCGGCCGCGTCCTCTTGATCGCTCACCATCTCGTGGTTGACGGAGTGTCCTGGCGGGTTCTGTTAGAAGATCTTGAGCGCGCATACCTGCAATGGCGGGAGAACAAAACGGTGCAGTTGCCCGCCAAGACGGCCAGCTTCCAGCGTTGGGCGGAACTACTGAAAGAACGCGCGGCCAGCTCTGAAGTGGAAGCTGAATGGCCGTATTGGAGGCAGCAGTGTACGGCCGGGGCTGATCGCGACACCGCCGACCATTCCGTTGCCTCTCTCCAGGTGTCCTTAGATGCGGATGAGACTCGATCGTTATTGCAGGAAGTACCGCCGATCTACGGGACTCAGATCAACGATGCCTTGCTGACCGCGCTCGTGGAATCGTTGGGAACCTGCGGCGAGTTGACGGTAGAACTCGAAAGCCATGGCCGCTATGAGAGCCTGGGACTAGATGTCATGCGCACGGTGGGGTGGTTCACCACGCAGTATCCGGTCCATCTGGGATCGAGTGGCGCAGATGGAATCGCTGCGAAACTCAAAACCGTCAAGGAACAATTAAGGCAGGTTCCTGGCGGAGGGCTTTGCTATGGCTTGCTGCGCTATTTGAGCCGTGACAAACAGCGGCGCAAGCGTCTGGACTTCCACGCGCCGGTGAGCTTCAATTACCTCGGCCAACTCGACAGCGCGCTGCCGCGCGAAAGCCTCTTCCAACCAGCCCGTGAGCGAAAAGGTGCAACCCGCAGTTCATTCGCTCACGCATCATATCCAATAATGGTGAACTCCCAGGTATCGGGCGGCAGATTGCATGTCGCGTTTACGTATCGCAAATCGGCCTACACCGCGGCACAGATGGAGGACGCCAGCGCACGATTCCTCGGCGCGCTGCGGACGATAGTAGAGCACTGCCACTCGCCGGAAGCTGGCGGTTATACGCCCTCCGATTTCCCGCTCGCAACGTTGACTCAGGAAACGCTGGACCAGTGGTTCAAAGGGCCGCGAACGATTGAGGATGTTTACCCTCTATCGCCGATGCAGCAAGGCTTGCTCTTTCACGGATTGCTCGATCCAGCCGGAGGAGCGTACCTTCTTCAGATAAGTTGGAGCATCGCCGGACTCGATCTAAACGCGTTCGCGCAAGCGTGGCAACAAGTCATCGATCGTCATGCAATCCTGCGCACATCGTTCCTATGGGAAGGTCTCGGCGAACCGTTACAAGTTGTGCACAAACGATGTGAGGTTCCCATCGAGCACGAGAACTGGACCATGCTTATGGATGAAGAACGCAACCATCGTCTTTCAGAGACATTTGCCGCTCAGCGCACTCGCGGGTTCGACTTCGGCAAGGCGCCGTTGATGCGCATCCATGTGATTCAAACCGATGCGGATACCTGCCGCATCGTGTGGGCATTTCATCATCTGTTGATGGACGGCTGGAGCGGCGCCAATCTCATGAACGAAGTCTTCACCCTCTACGTCGCTCATGTGTCCGGGATGCCAGCCCAGTTGCCGCCGCCATTCGTCTACAGCTCCTATATTCATTGGACGAGGAGCAGAGACCTGGAAGCCTCTGAAAAGTACTGGCGTGAGGAGCTTGCCGGCTTCCACGCGCCGACCCTGCTGGGAATGCAGCGCCACGTTCTCCTAGCGCCTGCCGATGTCCAGGAGAGAATTGCTGTAGTGCGCCGGACGTTGTCGAACGAGCTCTCCGCCGCACTCCACGATTGTGCCAAAGCTAGCGGCCTCACTCTGAACACGATCTTCCAGGGTGCATGGGCGCTGGTCCTCAGTTGTTACAGCGGCGAATCCGACGTTCTGTTCGGCGCGACCACAGCCGGCCGCCCGCCGGAGTTGCCCGGTATCGAAAACGCAGTCGGCCTCTTCATCAACACGCTTCCCGTGCGCGTGCGGATCGCACATGACCAGCCCTTAGTGGAATGGCTTCGCGAGCTGCAATTGCGTCAGAGCAAAGCCCGCGAGTGGGAACACACTCCGCTTCTTAAGATCCAATCATGGAGCGAGGTTTCGCCAGGTAATCCATTGTTCGAGAGTCTCCTCGTATTGGAGCGTTATCCCACCGAAGCCGCAGTTGGCGATAGCCGTCCCAATGTGGCAATCGGCAATCCCCTAGCCGAGGAGCGGACCCACTATCCCCTCACATTCGAGGTCGTGCCATCCACGAACATACAGATGCGGCTGGGCTATGAGCGCCGCCGTTTCGATGACGCAAGCATTGTGAAGGTCCTCGAACTCGTGACTCGTTTCTTACAGGCTTTCGTCGCCGAGCCCGCGCGCCTCATCGGCTCACTGCCGCTAGTGTCCGATGACGAGCAGCACGATTTAGTAGAGAACCGCAATGCCGCGACGCAGCCACTTCCCGACCGTCTGTTTCATCAGTTGTTCGAAGAACAGGTTGAAAAGACGCCGCACTGCACCGCCGTTCATTTCGAAAACGAAGGCTTGAGTTATTCCGTATTGAATCGCCAAGCGAACCGCATCGCGCATCGTCTTGTTGAACGCGGCGTCGGTCCGGAGGCGCTCGTCACAGTGCTCGCCCCGCGTGGCACTCTATTCTTAAGCGCAATCCTGGGCGTCTTCAAGTCTGGCGCTGCCTATCTTCCGCTCGAACCGTCGCTCCCGCCGATCCGAATAGCGCAGATCCTCGCCCAAAGCGGTTCGGATTGCGTGCTTGTCACTGGTAATCTTGCCGCTCTTCTTTCGGGAACGGATGTCCCCATCATCACGTTAGAAGACATTGTCGATGGCGTGGGCAATCAGGCAAATCTTCCGCTATGCAGCAACTCCCGCAATCTGGCGTATGTCATCTACACGTCCGGTTCTACCGGCATTCCGAAAGGAGCGATGGTTGAGCAGGCCGGCATGCTGAATCATCTGCTCGCCAAAGTTCGCGATCTTGGAATCCATCCGGTCGATACGGTCGCGCAGACCGCCTCCCACAGCTTCGATATCTCGGTGTGGCAATATCTCGCGGCCCTGTTAACAGGCGCGTGCGTGCGCATATATCCGGCCGAAGTCGCTCAGGATGCAATTGAGTTATGGCGTCGCGTCGCGCAAGACGGGGTAACCATCCTGGAACTCGTGCCCCCGCTCATGCGAGCTATTCTGCAAACAGGTCGCGTCCAAGCACCAAATCTCAGGTGGCTGATAGCCACCGGTGAAGCTCTTCCTGTCGACATTACAGTTGAGTGGCTCAATCGCTATCCCCAGACACCGGTAATGAACGCCTACGGACCCACCGAGTGTTCCGACGATGTGACGCATGCTGTGGTGTGCAACGCGGCGATCGCCGGAACGATCAATGTTCCTATTGGCCTCCCTATTGGAAATCTGCGCGTATACATTTTGGACAGTGCTCTTCGTTTAGTTCCCGCCGGCGTATCTGGCGAACTCTGCATCGCGGGCGTGGGCGTCGGACGCGGATACCTTGACGACACCGCTCGCACCAGTGAGGTCTTCGTGCCCGATCCGTTCGATGGCTCCGGTGGCCGTATGTACCGGACCGGCGACCTGGCGCGTTACACCTTGGACGGCCAGATCGAATTTCTCCACCGTATCGACCAGCAGGTCAAGGTTCGCGGGCACAGAATCGAACTTGGCGAAGTGGAGAGCGCGCTGCGAGGTCACGCGGATGTAAATGAGGCCGCCGTGCTCGTTCATCCTGGCGAATCCGGTGGCCGCATGGTCGCCTACATCATCGGAACACCGGACATTTCTCAGGTGCGAAAGAGCCTGCGGGATCGCCTGCCCGGCTACATGATTCCTGCGGCTTTCGTGCAACTCGAAGCGCTGCCGCTCCTTCCGAGCGGCAAACTCGACCGTCGCGCGCTCGCTCTCATTCCGGTCGATGCCGGCGCGAAAGAACGTGAAGCCGTGCAGCCGCGTTCTCCAGTCGAGCGGGTCATAGCGGACATTTGGGCACAGCTTCTTCGAGTCCGCGACTTCGATATCCATGACAATTTCTTCGAACTGGGCGGCCACTCGCTCACTGCAACTCAGCTCGTATCCCGTATTCGCGAGACGTTCGGTGTCGAGATCCCTCTACGGGCTGCATTCGATGCACCCACTATTGAAGGCCTGTCGGAAGTGCTTCTCAGCCTCCCCGAACACCGGCTTCGTATCGAACGAACGGCCGAACTGCTGCTGCAAGTGTCCGAGCTTTCGGACGATCAACTTGAAACGCTGATGGCGTCCGCCAACTAACCACTCGCTTCTTTGGAGCCCTTCTATGAATGAACAGTTGTACGTGAAACCAAACGTCCGGCTTGAGCCGATGTTCAATCGCTGGTACGCCTGGGCCAATTTGATCCCGCCTTCAACGGCGGCCATGTACGTCGCCAATCATCATCTGCCTCTCATGCGTTCCTACGTGGCGAATCCCAAAGTGCATGCCGCGGCCGTCAAAAACCCTGCCATGCGCGGCGGTCCTTTCATCGATCATGGCGGCCAGCGCGTGAATGAGGTTCAGGAACTCGTGCAGGAGACCGTAGCGCATTGCGGTCCGATGCTCGAATTCGCCGAGTCCGTGAAGTTTCTCGACGAGATGCTTCGCAACGAGGCGCGCGGCGGCTCTTTAGAACCCCTGTACGCCCGCGTTCCGGAGAACCTGCGCGGCTATGTGGAGTTGGTTTACGATCTGAACAACAATCCTTCTATCCGATTTCTTGAATCGCTGCTCTATCGTTCCGGTTTCTATCTTCCAAAGTGCCAGAGCCTCGCGCTGTCCCTCATTGAACAGGACTATCGTCCATTCGTGCTCAGCACGCCGATCCTTCCTTCCGAAGATCGCCTGCATCTGCCCCTGACTTTCGAAGATGAGGCTGTCGATGAATTCGCGCGTATGAAAGAGCGCCCTATGCCCTCCAGCTACCTGAACGAGCTGCTGAACGTGAATGGCCGCGATGAGGAACTTCTCTCGTCTTTTCTCACCACCGAGGCGCCTCCGCCGCCGCAACGCTACGAAGGTGACGCTGTCCGCATCCGCTACTTCGGCCACGCCTGCATCCTCATCGAAGCCGCGGGGGTTTCCATTTTGACCGATCCGGCAATTTCCTATAAGTACCCTTCCGACACCTCCCGCTACACATATCAGGATCTGCCGCCGGAAATCGATTATGTACTAATCTCCCACAATCACCAGGATCACGTTCTGTTTGAAACACTCCTCCAGATCCGCCACAAGGTGCGCAACCTTGTTGTGCCCCGCGGTGGCAATGGCGCCCTCCAGGATCCGTCGCTGAACCTTCTCTTGCGGCACACCGGATTCCGGAATATTGTCGAACTGGACGAACTCGATTCCATCCCCATCCCCGGTGGGGAAATCGTCGGTCTGCCATTCTTTGGCGAGCATGCGGATCTCGACGTCCGTACCAAGATCGCGCACCTCGTACGCGTCAAAGGAAGATCCATTCTTTGTGCCGCGGACTCCTGCAATGTCGAGCCTCTTCTTTATGAACGCGTCCACGAGTTGTATGGCGACGTTGATGTCCTGTTCCTTGGTATGGAGTGCAGTGGCGCGCCGTTAACCTGGCTTTATGGTCCGTATCTCACGAAACCGCTAGACCGCAAACACGACCAAGCCCGGCGTCTCGCCGGTTCGAACTACGAACGCAGCATCGATCTTGCGCGCCGTCTCAACTGCGAACAGATTTACGTCTACGCCATGGGTCAGGAACCTTGGCTGACGTACATCTCCAGCCTCCAGTACACGGAAGAATCCTACGCGATCGTCGAATCGAACAAACTGATTCAGGATTGTCGCGAGCATGGCCGGGTGTCCGAACGGCTCTACGCGGAAAAAGAATTGTTCCTCAAAAGGCGCGAAATCTTTCTCTAAGTCGCCCGCCTTCCCCTTAACGCTCCGTTCCGAACCGGTAGTGAGGAGTAACCTATGCCTACCCAATCTTCAGTAGCCAACCTGTCCGACAAGAAGCGTCACGTATTAGATGCGCTATTAAAACGCGAGGGGTTGGAGCGTGCCGCCGGCGACGAGATCCCGCGCCGCCAATCGAACGGCCCCGCGCCGCTCTCTTTCGCGCAGAAGCGCCTCTGGACTCTGGACCAGATTGAGCCGGGCATACCCCTCTACAACATCCAGAAGAGCATCCGCATAAGCGGTCCTCTCGACGTCAACGCCCTCCAGTGCGCGTTCGCGGAAATCGTCAGGCGTCACGATGTCCTGCGTACCAGCTTCGAATCGCAAGATGGAGCGCCCCAACAAATCGTCCACGCTCCTCAGCCCCCGGAACTGGAACTGATCGATTTATCGCATCACGCCGCGGTCGAAAAGTCTCAGGCCGTGGAACATGCCAACATCGCCGCTTCACGCCAGCGCTTCCTACTTGACCGCGGACCCCTGATCCGTCTTACTCTACTGCGGCTCAGCGCGGACGAGCACGTAGCGCTTCTTACCATGCATCACATCGTGAGTGATGGCTGGTCCATGCGCGTTCTCATGGATGAGATCCTGGCTCTCTACATAGCGTTCGCATCGGGACATCCATCCCCACTACCCGATCTCGCATTGCAGTACATCGACTACACTGCCTGGCAACACGAGATGTTGCGCGGCGGAGGCGCGGCGCGCCAACTGGATTACTGGAAGCGCAAACTTGCCGGCTCCCCGCCAAAACTGGAATTCCCCACCGACCGTCCCCGGCCCGCTGTCCAGACCTATGAAGGCGCGCACGAAGGCTTCATCATCCCCCAACAACTTGCGGCGGATCTCCGCACACTGAGCCAACGCAGCGGCGCCACGATATACATGGTGCTTCTCGCCGCTTTTCAGCTCTTCCTCTCTCGCCACAGCGGACAGACCGATATCGGCGTCGGTTCGCCATTCTCCGGGCGCACGCGGCGTCAACTCGAACCACTGATCGGACTGTTCGTGAATACGTTGGTGCTGCGGACGTTCATCGATCCCGGCGAGTCATTCCGGGAACTGTTGGCCCAGGTGAAAGAGGTTGTTCTGGAAGCACAGGCGAATCAGGACGTACCGTTCGAGCAGGTCGTGGAAGCGCTCGGAGTCGAGCGGACATTGAGCCACACACCGCTATTTCAAGTAATGTTCGCCCTGCAAAACGCACCGGCAGGCTCCAAGCCCTCCGGCAACGTTCGCTTCGAAGCGCTCAGCGTCGAAAACAACATGTCCAAATTCGAACTCACGCTGTTCATTACCGAGAGTGAATCGGGTCTCAGTGGGGCATTTGAATACAACACCCATTTATTCGACCGCGAAACGATCTGCCGCATGAGCGCTCGCTTCCAGCACCTTCTAACGTCGATCGTCGGGAGTCCCTCCTTACCAATTTCCAGGCTCAGCATGATTCCCGAACCCGAAAGCGCCTTGGTCACTCGATCCTGGAACGAAACGGCCGCGGATTATCCACAAGACATCTCCATTCACCAGCTTTTCGAACAACAAGCGGCGTCGCAGCCCGACAGTCTGAGTGTCGTATTTGGCGATTCCTGCCTCACCTACGCCGCACTGAATCGTGCTTCGGACCGGATCGCCGAAGCCTTGCGCTCGGCGGGCGTTCGCCCAGGCGATTACGTCGCCGTCTTGCTGGATCGCTCACTCGAAATTGTTCCTGCCTTACTCGGAATCCTTAGAGCCGGAGCGGCCTACGTCCCCCTCGACATGAAATGGCCGCGCCAACGCATGCGCGCTGTGCTCGACTCGCTTCAAATCCGCTACCTGACCACGCGGCGGGAATTGCTCCCCATCTGCGAGGAGCTGTCCGCATCCGGATCGCAACTGGATGCCGCAATCTGCTTGGAACGCGACGGCGCGATCGAGATCGAGAGACTCGGCAGTTCCGCGCCGCACACGCCGAGCTTAAATAAACCCGTCGGCTCGGAAGCCATAGCCTACGCCATCTTCACGTCAGGGTCCACCGGCACTCCCAAAGGCGTGGTAGTCCGGCACAAACGCGTCGTCAACTTGGTCCATTGGGCGAACCGCAATTTCTCGCTCACTTCTCATGATCGAGTCCTCTGTGTTGCGTCGCTATGTTTCGATCTTTCCGTGTACGATATCTTCGGTCTGCTTGCCGCAGGAGGCGTCGTCCAGATTGCTTCCGATGACGACATTCACGATCCGGAGCAGCTCACGCGCTTGCTCACCGAGTACCCCATCACGTTCTGGGATTCCGCTCCCGCTGCGTTGCAGCAGCTCACGCCTTTTCTCCACAAGGTGCCCGCCGCTTCCTCCGAATCGCTTCGGCTAGTTTTCCTAAGTGGCGATTGGATCCCTTTCTCATTGCCTGGACAGTTACGCAACACATTTCGCCGCGCGGAGGTGATTGCGCTCGGAGGCGCCACGGAAGCTACGGTCTGGTCCAACTTCTTCCGCGTGCCCGATAATATGGACCCTCACTGGGTCAGCATTCCCTACGGCCGTCCCATCGCGAACGCCCGCTATTACGTGCTCGATGACGGCCTGCTTCCCTGCCCCATCGGCGTGCCCGGCGATCTCTTCATCGGAGGCGAGTGCCTTGCCGACGGCTATGCCAAGGACCCTCATCAGACCGCCGCACGATTCGTGCCCGATCCCTTCAGCACCAACGGCGATCGTTTATACCGCACTGGTGATCGAGCGCGGTTCATGCCCCGCGGAGACATCGAATTCCTGGGACGAAAAGATCACCAGGTGAAAGTCCGCGGCTATCGTATCGAACTTGGTGAAATCGAAACCGCGCTCCAGGATCATCCCGCAGTTCGAGAAGCGGTAGTGCAAGTCAGAGAAGCGGCGCCCGGGGACAAACGCCTCGTCGGCTACATCGTAACCTCAAACGAGACGCCGCCTGCTTGGACCGAATTGCACAACTGGCTCCGCGAGAGGCTCCCCGAGTACATGACGCCCGCCACCTGGGTACCGCTCATTGAACTGCCGCGCAGCGCTACAGGAAAAATTGACCGCAACGCCCTGCCCGTGCCTGTTTGGGGCGGTACGGACCAGTCGATCAATGCCGAACTCGGCAACGATACCGAACGCACGCTCGCCCGCATCTGGAGTGAGGTCCTGCGCGTCGACCGCGTCGGACCACACCAGAATTTCTTTGAACTCGGAGGCGATTCCATCCTCAGCATTCAGATCGTCGCGCGTGCGCAAGCTGCGGGCCTTCGCGTTACGGCCAAGCAGTTGTTCCAACATCAGACTGTCGCGGAGCTGGCTGCGGTAGCCGAGGTTGATTCCGCGCCGGCAGCCGCCCAAGGCCGCGTGAGCGGACCGGTGGAGTTGACGCCCATCCAGCACTGGTTCTTCGATCAGAATTGGACACGGCCCGCGCACTTCAATCAGGCGGTCCTATTGGAAGCCCGCGCGCCGGTACAGGAAGAAGGTCTCCGCGCGGTGGTTCGCGCCCTCGTTGACCATCACGACGTACTGCGAACCCGCTTCGAGTTTGACGGAACACGCTGGAAACAAGAAGTGCTCGAAGACCCCGCCGGCGATCCGGTCACAGTGGAGCTGGTAGGCAGCTCTCAGGAATTGGAACAGCGCGCCAGCGAGTGGCAGACGCGTTTCGACCTCGGCAGCGGCCTGTTGCTCCGAATTGTGCTGTTTCGCATGCATGACGGCGGCGCGGATCGCGTCTTGCTGATCGCACATCACCTGGTGGTCGACGGAGTCTCGTGGCGCATCCTGCTCGAAGACCTCGACGGCGGCTACCAACAATGGGCGCTGGGCAAGCCTCCTGAGTTCCCGCCCAAGACAGCCAGTTTCCAGCGTTGGAGCGAGCTTCTCACAGAACGTGCCGCGCTCGAAGAAGTGGAAGCAGAGTGGCCTTACTGGGAAGCACAATGCACCGCGCCCGCGTCCCTAGCCGAGCCCGGCCAGCCCCGCCAAAACGAACGCAATGAAACGATCCTGGTTACGCTCGATGAAGACAACACCGCCGCCTTGCTCGAGGAAGTTCCTCCCGTCTATGGCACTCAAATCAACGACGTGCTGCTGACCGCGCTTTCTTACGCAGTCGATTGTGACAGCGAGCTTCCTCTGCAACTGGAAGGTCACGGACGCGACGAAGAAGTCGGCCTCGACGTTTTCCGCACAGTCGGATGGTTCACCGTCATGTACCCCATCAAACTTCGTTTTGCGCGCGAAGAGTCCCTTGCGGATCGATTGCAATCCGTAAAAGACCAGTTGCGAAGCGTGCCGCGGGGAGGCTTGGGATATGGGCTTCTCAGGTATCTGGGCCGCGATCGGGAGCGTAGCCGGAATCTCACATACCATCCGCGAGTGAGCTTCAATTACCTGGGCCGCTTGGACAATGCTCTAGTCCAAGATGGATTGCTCCTGCCCGCCCGTGAACGCAGCGGCCCCGCCCGCAGCCCTCGGGTAATTCCCGACCAGGCTCTACGAGTGTCGGGCTTCATCGCGAAAGGCGTGCTGCACATGTCCATCTCGTGGAGTGCGCACTACCACGCCAAAGCCGATGTCCAGGCAATCGCGGACGCCTACCTCGAATCCCTCCGCGCCATCGTCCATCATTGCCGTAACACCGCCGTCGCCGGATACCGGCCGTCCGATTTTCCTTTAGCCGATTTGGACCAGCAGTCGCTCCAAAATCTGATCTCCCAAGTTGAATTCTGATACCGGCAGCCAGGAACCCTCATGAGTGCCCAAAGAAATATTCAAGCGATCTATCCGCTGACGCCCATGCAGCACGGCATGCTGTTCCACAGTTTGCTGGAGCCGGGATCGGGCGTCTACGTGGAGCAGATGAGCTGTCTGCTTGCTGGAGACCTCGACGCCGAAGCGTTCGTAAGAGCCTGGCAACTGGCGATCCAAAGGCATGAGGTCTTGCGCGCGGCGTTTGTCTGGCAGGACGTACCAAAGCCGTTGCAAGTGATCGGGCGCGAAGTTCATCCCGAATGGACTCGCGAGGATCTCTCCGAATTATCCGAAGACGAACGGCGCGCACGATTCGAAGATTATCTCGCCGTCGATCGTGCAACAGGTTTCCGGCTCGGAAAAGCCCCGCTCCTGCGCTTTGCGCTTTTCCGCAATAGCGCTGTCGAACACCGTTTCGTCTGGAGCTTTCACCACATCCTGATGGATGGCTGGTGTCTCCCCGTCGTGCTAGGCGAGGTTATGCGGTGCTATCAGTCGCTAATATCGAACCAACAACCTAACCTGCCTGCGCCTCCACGTTACGAGGAATTCGTCGCGTGGCTGCAGCGTCAGGATGCCACACAAGCAGAGCAGTTCTGGCGTGGTCGGCTCGATGGTCTGCACGCTCCAACGCCGCTCCCGTTCACCTCCTCGTCGACTCCGGGCCTGGAAGATTACCAGCAGCTTCGTGTCTCTTTATCTTCCGTTCTGAGCGCGTCCTTGCAGATAGTCGCCCGGCAGGAGCGGATAACGCTCAATTCCATTTTTCAGTCGGCCTGGGCGATCCTCTTGGCCCGCCTCGCACACACCAACGACGTGACTTTTGGAGCGACTGTCTCAGGACGTCCCGGAACAGTCAAAGGCATCGAAACGATGGTTGGCCTGTTCATCAACACGCTCCCGATTCGCATCGCCGTCAAACCGGAAATGGCCGTGTGCGACTGGGTCCGCGAAAATCATGCGCGCATGACAGAGGCGCTGCAATTCGAGTGCGTCCCTCTAGCTCAGATCCACGGTTGGAGTAGCGTGCCTCGCGGAACGCCATTGTTCGAAAGCGTTCTGGTGTTCGAGAACTTCCCCATTGAACAATCGGTACGAGAGGGCAGCGCATCCCTTTACGTCCGCGAGATCAAGTTTCAACAACAGATCGATCTTCCGCTGATGCTTACGGTCATGCCTGGACCCCAGCAGATCGCAATCCGCTTGAGTTGGGATAACAATCGGTTCTCTGACAGCGCCATGGACTCGATAGTCGCATGCGTTCGAGAGATCCTCGCGTCTATCGCCGCCCAGCCGCACAGCACTGTCGCGAATATCCGGCTGCTGGATAACAACACACGCCAGACCATGCTCGCCGCTTCAAAGGCGGCGCAAGCTAGCTGGGAAGGAAGCAGCTTGATCCACAAGCTGTTCACCCAGCAGGTCCACCGGACGCCCGGGAACATTGCGGTAAAGGACTCCTCGACGCAGCTAACTTACCGCGAACTCGACGAACAGTCGAATAGTCTGTCGCATCAATTACGTGGACTCGGCGTGAGGCGAGGCAGTCTGGTCGGCATATACATGGACCGCGGCGCGCATCCCGCCGTCGCTGCATTAGCGATTCTGAAAGCCGGTGCGGCCTACGTTCCCATGGAGCCCGGCTACCCTCCGGATCGCCTGCGTTGGACCATCGACGACACTCACATGCGCGTCATTGTTACCACTGCCGCTCACATCGCGACTCTCGACGAATTTGGAGTGCATTTGTTGCCGTTCGACCCAGCGGCGGCTGCGCTCCGGACCGGCCCCCCATCGGTCGAACCTCTCGACGAACACGACGCCGCTTACGTCATCTATACGTCCGGGTCCACCGGCAAGCCGAAGGGAGTCGTGGTCGAGCACGGTTCGGTCACTAACTATCTTCGGGCGCTAATACGTGCAACAGACCTGCAACCGGACTTCAGTTGGGCGATGGTCCAGCCCCTCAGCGTGGATGCCAGCGTGACAGCTTTCTACCCGCCCCTGCTAAGCGGTGGAACGCTGCACGTGATCGCTCATGATATGGCGCTCGATGCCGATGCCGTCGGCGCGTACCTCGACCGTGAGCGCGTGGACTGCCTGAAAATCGCACCGTCTCACCTGGCTGCACTGCAGCGAAGCACAAATAAATACGCAGTGATGCCCAGGCGACGGCTGATTCTTGGTGGCGAGGGATCTGATCGCGAGTGGGCCCTCTCGTTGCTCGACCGGCAACCAGGCTGCGGCATTTGGAACCACTACGGCCCCACTGAGGCGACCGTCGGCATGTTGACATGCGAAGTGGAGCGCGATAAGGAAGAACTCTCCTCCACCACAATCCCCCTCGGGCGTCCGCTTTCCAACACGCAAGCCTATCTTCTGGACCAGGAGATGGAGCCGCTGCCAACCGGCTCTGCGGGAGAGTTGTACATCGGCGGAGCCTGCCTGGCACGGGGATATCTGAATCGTCCCGACCTGACCGCTGCATCCTTCCTCCCCGATCCTTTCGGCGCGCATGGCGGCAGGCTCTATCGCACCGGCGATCTGGCCCGTTTCCTACCCAATGACAATCTCGTTTTCCTCGGCCGCAAAGACCAGCAGGTCAAAATCCGCGGCTACCGCATCGAACTCGCGGAGATCGAGGCCGCCCTCCGCGCCTATCCCGGCATTGCCGAAGCCGTAGTCGATGCGCGCCAAATAGCCTCAGACGACCAGCGCCTCGTCGCCTACTTCGTCGCGTCCGTAGAGCCAATTCCATCCACCGCCCCCGCTAGCGGCGACCTGCGCCGCTGGCTCAAGGACCGCCTTCCCGATCACATGATCCCCGGCGTCTTTATGCCCCTCAACGCCCTGCCGCGCAACGCCCACGGCAAACTGGATCGCAACGCCTTGCCGCCACCGACATGGGGTGAGCTCGATCTGACCGGCAGCACCGAACCATCCAGCGAGGCCGAGAAGATCCTCGTCCAAATCTGGAGCGAGGTGCTGCGCGTCCAACACGTCAGTGTCCACCAGAATTTTTTCGAACTCGGCGGCGATTCCATCCTCAGCATCCAGATCGTGGCGCGCGCCCAAACTCAAGGACTGCGCATCACCGTCAAACAGTTGTTCCAGCATCAGACCATCGCCGAACTGGCGGCTGTCGCCGAATATTGCACCACCGATTCGGAAAGCACGCAGACGCCTGTCAGTGGACCGGTCGAACTAACTCCCATCCAGCAATGGTTCTTCGAGCGGAACTGGAAGGAACCTTGGCATTTCAATCAATCCGTTCTGCTGGAGTCCCGCGAACCCGTAAACCTTGATGGCTTGCGCGCCGCCGTTGCCGCCCTCGTCTTTCATCACGATGCCCTGCGCACTCGCTTCCAGTTAGATCAAACCGGCTGGGCGCAAGAAGTAACAAACACTGCGCTCGACGCCCTCGTCATGGAACAGGTCGCCAGTGCGGTCGAATTAGAGGAGCGCGCCGCCCACTGGCAAAAGCAGTTCGATCTCGCCAGCGGACTCCTCCTGCGTGTTGTTCTCTTCCGGATGAGCCCCGCCGAAGCCGATCGCGTCTTGCTCATAGCGCATCACTTGGTGGTTGACGGCGTCTCCTGGCGCGTCTTGCTCGAAGACCTCGAGCGCGGCTACTCGCAATGGCGTCAGGAGCAAAAGATCGAACTGCCAGCCAAAACGGCCAGCTTCCAGCGCTGGGCAGCGCATCTGAAGCAACAAGCTGCCAGCCCCGCGGTGGAAGCTGAGTGGCCCTACTGGGAACAGCAGTGCACCGCGTCCGACACTCACGATCGCGCCATTCCGAGCCGTGACCGGGAGGGAGCGGTTGCCTCGTTGGAACGGCAACCCGAGCAAATCGCCACCGTCTCACTGCACTTGAACGAAGAGGACACCCGCGCCCTGCTCCAGGAAGTGCCGCCCGTCTACGGCACCCGGATCAATGACGTCCTACTGACTGCCTTGAACGAAGCGCTCGGCACAGACGGCCAACTCACCGTCGAACTGGAGGGCCATGGACGGGAAGAAATCGCCGGCCTCAACATCACTCGCACGGTCGGCTGGTTCACCGTACACTATCCCATCCGTCTCGACACTCGACATAACGAAGACATAGCGGACAAGCTCAAGTCCATCAAAGAGCAACTGCGCGCCGTGCCCGGCGGAGGTCTGGGCTACGGACTCCTGCGCTATTGGGGAGCCGATCCAGAGCGCCGCAAAAGCCTGCAGCATAGTGCCACGGTGAGCTTCAATTATCTCGGACAACTGGACAGCATGCTGCCCCGCGAAGGCTTGTTTCAGGCCGCGCAAGAAAGCAAAGGCTCCACCCAAAGCGCCAGCCTGACCCTCACACACGACTTCATTGTCACAGCCAACGT
>JBEKUT010000032.1:0-26540 GCA_049514735.1 Bryobacteraceae bacterium
GATATGTTCCATCGGGATCCACAAATACGCCCCGGCCGCGAACACTTCGAGACGTGTGCCGATGCGCGGGTCGGCATCTTCAAACGAGTCGAAGGATTGCCCGTTCAACACGCCCTGAATGCTGTCGGCGGGAAGCAGCGTGCGGCCCGTTGGAAAATCGCTCTTCTTGAACATCTCCTGACGGAGGCGCTCGGCATGCAGCGATGAAAAATACAAGACTGCGCCGAGCTTCGCCTGCGGTCCCTGATCCGCAAGCAGATTGAGATGCTTCTCAGCCCGGTCGTATTCACCGGCGAAGCACAATAGCTCGAAAAGAAAAGTGCGCTTCTGCACGTCTGTAGGATTGTCCCGCAGCTCCGCGCCCAGCGCGGTAATCGCCTCGCTCAATTTTCCGGATTGAAATAGTTGTTTTGGGGTCACGAACCAGCCTCCGTTCTTCCACTCGCTAATTCAAATACGGCGCTCAGGGCGCCACCGAGCCCGCCTTCCTGCTTCTGTTCCCGATAGTCGACCTGTAGTCTCGCGAAACCCAGAGTGAATTCCATTTTCGGACTCTCGGCCAAGGTGTCGATTCTGCAGTTGGTGACGTAAACCTTAGTGAACGTTATAACCAGGAAATCGTATTGCGTCTTCCCGGCCTTGCGGCACGTGAGCACCACCTTAGGAACGGCGACGTTCTTCAGGCAGGCCTCGTTGAGTTTGGTATACGACGCATCAATCGGCCCGGAAAAGGTGGCATCTTCGAAATAGGGGCGTCCAACCGAGTATCCAGCGCGGTTGCCGCGGTTCGTCATGGCCAAGTTGAAGTCATGCAGGCGAATCTCCCCGCGATGACTCTGGTCCTGCGATTCTCCTTCGATGCCGTCAATTTTAAGAAAGTAGTCGCGTTGGTCCTCGGGCACCCGCTCCTCCGCTGCAAATTTCGAATTGGCTATATCTTACGCTTTTTTCAGCGTGTACGAATACATCAGCGATCCGCCTAGCGTTCCTATCCCCTTTTGGGCCCGGTACTCTTCCTGGATCTGCGCGAAATTCAACGAGAAATAGAGCATCGGGATGGGATTGCCATCCGGCGACCCGGTCAACCGGCAACTCGAGACCATTACGTCCGACAACGTAATAACCAAATACTCGCGCGCGTCCTTGCCCGCCTTGCGGCAGGTCAATACTACTTTCTTGAGAATCTGATTTTGCATCGAAGTTATCAGGAGACCGGTGTACGCCCGATCCACTCGCATCGTTAAACGGATATCGTCGCAGACAGGCGCTCCGATGGGCATGCCGCCGCCGCGCTCATGCGGACTCGACACCGCCTTTGAAAACGTCAGGATGCGCAATTCGCGCTTATGCGCGGGATCGGCACATTCGCCTTCGATGCCGTCGACTTTTAAGAAATAATCCCCGGAATCTTCACTCATTGCGACAGATCGTCATTCCATATGCGTTCGAAAACACGGCATCGCGCCGCCCCCGGTTGAGGACAGCGCGACAATGCCGAATCAGCCCCGCATCCGCCTTACGAACTTTGCGTTTTGACGTTGTACTTGGTGGTGACCGCGCCGCCCAACGTGCCGTCCGCCTTTTGTTCCTTGTAGTCGATCTGCGCTTCGGTGAAGTTGATTGAGATCTGATCGAGCGGCACAACATCGCTGCCCGCCGATCCGCCCGTCTGGTAAGACGAGACCAGCAGATCGGTGAAAGTCCACTTCAAATACTCCTGCTGATCCTTGCCGGCCTTGCGGCAGGTGAGCACAGCCTTCTTGATGTGCTCGCCGTTCGCGCAGGCGAGGAACAGTTTCGGAGTCGCCTTATTGCTGCGCATCACGAAATGAAAATCGCCCATTTGAACCTTGCCGGCGCCCATGCCTTCGCCGGTCGAGGCGCTGCCGGATTGCTGTTCGCCGAACGACCACGATTCCAATTGAATCTCGTTCTTGTGTTTCGAGTCCTGGGCTTCGCCATCAACCCCGTCGATTTTCAAGAAATAATCTACCATCGCCATATGCTGCTCTCCTTATGCTCGTTGTTGTTGGAAGAATTCCACGCATACGGATCCGGACCCGCGCCGCCGATTCTCGTGAACGGCGCGGGAAAGTGCCCGATGCTAAAAAAACTGCCGGTTATTTGCGTGCCGACGCCGGCAGCTCAGCTACCAGGCGCAGCGACATGGACAATTCGTCTAACTGGAAGTGCGGACGCAAAAACGCGACAGCGCGATAGGCGCCCGGCTTGCCGGGAATCTCCTGGACTTCGATCTTCGCGTCGCGCAACGGCCGTTGGGCCTTGATCGACGGCGCTGCCGTATCGTCCGGAGTCACGTAATTGGTGATCCACTGGTTGAGCCAGCGCTCGCAATCGGTTCGCGACATGAAGCTCCCGATCTTGTCGCGCATCATCGCTTTCAGATAATGCGCAAATCGCGAGCAGGCCATGATGTACGGCAGTTGCGCCGACAAACGCGCGTTCGCATTCGCCGCGTCCTTGTCGTACACCTTGGGCTTCTGCGCCGATTGCACGCTGAAGAACGCCGCGTAATCGGTGTCTTTGCAGTGAACCAGCGGTATGAAACCTTGATCGGCCAGTTCCTTTTCACGGCGGTCGGGAATCGGAACCTCGGTGGGACACTTCATCGCGATTTCGCCGGCATCCGTCTTGAAGTTGTGAACCGGCAGGCCTTCCACAAGGCCGCCGCCTTCAACGCCGCGGATCGCCGCGCACCAGCCGTACAAGTTGAACGCCGAGGTGATGCGGGCGCCCATGGCGAAGGCCGCGTTGGCCCAGCAGTACTTCTTGTAATCGGTGCCGTCGACGTTCTCTTCGTAATTGAACTGTTCCACAGTGGTGCCGTCTTTGCCATAAGGCAGCCGGATCAACATGCGAGGCAGACACAGACCGACGTAGCGGGAATCTTCACTTTGGCGGAACGATTTCCATTTCGCGTATTCAGTGCTGTCGAAGATCTTCGCGATATCGCGCGGCACGTTGAGCGAGGAAAAGCTCTCCAGATTCAAGAAACCTGGGTCGGCTGCAGACAGGAACGGAGCGTGAGCGGCAGACGCCACCTGCGCCACCTTCTCCAGCAGTTCCATATCCTCGGGTCCGCGTCCGAACTCGTAATTGCCGACCAGCGCGCCAAATGGAGCGCCGCCGAACTGTCCGAATTCTTCTTCGTAGACCTGCTTGAAAAGAGCGCTCTGATCGAACTCCGGAGCCTTTTTCAGATCGCGCAGCAGATCCCTCTTATTAACGTTGAGGACCTTGATCTTGCATTGGACGCCGGTCTCGGTCTGATCCATCAGATACCGTAAACCGCGCCATGAACCTTCGAGCTTCTGAAATTCCGCGTGATGCAAAATTTCGTTGAGCTGCGCTGAGAGCATGCGGTCGATATCCGCAATGCGCTGATTGATCATGGCCTCGGCGTCGGCCGAGATTTGCATGTTCTTGTCGAGAACCTGCGTGACGAACTCCTTCACCAGGTCCTTGCCACGCTCTTTTGTCGTGGTCATCCGGCCTTGTTCGACAATTTGATCGAGCAGGCTATCCTGTTCGACGGTTTGTGTACTCGCCGCTGCCGCGGATTGCTGCTGCTCAGCCATTTCCTTCCTCCGGTTTGCCGCCGAGTTCGCCTCTCAGCTTATTCAACTTGTCTTCGCTCCCAACTGTGTCGAGTAGCGCCTTCTCCAATGCGTCGTTGCCCTGCAGGGACCCTCTGAGGTCCGACAATTTCGTCCGCAGCTCAAGCAGTTTCTTCAACGGCGGCACCTGCTCGGCGACCCTCTGCGGCTCGAAATCCTCCATGCTCTTGAAATGCAGATCGACGTTAATTTTCGCGTCGGGATTGTTGGTCAGCTTGTCCTGCACGGAAAACGCCAGGTGCGGTTTCATACCTGCCAGTACCGCATCGAAGTTGTCCGGATTGACCTCCGTAAACTTGCGCTCCCGAAGTTGGGGAAGCGGCTCCGTTGGTTGACCTGTGAAATCTCCGAGAACTCCCATGACAAACGGAAGCTCTTTCATTTCGATCGCGTCCCCGATTTCTACATCGTAGGTGACCTGAACTCTGGGGGGACGTACACGATCAAGCTTATGTTGCGTGCTTGCTCTAGCCATGTTGTTGCCTCACTCTTTATACTGTGTCGAAGCACTGCTGAATGTATCACAATCCGCTGGAACTAAGGGACGGCCTCCGATTTCTGTGACGAAGTAAACACATTCAGTTTGAGGCGAGTATATCCGCCACCACCGGTCCGTGTCAACTCGAACTCGCCATCAGCCCCCTCCTGTGGGACCGCCCCTTGTCTCCTCCGTCTCAATCGTGCTCTCGATAAGATTTGCGACAACGAGAGCAAAACGGGGTCACAATATAAAAATGCGATTCTGTGCGATGTTTGGTTTGGGGATTCTGATGGCGAGCACACTTCCGGCAGGCGAAGGCGGCTATCCTGGCACGATCGAGCATTGGCGTCAGGAACGCGAGGCCCGTCTGAAAGCCGACGACGGCTGGCTCACGGTCGCCGGACTATTCTGGCTGAAGGATGGATTGAACAGCGCGGGTTCCGCGGAGGGCAGTTCCATCCAACTTCCGCACGCGGCGGCGCACGTCGGCGATTTCGACTTTAGCGGCGGCAAAACGACGTTTCACGCCGATCCGGCCGTCGCGGTCCTTATTAATAGCAAGCCCGCGAAAACGGCCGCGCTGCGGTCCGACACCGACGAGGGAGGCCCCGATATGGTCACGGCCGGGGATCTCACGATGTTTGTGATCCATCGCGGCCAGCGCTTCGCCATCCGCCTTAAAGACAAGGACAGCGAATATCGCCGCTCCTTTACTGGACTGCATTGGTACCCGGTGCATGAGGATTATAGGATCGTGGCGCGATGGGTGCCCTACGACACGCCGCATCAGATCGCAGTTCCGAATATTTTAGGCGAGACCGAAAACGAGCCGAGCCCGGGCTACGCAACGTTCATGATGCAAGGTCACGAATGCCGCTTGGACCCGGTGCTCGAAGACAAATTGCTCTTCTTTATATTCCGCGACCTGACCAGCGGCAAAGAAACCTACGGATCGGGACGGTTTCTTTACGCGGAGCTGGCGAAGGAGGGCAAGGTGGTTCTCGACTTCAACAAGGCCTACAATCCGCCCTGCGCCTTTACGCCGTTTGCGACGTGCCCGCTTCCGCCGAAGCAGAATCGATTGGCGGTGCGTATTGAGGCGGGCGAGTTGAAGTACGGCAATCATTAGAAGTGGGGCGGACGGTCGCCTTGCGTCGTCTGCCTTAGCCTACGCACATGAATGCGCTGTCGCTCGGCTATCACGACGTAACCGAAGAGGACGCGGTGCCGGAGACAACACGGCGGCCGGCCGCTGCTCACTATCGGCTGAGCCGGCCACAGTTTCGTGAACACCTGGAAGCGATTCGTGGAGCCGGACGGCAGGTGTCGAAGGTAGCGGAGCCGTCTGCATCTGGGTCGCCGTTGTTCTTGACGTTCGACGATGGAGGCGCCGGCGCCGATACTGTCGCCGCCGATGAACTGGAGCGCGTGGGCTGGCGCGGCCACTTTTTTATTACGACGGATTGGATCGGATGTCCTGGATTCCTGGATGCGCGAAGTATCCGCGAATTGCATCGCCGCGGTCACGTAATCGCCAGCCACACCCGCTCCCATCCGTCTCGGATGTCTCGTCTCGGATGGGACGAGTTGATTTCAGAATGGAAAGACAGCCGCTCCGTTCTGGAGGATATTGTGGGCGAAGCGGTCACTTCGGCATCGGTTGCGGACGGGTACTACTCGCGTGAAGTGGGCCGCGCCGCTGCTGCATGCGGGATCCGATATCTTTTTAATTCGGAGCCGACGCAGTTGGTGGCCGAGGTCGAAGGCTGTCTGGTTTTCGGCCGCTACGCAATTCTGGCAAGCACTACAGCGTCGCAGGCGATGGCGCTGGCATGCGGGAAACGGAGTGCCTGTTATCGACAAAGTGTTTCATGGCGGGCCAAGAATCTGGTGAAGACAATTGCGGGAGAGCGCTACCTGGACATTCGGCGAGCGATTCTCGCGAGACGCGGTGGCTGATTGTTTCTTGCCGCATCCGCTTCCTCAGGGTCTGTGAAATAATCAGCACCCGGCGCCCCGTAACCATCGCGGCTCTGCAACTCTGTCCAACCTTTTCAGAGTGTTACTGAGCCGCGCGCGTCAGCGAGCGTAACGAATGCCGAGATTATTTCACAGACCTTCACGGTCGCGGTCCTGTGGCGCATAACGGGCCACCGCTCCGTGCCGGTCACGGCTCGGTTACGGAGCGGCGAGTGCCATATTTAGCAACCGATCCCGAGCTTTTTCATTTTGTACAAAAGAGCTTTGTATTCGATTTTCAGAAGCGCCGCCGCTTGCTTACGATTCCAGCGTGAGGAATTTAGAGCTATCATGATCGCCTCGGTTTCGCGCTCTTCCTTGTGGCGCGCAACATGCCCGAGCACGTCGGACGGAGATACTGAGTCATCGCTCACTTCCCGCGGGGCTGCTGGGATCCGGCGCCGCTTGGCTTTGGACAGGTCTCTAATAATCGCATCCGGCGTCCCCAGAACTATCAACTTCCGAATGACGTTCTCCAACTCTCGAATATTTCCTGGCCAATCGTACACGGCGAAAGCGTCGAGGAGGGCCGGCGTGAGCAATGCTTCTGAAGACTCGGTTCCGGAATGCTTGCGCAGCAGAAACCCGGCGATTGCGGGAAGATCCTCACGGCGCTCGCGCAGCGGCGGCAGATGGAACGAGAAGACGTTCAAGCGGTAGAACAGATCCTCGCGGAATTCATTGTTCAACATGGCTTGTTCCAGGTCGCGGTGGGTAGCTGCGATGACGCGCACATCCACGCGCACCGTCTCCGATCCACCCAAGCGGCGGTACTCCTGGTCCTGGAGAACCTGGAGCAGTTTGGCTTGGAGCCGGGATTCCATATCGCCGATTTCGTCGAGGAGCAACGTGCCTCCGTCGGCGAGGTCGAAGATGCCGGGTTTTCTACGATACGCGCCGGTAAAGGCGCCTCGCTCGTAGCCGAACAATTCGCTCTCCATCAATTCCGCCGGAACGGAGGCGCAGTTCAATTTGATGAAAGGCTTCTGCGCAAGCGGGGATTGCGCATGCAAGTCGCGGGCGAGCATTTCCTTTCCGGTTCCCGTTTCTCCTTGAATTACTATGGGGCAGTTGGAGGAGGAAATTCTGCGGACCGCCTCCTGAATTTCGCGCATCTCTTTGTGCGATCCATAGAACGTACCATTCGCGTCATGGTGGGAAGGAAGGCATGGTTGTTCCGGCTGCGTGCCGCCACCCTCGAGGACTTTCTTCAAGGCCAGGCGGAGATGCTCATGCGTAACGGGTTTGGCGAGAAAGTCGCTGGCGCCCACTTTCATTGCTTCTACCACCGTCACGGGAGTGGAAAGGCAAGAAAGCATAATGACTGGCAAATTGCTATCCAGCCGCCGAATTTCGCGCAGAGTTTCGAGCCCGTCCCGGCTCGGCATCATAACGTCCAGCAGAACCGCATCTACCGGAAGCGGCTCGCGCAGGCGCGCCAGGACCTCGTTGCCATCCCCGGCCATCTCGACGTTGTAGCCTTGCGACCGCAGCGTCATGTCGAGAAAACCGCGCACGACGCTCTCATCTTCACCGACGAGAATAGTCTGACGCGAGATTTCCGAAGGCATCATAACGAGATGTTCACGCCGTAGCTCTCTTGCTCAACTGCCGGACCGCTTGAGACCGTTTAAGCTCACGGAAAGGAAGCACAAAGGAAAACAGGGCGCCCGAGGTCAGACTCTTCGCCCAGATCTGGCCCTGGTGACGCAGCAGAATCGAACGGCAAATGGCAAGTCCCAAGCCACCACAGCACGGATCATGAGCACCCGAGTACGACGTGTATTCCTCAAAGATCGTTTCGATGTGTTCGGGGCGGATACCGGGGCCTGAGTCGCGGATATCGATGCGATAGGAATTGGACTCGGGAACGCTCTGCCGCCTCCGGTCTTTGCGATTGGTCCGGGGCGCCAAAAAACGTCTTTCCCAAAAATAGGGATAACCCGAAATCTCAATTTCTCCGTGCCTGGGCGAAGCCCGGCAGGCGTTGTCCAGAAGATTGATCAAGACCTGTTCGATCTGGGCGCGTTCAAACAACAAAGGGCCACCTGGAGGAAGCAACTCATTGAGAACAACTCGCAAGTCTTTCTCTTGAGCGACCGGTTCCATGGTCTTGACAACCTGGTCGACGCACTCTTCAATGCGGCCTTCGCGCAACTGGGGTTCGCGTTCCCGTTGCCCCGCGATGCTCAACTCGAGCATGGTGGACGTCAATCGCGTCATGATTCCGACGCCGTGGCGCATGCGGCGCAACGCTTCTATCTGGTTGCCGTTGAGAGATCCCAGTTCGCCGCTCGACAAAAGCCCCAGAAATCCACTGATTGCAGTTAAGGGAACCCGAAACTCATGCACGGCGCGGGCTAAATAATTCGTTCTTTGTTGGTCATATTGCTGTAACCGAAGATTAGCTTCGAGGAGACCTTGTAAGAGTTCGTCGCGTTGGGCGCGCAGCGAACTCGCTTCGGAAGACGATATCGCGGAGCTGAAGTACGCATCGAGGACTGCGCGGCTTACGGGCTTCAAGAGGATGTTACCGCGCGCCGACGGGACGGCTTCGCGGAACTGTTCCAACTCTTTGGGCCGAACCAGGAAAAAGTACCTTATTTCAGTTCTGTTCGTATCAATGACGATTTGCGGTCTTTGTTGTGCCTTATAATCGATCAAACAAATTCCATCGGACGGCATGAATTTACAACTAGTCTCTACCCTGAGTTCCCAATTGGAAGATTCACTAAAATCGCGCAACGCCTCACGGCACAGGGCTATGAGGGCGGCATCTTCCGAAATTACGGTCAGTGTAACTGGTCGCACTAAACTCCGCTCCCTAGGGAATTTATCGTAGGGACACCAAGGACAAATTTGTAGCATAAGACTTAGAACTAGGTCAATGCGGTTTGGTACCAGAGTTCCTGAGGTACTGTCGGTGGACATGAAATTGCAACGGCTTGCGCGGAACAGCCCACCAGCGCATGCATCAGTTTCCTCCCTCTGGCAATATTGAGCGTCGAAAACATTTGCGTCTGGCTCTCCGTCTTGCGGGTCACATTGTCAGGCAGTCGGCGGCGGGCCAGGTCGAACGGATCGCGATGGTAACGCGCGACATCAGCATTGGAGGGTTCTTTGCTTATTGCGGCGAAGAATTCTCTCACGGCCAGCAGTTAGTGTGTATTCTCGAGGTTTCGGCCGACCAACAACCTTTACGCGCATCCCTCCAGCTTTCCTCTCTGCATGCCCACTTGTGTCTTCAATGTACAGTCCGAGTTATTCGGGCGGAACAACATTCCGAAGGGCCGCGTAAGTTCGGCATCGGACTGGAGATTGAGCAGTACCATGTGGTCCGCAATGTGTCCCCCAGTACCGCAGGATGACCTGAATATGTGGACATAGTTCGTCGCCTCGAGTGTCAGCAATTTGTTGGCACGGCTCGTGCAGAGGATTGCACCATCCGAATGCATTACTTATCACCTGAGCCGTTTCCACCCGAGCGTCCTTTGCGGGCGATTGCAGTATTCTTGGCGGCGTGCACTTGCGGTTTTCTACCCGCCATCAATGGCGAAACGCCCGTCGTGGCAACTACGGATCCTCCTTCACACTTTGTGATCGGGCCGGGCGATGTGCTGGCGATCAATGTTTTCAAGGAGCCCGAAGCTTCCGTTCCGTCGATCGTGGTGCGTCCGGATGGCTTTATTTCCATGCCAATGGTGAAGGAAGTGGAAGCCGCGGGCCTGACGCCGGTCGAACTCGAGAAGGTCCTCTCGCAGAAGTTCGCGCGGTTTCTGCGCGATGCCGACGTCGCTGTGATCGTCAAAGAAGTCCATAGCGAGAAAGTGTATGTCATTGGAGCTGTGAAGAAAGAAGGTCCGATCACAATCAGGGCGCCTCTAACGGTGCTGCAGGCCATAGCAGAGGCGGGAGGCCTTACGGATTATGCGAGGCGTGGGAAGTTGTACATTCTGCGCCGTGAGAACGGCAAGGAGGTGCAGCTACCGTTTCAATACTCGGCCGTAATCCGCGGCGAACACAGCGAGCAGAACATCGTTTTACAGCCGGGAGACACGGTGGTAGTGCCGCAATAGGAAATGCGCATCCGATGACAAAAACTGGGAAGTTATCCAAAAACGTTTCCAAAAGAGTTTCAATATTCCGCGCGGGCCTGTTATTGGTTTTCATTTCCCAGGCAGCTCGGGCTCAGGATCCCGCGCCAGCCCAGGATGCTACGACACAAGACGCCGTGGCGCCGGACGCGCCGGGTGATGAAACATCCGCGCCTGTGGTCAAGAATGGATTTCATTTGTACCAGGCCGGAGCTTCGACTGGCTATGAGTCGATCCCAGGAGGAATTCTGGGAAGCGGAACGGATTTCCGGCAACTCGGGTGCGACTGCGGGGCTGTTGCGGCGGTTACGGCAGGTTACACGCACACCGACGCTGTGAATCATCTGGACCTGATTTACTCGCCATCTTATTCGGGCATCTATGGGGTTAGCGGTTTACAGTCGTTCAATCAGAACTTTCAACTTGCCTGGGAATCCCGTTGGGGTCCTAAGTGGAGTTTCGCGCTGACAGCAGCGGCAGACGACAGTAGCGTGGTGGAGCTGGCTCTTCAGCCGTTTGCATCCCTTCTGACTCCGAGTTCTTCAGCGGGCAACCTCAACACGCTTAGCGGCGCTTCGCCGGCTCTACCGCCAAGCAGTCTCTTATACGGCGGACGGGTGCTATCCACCGGTGGGCGCACGAGTGTGACTTATCTGCCTACAACGAGACTACATATCTCACTCGAAGCCGGAGCATATCAGTTGCAAAATCGTGACGGTTCCTCTGGACAAACGAGTGAGACAACTTACGTGATTCCCCGAACGACTTTCGAAACTGTCACCGCGAATCTCTCCTATTCCTTGACGCCACTGAGCGCCGCGGGAGTGAGCGTTTCGACAATAATGGATCACACGGCCCTAGGCGATTACCGCTCAACGAATGCCACTGCCACTTACTCGCGAAAGCTGGATAAGCGTTGGTCCATTCTTGCAGAGGGGGGTGTTGGATATTATGCGCCTGGCGCCATAACGTCCGATCTGTCGAAACAATCGCCAGGCGGATCGCAATTTGTAGGAGAACTCGGCGCCGGTTACCAGGGGCGCGAGAATTCGTTCCTGGTCTCCTATGAACGATCCGCGGGCGATCTCTACGGCCTGGCTTCTTCCTCCACCGATGGCGGAGTTGGCGTGTGGCGATGGCGTCAACCGGGGCGTAACTGGGCCGCATATCTCTCGGTAGCGTATCAGCGCCTTACAGGCGGGCCTTTAGGCGACGGAACAAACTGGCAGGCGAACGCCGTACTGAGCAAAGCATTGACCCCGCGGACATCAATGATACTCAGTTACGGTTTCCTGAAGAGCTCTCTTGGTTCCGGGACGATCTACTCCAACGACAGTATTCAGGTTGTGCGTTTTACGCTGCTTTGGTCGGCATTTCAGGTTCCGGCGGCATTCGGCGGTCCGCTGGGGAGCTTGGGCACACCTTACTAGTACTTCGTATGTTCCCAAACTGTCGAAGTTATTCCCAACCTGTTTCCTAGCGGCATGAAGAAAATGACCAAGCATTCTGCAAATCCAGGTTCTCTGCATTGGACACCAAAATGCCAAGGGAAATGGAACGGCAACAAGATGTTGGCAGAACAGAAGCTCATGGAGCGCAAACATTGAGGGAAGTAAATAAGTCGACGTCCTCTCTGCCGCAGTTTCATCCGCGGTCCTTAGTCCGGATGGTATGGAAGCATCTCTGGCTTGTCTTAGTCACTTGGGTGGTTGTCAGCGTGGCAGCGTTCGCGGTGATCCGCCGCCTTCCCAATGTGTACCGGGCCGAAGCAGTCATCCTGGTCGACTCGCAGAAGATACCCGAGAAGTTTGTCCCGTCTACGGTTCAGGATTCGGTTCAAGACAGCATGAACTCGATTACGCAGCAGGTTCTCAGTACGGAACACCTGAGCGGCATTCTCGACAAATACCACTTATATGCCGGGATGGGAAATAAGACGCGCGAAGATCTTGTGGACCGGCTCCGCAAAGATATCGATATCTCCGTCGAGAGAGGCATCAGTATCGGGCGTTCGGCCGCATTCCGTATCGCGTACGAGGCACCCGATGCGGCGGTGGCCGCCCGCGTCGTGAACGACGTCGCCAGTCTATTTGTAGAACAGAACGAAAAGACCCGCGAGCAGCGCGCGCAGGGAACCAGCGAGTTCATAGAAAATCAGCTCAGGCAGGCGAAAATCAGTCTCGATGTTCAGGAAGCGCAACTGAGCCGCTATAAGGTCAAATGGGCCGGCGAACTTCCGGAGCAGGAACCCGCGCTGCTGGGTGCACTCTCGCGTCTGCAACAGGAGTTGCAGGGGAACCAGGACGCCGCGGCCCGCGCGGAACAAAACAAGTTAGTGCTCGAAAACAGTCTGCACTTGGCGGAGAGCTCCCTGGCGAACTTGACGCGGACCATCGCCGCCAGGAACGCCACGCCCAAACCAAACGCGCCGGCGAATCCAGGGCCGGTCAAAGCGTCAGCCGCACTGCGCGCCCAATTGTATGAACTCAGCCAGCGTTACTACGACGAACATCCCGAAGTCCGGCGTGTCCGGCGTGAGTTACAGCAGGCTCTCGCGGAAGAAGCAAAGGCGGATGAAACAAAGAATGCTGCGGCGGGCGCGCCCGCGCCGGCTGTTGTCACATCCGCGATAACCGATGCTGCCGCGCTGGACGGCGAACTCGAACGTCAAAAGGAGCGGGTCGCCACAACACAAACGCAGTTCAAGGTGGTGGAACAGGAAATCGCCGCGCGCGCAACCGATCGCGAGCGAATCTTGAAGTCGATGGCCGAGTATCAGGCGCGTGTCGAGAGGCTCCCCATCCATGAGCAACAGATGCAGGCGCTGACACGCGACTATGAGACTTCCAGGGCGAACTATCGCTCGTTGCTCGACAAGAGAATCTCCGCGGGGATGGCGAGTGACATGGAGAAGAGTCAGAACTCCGAACGTTTCGCCATCGCCGATCCGGCTCTTCCTCCCGAAACTCCGGTCAAACCCCGCCGCATGACGATGCTGCTGGCTGGGATCGTCTTAGGACTGGCTTTAGGACTGCTGCTGGGTCTCTCAATCGAGTTGAAGAAGGACGAATTTCTAGGCGAATGGGAACTGCCCGCGAACATCCTGGTTTTGGGCCGCATCTCATCCTCCCCTCCCGAGGTTGAGTACGGAATGGGAGCGCGGAGCTAAAGATCATGTATCAAAAATATTTCGGGCTCACTAAGAACCCTTTCTCAATGACTCCGGACCCCAGCGCCCTCTTTCTGACCACGGCGCATAGGGAAGCCATCGCGGGACTGTCTTATGGCGCCTTTAGCCGCAAAGGATTCGTGGTCTTGACGGGAGAAGCGGGTACTGGCAAAACAACCCTATTGCGCAGACTCGTCGACTTGTCTAAAGAGATGCATGCCGGTTGCAATGTGGTGTTCAATCCATTGCTAACGTCCTCCGAGTTTCTAGAACTGCTGCTCTTCAACTTCGGTGTGCGCGATTTGCCGGCGAGCAAGACGCAGCGCCTGTTGAAGCTTGAGGAATTGCTTATTGAAACTCACAAGAAGCGGAATACGGCTGTCTTGATTATCGATGAAGCGCACAAGCTCAGCCACGAGATCTTCGAAGAGATTCGATTGCTCACAAATTTCGAGACAGGCGAGGAGAAGTTGCTGCAGATCGTGCTGGCGGGACAACCCGAGCTTAAAACCGTTCTCAATCATCCTAACCTCTGGCAGTTGAAACAACGAATTGCGATTCGTCTTCACATCGATCCGCTGGCGCGCTATCAGATCGGCCCTTTCGTTCAATATCGCTGGACGCGCTTCGGCGGCACGGAGCCTCATCCCTTCAGCGCCGAGGCACTCGATTTGATTGCACAATGTTCCCGCGGCATCCCGCGACTCATAAACGCGATCTGCGATAACGCGCTCCTGATTGCCTTCAGCCGCAATAAACGGCAGGTGGACGCGGACATAATCCTCGATGTGGTCTTGGATCTCGATCTTTCAGTTCCGCTTGAAGAGCCGGGCATGACGGAAGCCGCCGAGAGTCCGGCGTCAACGCCGGAGACTGCCGGGCCGCAAGATTCCGATAACGCGCACTCTCTCATCGGAAGCAATGTCAGCGGCTCCAATGGACATCGAACTGGCGGCTGGGCGAACGCGTCGGCCGCTGCCGCTTCTCCCGCCGAGGCTAGCGGCGAGGCCGCAGAGACCGCGCAGTCCGAGCCCACGCCCGTTGCAGCCGCAACCGAGCTTGCGCGGGATTCGGAATCGATCGGACATGAGCGGGAACCGCTGTCACAGGCCCTTCAACAATCCGTCTCTCTCGCCGCGCGCGTGAGCGACTCGCGTGAACCGGTGCGCGTTCACAGACTTCCACGCCGCCGCCCGGAATTACTCCGGCTTCCGATCCTGGTGCGGGTGCTTTTACGTTTGAGAATCGTGAACGTGCGTTTCAAAGAGAGTTGGAGACCGCAATGACAGGCTTTTTTTCCGCCCTCAAGAGGCGCGAAGACTCAGGCGTTACGGCGGACGATCGCGGCTGGAGCGCGAGTTCGGCCGTTCGCGGAAGTGCGCCGCCTAATGCTGAAGAGGAATCTTCCTACCGCTCTGTGCATCTGAACATCGCCCATGGCCCACTGATTCCATTCGATGGCAGCAACCTCCGGATCGCGGAGCAGTACCGCTTGTTGCGAACCAATATTTTGCTGCACTCCGCTCGGCCGAGAGTGATCGCGATCTCCAGCGGCAGCCTGGGTGACGGGAAGACGGTGACTTCCATCAATCTTGCAGGCACACTCGCGCTACGGTCCGACGCCAAGGTGCTGCTGGTGGACGGCGATCTGCGCCAGTGCAAAATCGCCACTTCGTTGGGAATCCCGAGTTCTCCCGGTCTTGCCGATGTGATCCAGGAGCGCTGCTCGCTGGATGAAGCAATCGTGCAAGTGGAAGAGATTCCTAATTTGCTGGTGCTGCCCGCCGGCGAGGCTAAGGGCAATCCGGCGGAACTGTTGGACTCTCTCCAGTGGAAGAAAGCGACCATGACACTGCGCGCGAACTTTTCATTCACGATCATAGACACCACGCCAGTCACCGCTGTCGCCGACTTCCAGCTTGTGCAGCAGGTCAGCGATGGAGTCTTGTTCGTGCTGCGGCCGGACCATACCAAACGTTCTTTGCTGAAAAAGGCGCTATCGGCCGTTCCGAAAGAGAAACTGCTCGGCACAGTTATTAATGCCGTTCCGGACTGGTTCCTCTGGAACATAAGAGAGAGTTATTACGCCTCCAAAGACGAAATGGAGCCTTGCTGAATTGGTCCGAGCAATGTATCCGAACCTCAAACTACAAATGTGGAAATGCGGTATTCGCCAGAACCGTCTTGCCAGAGTACTGGAAATCGATGAGACCGTCCTCAGTAAAGTCGTGAACGGATTTCGAGAGCCCAGCGACGACTTGCGCCGCCGCATCGCGCTGGCATTGGACACGGACGCCGCGTGGCTGTTTGAACGCGAGAACGACATTAAGACCGCCCCCCGTTTGGGGTCCACGAACGGAGAAAGGAGTTAATAGCCCAAAGCAATGACTCCTTCTCTCATCGCAGCTCACTCTCCCGAACCGGGGGCCGTTCCGCCGTTAGACACGATGGTAGTGCCGGCGGCTCCATGGTCCAGTATTGCGCCCATCTGGACGGAGTTAGCCGAGACTTCGCAAAGTTCCATCTTCATGTCGCCTTTGTGGGTGGAAACCTGGCTCGAGACCTTCGGCGATCTTGTTAAAGCTTCGTTGGTCACTTTCCAGAACGACAGGTCCAGTGTTGGAACGTGCTTGATTGTGGAGCCCCGGCGGTCATGGAAACGCCCTTTGCGCCGGATCACCATCAATGCTTCCGGCGAACCGGACGAGGATACGCTCTACATCGAGTTCAATAGCCTCTTATGCCGGGAAGAATGGATCGACAGCGCTGTGAGCGCGTTGGCGGCGTGCGTCAGAGGGCGATCATGGGATGAATTTGAATTGAACGGCTTCTGCCCTGGACCGGCATACGATCTGCTCAAAAGGGAATTGTCCGATCTTGGGGTCGAGGAAAGCTGGCAGCCCTGTTACTACGTCGACTTGGCCGGTTTACGGAATTCCGGTCTGTCCTATATACAAGCGCTTGGAGCAGGCCATCGGCAATACTTACGCCGGAAGATGCGATATTACTCGCCGGCCGGGGAGTTACGTTTGGAACTGGCATCGAATACGAGTCAGGCGCTTGCAATGCTAGGCGAGTTGGCATGGCTGAACACTCGGCGTTTCAAAGGTCTTGGACGCCGCGGGCTGTGGCAGTCCGCCCGATTCGGGGCCTTTCATTCCAGATTTGTCGAAAAAGGCTTTCCGCTGGGCAAGGTGCAACTTCTACGGGTAACGGCGGGACAAGAACTGGTCGGAATAGTTTATAACCTTGTTCACGCGAACAAGGTCTATTTTTATCAGTGCGGTTACAACTACACGAGTGACAAGCGGCTAAGTCCGGGAGTAGTGACACTGGCGCTGGCCATCGAGCATGCGCTCATGCTGGGTTTTGATGAATTTGACTTCCTCGCAGGAGATGCATCGTACAAAGAATGGATGTCGACGGGTTCGAGAAGACTGGTCTGGGCAACCTTTCGGCGGCCAAGTCCGCGGGTGTGGGCTCACTCGCGGCTGCGCGCGTTGAAGAACAGGATTGTGCGATGAGGTCCGGAAGATCCGACGGGCTGTTTCGTTTGGGCCAAGTCATGGACATGATCCATGTGCTCTTGCAGTCACTGTGGATGCGGGCGTTGTATTTTAGCGGCGCGTTGTGGTGGGCGAAACGGGATCTGCGCCGCCGTGGCGCTACAGTTGTTCTCACCTTCCACCGCATCTTGGACGAGCAGGCCTTCTCACGCACCGACAGTCTGCCTTTCATCGTAGTTCGCAAAAAGACTTTCCGTCAGTTAGTGGAGTATGTTTCCGCGCGATACGAAACGGTGGATGTGCGCGATGGGTCCCCTGGCCGTTTCAAACCACGAAGCGCCGCGAAACGGCTTCGCGTGGCATTCACTCTGGACGATGGCTGGCAGGACAATTACGTGAACGCCCATCCCATTTTGCGCGAGCACGGCATCCCCGCCACGGTATTCCTTTGCACGGGATTGACGGGGCAGAGGATGCCATTCTGGCCGGAGCGGGCGCGCATGGCTTTGCGCCACACTCTGTCCGAGCGCTGCGGGAAGCGCGCGGAAACGCTGATCGAGGCCCTGATAGAAAGTCTGAAATATTGCTCCTCAGAGGCGCGCGATGCTCACATTAGCATGTTGCGCGGGCCGGATAACGTCCTCGGGACTGGCGGCTCCTATGAAGGCGATGTGACGCTCACTTGGGACCAGGTCCGGATCATGCACGGCCAAGGCGTCCGCTTCGGCTCTCACAGTCACTCTCATCCGATTCTGACCACGGTTCCTTTGGAAGCTATGGCCGAAGAGATACGCACGTCGAAGCGAGCCTTCGAGGCAAAGCTAGGCACTGAGTGCGATGTCTTTGCCTATCCCAACGGCGATTGGTCGCCAGAGATCAGGGAAGCTGTTGCGGCGTGCGGGTTCCGTTACGCATTCACAACCGAACGCGGCGCCTGGCTGGCATCATCGGATCCTCTGGCAATTCCGAGAGCCAATGTGCAGCAGCAGGATCTGGTTGGCCCGAGCGGACGTTTCTCACCCGTCATGTTCGAATACGCCACGTTTTGGAAGGCCTGGCTGGCAACGCGTCGAATAGAAAAACGGTCGGAAGGTCCCACGCGGGCCTCCGTAGTCACTGTGCCGCAGGAGATCGCATGATCAACTTCGGTCTTGAAGGCTATCTCGGCCCTGTACTTTATGGTCTTGCCGTGGTGCTTGTTATCTACAGCCTGTTTTGGCGGCCTATCGCGGGTCTATATGTGCTTGTTCCGTTGCTTCCGCTGCAGACCATCCGCTACCGGCTGCAAGCTTATCCGCTCGGAGGTAGCGTCGCTGGCATAATTCTTCTTGCCGTGGCTATTGGTCTGCTTCTGAAGCGCAGGCCAATTCTCGCTAGCACACCTTGGAATATCCCGCTGCTGTGTTTCTGTGCTTTTACATTTCTTTCTCTGTGCTGGGGCTCTTTATACCTGAATGCGCCGTTATTCATGCAGGGCGACGAGCGGTTCGCCGAGTGGCGCGAGTACATGGTGATGCCCGGGCTGCTTTTCCTATCGGCCGCAGCCGTGGAAAACCGCCGTCAAATGACGATCCTCATCGTGCTGATGTGTCTGGGAGCGCTCGCACTGGATAAGAGTTACTGGAGTACAGTGTCCGACCGGGACTTCACACAGTATTCCGACGATTTGCGAGACCCGGGAGCGATGGGCTACGCCGGCGCCAACGGCTTGGCGGCATTTGAGGCTCAGTTCGCCACGTTCATACTCGCATTGGCCGCTTACGAGAAGCGCGGCCTGTTTCGTTGGAGTTATTACGCGGTTAGCGTAGCTTCGGTTCTATGCCTTATGTACAGCTTATCGCGCGGAGGTTACGCGGCGGTTATCGTGGGCTTCTTATTCCTTGGTGTATTCAAGCAACGAAAGCTTCTGCCATTGTTACTGGTCTTCGGTTTGGCGTGGACTGCTCTTGTCCCCAAGGCCGTTCAAGACCGCGTGGATATGACCACCAAGAACGGCGAGTTGGATAAATCGTCGGAGATTCGAATTGGCCTGTGGCAGGACGCTATGCAGGTCTTTCAGTCGAATCCTCTCTTTGGCACTGGTATGAACACTTACGAGTACATGGGCCGCGTCGGCAGATACAAAGACACACATAATTATTTCGTAAAGGTGCTTGTCGAGACTGGCATTATCGGGCTGCTCTTCTTTCTTTTCCTGATTGGCCGTTTTTTCTGGACCGGCCTGGTGATGCATTGGAGAGCGGCCGACCCGCTTTTTAAGGGGCTGGGGTTGGGACTTGCGGGTTGGATGGTGAGCGCGGTTGTTGCCAATCTCTTCGGAGACCGCTGGACCTTTCTCCAAGTAAATGGGTATATGTGGGTGATCGCGGGTCTCGTGGCGCGCGGATGGATCTGGGAACACGAAGGATCCGAGGAGACCGCCGGAGACGAGACCTTATTCCGCGAAACGATATTTGAACCGCAGGGTGCGCCGGCATGAGAGTGCTGCATCTCATCAGCAGCGGCGGATTTTACGGAGCGGAAAGCATGCTGCTCGCGCTTGCGGAAGCGCAGTCACGCGCCGGCCTTCGTCCCGTGGTTGGGGTGTTTCTCGACGAGCGCGAACCGCACGTTGAACTGTTCGACCGGGCTGCCGGGTTGGGGATCGAAGCACATCTGATTCCATGTGCCGGCCGTTGGGACCAATCGGCGGTTGACTATATTCGCGCGTTACTGGAGCGCCGGGTGACTCTGTTGCATTGTCACGGCTATAAAGCGGACGTTTATGGCTTCGCTGCCGCAGGGCGCCGAAGGATTCCATTAATAGCTACTTGTCACAACTGGCCGGACAAACGAATATCGATGCGCGCCTACGCGATGCTCGACCGGTTTATCTTAGGCTGGTTCGATCAAGTTACAACGCCGTCGGGATATGTGGCTGCAACCCTGAAAAGGGCCACAGTCGTGGAGAACGGCATCGACGTCGCGCGTTTTCAGAACGCAGAACCAACGCTACGCCGTGAGTTGCCCCGGCACGAGATTCTGATCGGTGTGGTGGGAAGACTGGTCCGGGAGAAGGGTGGGGAAGTCCTTCTGCGAGCTGCGAAAACGGTTCTCGCCGCGAGTCCGGAAACCGCGTTCGTATTCGTCGGCGATGGCCCCAGCCGCCGCGCATGGAAAACTCTAGCCGCCGATCTCGGCATCGGCGAGCACGTGTTCTTCACTGGAACGCGCACAGACATGCCCAATGTTTACGCCTCCCTGGACATGCTGGTGCTTCCGTCGTTCGAGGAAGCGATGCCCATGTGCCTGCTGGAAGGTCTCGCCGCAGGCCGGCCAGTGATTGCGACACGCGTCGGCGAAGTGCCTAAGCTCATCGAGCCGGGGGTCACCGGGGCGTTGATAGAAAGCAACGATTCCGCGGCGTTAAGCGATGCGATTCTTCGCTTCATAGAAAACACTCGTGAGGCTCAGTCCATGGGGCGAAATGGACAGGCCTCAATAGCGCGCTCTTTCTCCTCCGACGCAATGGCTCGAAAATATCTGAGCGTTTATGAAGATGCGCTCTCCCGACGCCGGATCGAAGTCACAGTAAGCGCGCGGAAGGTGGATGCCGCATGAGTCATTGCGTAGACATCTCGATTATCGCGGCGTGCCGCAATGAAGCGCCGCACATTCGCGCCTTCCTCGATTCGATTCTGGCTCAGGACTTCGGTGGCATGACTTGGGAAGCGCTGATATCGGACGGCGTGAGCACCGACGGCACGCGCGAAATCCTGGACTCATACAGTAGGCGTTGCCCGAATATCCGAGTCTTGACCAATCATGGACGTACCACTTCAACCGGCTTGAACGCGGCCATCGGGGCATCCGTGGGTCGAATCATAATGCGGTTCGACGCGCACACGAGTTATGCGGCCGACTATTGCCGCCGCTCCGTTGAGACGCTCGAACGGACGGGCGCGGACAACGTCGGAGGGCCCGCTAGAACTAAGGTTGAAGGCGTAAAGGCGCGTGCGATCGCGGCCGCCTATCACTCGCGTTTTTCAACCGGCGGCGCGCGCTTTCATGACCCCGGTTTCGAGGGTTTTGTCGACACCGTTCCTTACGGCTGCTGGCGCCGCGAAACATTTGACCGGATCGGATTCTTCGATGAGTCACTCGTTCGCAATCAGGACGACGAATTCAACTTACGTTTGTTGCGTGCGGGAGGGAAGATCTGGCAAAATCCGGCAATTGTCTCCTGGTATTCGCCGCGCGCGACCATTCGCGGACTCTTTCATCAGTACTTCCAGTACGGATTCTGGAAAGTCGCGGTGATACGGAAACATCGCGTTCCAGGATCATGGCGGCATCTGGTTCCGGCGGGATTCGTTCTGGCATGGATGGTGGTCGTCGTAATGTGGATGATCGCATTTGTATCTGGACCTGCCCTGTTTTTCGATTGGGCGAGCGGGTTACTGCTCACTTTGCTATGCGGTTATGCTGCCGCGAACATCGCCGCGTCTTTTTTCAGCGCCAGGAAGTACGGCTGGGATATTTTCATACTTCTTCCAACCGCATTCGCAGCTTTCCATTTTTCCTACGGTTTGGGATTCCTCGCCGCCTTCCCGCAATTTGCCGGGAAACGAGCTGAGAGAGTGACTGGAAACTCCGTATTTACGAGGATCACGCGGTGAACAACATGCGGCGGCTTATCGACATTCTTCTATCTACCTTGGCACTTGTATTGCTGTCGCCGCTGTTGTTAGCCGTAGCCATTACCGTAGCGATTGATTCTCGTGGGAATCCTTTCTACCCATCGTGGCGGTGTGGCCTCGCGGGAAAACAGTTCCGTATGTGGAAGTTTCGCAGCATGATTCCGAACGCCGATCAAATGGGTCCTGCGATCACGGGACGGCAGGACCCTCGCATAACCAAGCTGGGACATCTGTTGCGCGTGTCGAAAATCGATGAGCTTCCGCAATTTATCAATGTATTGCTTGGACAGATGACGCTCGTTGGGCCGCGTCCCGAAGCGCCTGGCATCGTTGCTCTCTACACTCCCGCGCAACGCCGCGTCCTGGATGTTAAACCCGGCCTTACCGGACGCAATCAACTGGCGGGCGAAGAGTCCGAGACGATTCCGCCGCACGCCGAGCCCGAACATTACTATGTAACTCAGTTGATGCATAAGAAATTACATTCCGACTTGCAGTATCTGGAGGCCCGCACGCCGTGGTCCGATACGCGAGTCGTCTTTGACACAGTAAGTTTCATTTTTAGGGCGTGGGTCCGGAAGTAAATGAGATGGACAACGTTCCCGGAGGCCGCATAATGCAGTCCAGGCAGATTCCTTTTCACCGGCCAAGCATTGGTCAGGAAGAAATCGATGAAGTTGTATCGACGCTGAAGTCGGGCTGGCTGACCACCGGTCCGCGGACAGCCCAATTCGAGCGGGAATTTCGTGAGTATCTAGGTGTTCCTAATGCCCTTTGCGTGAATTCTTGCACGGCTGGGTTACATCTTGCCCTGGCTGCTTTGAACATCGGTCCTGGCGCGGAGGTGATCACCACTCCGCTCACCTTCTGCGCTTCAATCAATGTAATTCTTCGGACGGGAGCTACTCCGGTTCTCGCCGATGTCTTGCCCGACGGCAATATCGACCCTCAGTCTGTCGCTTCTCTCATCAACGAAAACACCAGAGCGATTCTGCCCGTTCACCTCGCCGGTCTGCCGGTTGATATGAACGCCATCTGGGCCCTGGCGCGGCGTCATCGGCTGCTGGTGGTCGAAGACTGCGCGCATGCGGCGGGCGCGCATTATCGAGGATGGCCAATCGGCGCGGGAAACCCCGACACGGGTGATTACAGCGATGCGGCGGCATTCAGTTTTTACGCGAACAAGAACATGACTACGGGCGAAGGTGGGATAGTCACCACGCATCGCGAAGACCTGGCGGCTCGCATGAAGATGCTCTGTCTTCACGGAATGAGTAGAGGGGCCTGGAACCGCTACGCCGATCGCGGCAGTTGGTATTACGAGGTCCTGGAAGCAGGCTTTAAATACAACTTGAGCGACTTGCAATCGGCCATTGGTATCCACCAATTACGAAAGCTCGAATCGTTTAACGCCGCTCGCGCGCGATATGCAGCTTTGTACAACGAATTGTTCCGGGATGTAGAAGAGTTCGAATGCGCGCCCGACAAGCCCGATTGCCGTCATGCCTGGCATCTTTATATGCTGCGTCTCCGCCTCGGCAAACTCGCCATCACTCGCGGCGAATTTATCGGTCTGCTGCGGGATCGCGGCATCGGCGCTAGTGTGCACTTCATACCGATTCCGCTTCACCCATTCTTCGCGCCCTATCTTCAGAACGGAGAGAATCAAACACCAGCCGCGCTCGCTTTGTATCCGCGGCTGGTCTCGCTTCCTTTATTCCCCGCGATGACCGGCGACGACGTTCAATATGTTGCCGAAACGGCCGTCGCGATAGCGCGGGAACATCGCAATCGGCATGTATTCGCCGCGGCGGGAGGCTCTTTTGACGATTGAGCGGCTTCACAGACTCAGGCTGGCTACGCCACTCTGCCATATTCTTATCGTCGGTCTATCGTACTGGCTGGCATGGTTGCTGCGTTTCGATTTCGTCATACCAGCCTGGGAGCGCGGCAGCTTTTATCGCGGGTTCATGGTTCTTGCAACGGTGAAACTCGTGCTGTTTTTCGCGACTGGATTACATCGCGAAAGCTGGTGGCGGCATCAGAGCCTCTCAGATCTATCGCGCCTTGCTTTTCACAACCTGCTCGACTCCGCAGTCTCCACGGTATTGATCTTCATCGTCGTAGGCGCAGAGTTCCCGCGTTCGGTGTACATCCTGGATCTGCTGCTGTGCTTCCTGTTCAGCGGCGCGGGACGCCTGAGCGTCGGGTTTCAGCGCGAGATCCGCGCCAGCAGGCAAACCCACAAGGGCGCCAAGGGACTTCTGATCTATGGCGCTGGCGTTTCCGGGATTGCACTAGCACGCGAGATCCGCGATAACCCGAAGCTCGGCTATCGCGTGATTGGTTTCCTTGACGACGATCCGCGGAAACACGGCAGCACGCTTATGGGACTTCCCGTGTTCGGTCCTGGAAATCAAGCTAAAGCTGTCTTGGAAACCAGCCGGAAACGCAAGCAGAAAATCGATGAGATCGCTGTATCGATGCCTTCTGCTAGCGGACGTCAGATCCGCCTCGCACTGGCGAAAGGAAAACGCGCGGGGGTTCGCTGCCGCATCGTGCCGGGGCTCGGCGAACTCATCAGTGGAACGTTCGCTGTCGCCAACAGGACGGAAATCTCAGTCACCGATCTGCTCGGGCGGGAGCAGGTCGATCTCGATGTGGAGTTAGTTCGTCGCTCTGTCGCTGGCCGTTCCGTACTTGTGACCGGCGCCGCGGGATCGATCGGGACGGAACTCTGCTGTCAGATTGCGCAGTTCGGTCCGCGGCTCCTGGTCGCGCTCGATCAGGCGGAAAGCGAGTTGTTTCGGCTTGAGGCCGATCTCACGGCGCGTTTTCCATCACAGCAAATCGCATTTGAAGTCGGCGACATTCGCGATGCCCGCCAGGTCGAAACCATCATTGAGGAGCACGCTGTCAATTCCATCTATCACGCCGCCGCCTATAAGCATGTCCCGCTCATGGAACGGCAAGTGTGCGAGGCGGTGCGAAACAATGTCCTCGGAACATGGAATCTGGTGCAAGCGGCATGGCGCGCCGGAGTTTCGAACGTCCTGCTGATCTCGACCGATAAAGCCGTAAATCCGACTAGCATTATGGGTCTGACGAAGCGCATTTGTGAATTGCTAGTATGCGCTCAACGAAGCCGCGTCGCCGTTGCCGACGAGCAGACGCGCTGCATCTCTGTCCGATTCGGCAATGTTCTGGTCAGCAACGGAAGCGTCGTTCCAATATTTCAAAAACAAATCGCCAGTGGTGGCCCTGTCACCGTCACGCATCCGGACATGCGCAGGTATTTTATGACGGTATCGGAAGCCGTGGCGCTAGTTCTTCAGGCTTCCGCGATGGGCAAAGGATCGGAATTATTTGTGTTGGACATGGGGACGCCGGTGCGCATCGTTGACCTCGCGCGCAGGATGATCACGCTCTCCGGCTTCGTGCCTGACGAAGATATCGAGATCCGTTTTACAGGCGCGCGCCCCGGCGAAAAAATTGTGGAGGAATTGCACAACAGAGACGAGAACACTCTCCCCACTGCCCACCCCAAGATCCGAAGTTTTCAAGGGCGGAAATTAGGACTCCAGGAGCTTGCCCCTTGGATCGCCGAACTACAGCATCTGGTATGGCGGCGCGATAGCAAGGCGATTGTGGAACACATGAAAATTCTGGTGCCCGAATACGATCCGCGCGCGGCCGCTTCTGTTGCTCCCGAGGAATTGAAGGAGGCCACAGTGACTGCGGCTGCGAAGCTTGCAGGGCCGGAGCTTGCGAGGGCTTAGCGCTTGGAAACGGCGGCGATAATCGAGCGTGTTCCCACCGGGCGGCCGGCAACCACGCGCCAAGTCCGCGTCTTCATGATGGACCTGCTCTCGATTGTTCCCTACTACACCGCGCACCTCTGCGCCGCGCTCGCATACCGGACAGACGTCGATGTCGAAATTGGTTCTATCCGTTATTACCTCGATCCCAATTGTTTCGCGCGGCTGGGTCTGCGCCTCTCGCCAGGACCGCTGGACGTAGTTTCGCGCTTTGCGCACATCCCTTCGATTCTGCGCCGCGTCCTGAAAACCATCGAGTGCACGATGAACATGGCGTGGCTTGCGATGCGCTTCGCCTTCGACAAGCCCGACATCGTTCACGTGCAATTTCTTCCGTTGGTTCTCTTCGGGCTTCCATTCGAAGTGTGGCTTCTTTCGTTCGCACACCGGCGCGGAATCAAAATCGTTTACACCGTCCACAATGTGCTCCCGCACGATACCGGCGAGCGGCACCGCCGGCTGTATCAGAGGCTCTACACACTGGCGGATCGTTTGATTTGCCATGACGCCGCTGCGAAACAACGCCTCGTAGAACGGTTCGGTCAGGAGGCGTCTCGAATCTCGATCGTTCCTCACGGGCAGCTTCACGCGCCTGAATCGCGCAACACACAACCCGAGGCTCGCCGCAGACTTGGCTTTTCCGCTTACGAGTGCGTCGTCCTGTGGCAGGGCATCCTCGCGCCATACAAGGGCGTCGGCTTTCTTCTCGACGCATGGCGAACCGTGAGCGCTGCGAATCCGCAGGCCCGGCTCGCCGTTGTAGGAGGTGGAGACGAGCGAGTGGCACGCGAGATACGCGACAAGGTTGCCTCACTTGGTCTCAACGAAAGCGTGCGCCTCGAACTGCGCTTCATCACCGTTCATGAATTGGAAGACTTCCACTCAGCCGCCGACATTCTCGTTTATCCCTACGCGGACGCGACTACGAGCGGCGCTCTTATGACCGGGATCGGTTTCGGCAAGGCCATCATCGCGACGCGCACTCCCGCCTTTGAGCAGATACTCCAGCACGACGACAATGCGCTTCTGATCTCGTACGGCGACACCAACGAGTTCAGCGGCGAACTGAACAGGTTGATCGGGGACGCGGACCTGCGCTGGAATCTCGGCGAGCGGCTGCGCCGCAGCAAAGACCA
>JBEKUT010000033.1:0-26285 GCA_049514735.1 Bryobacteraceae bacterium
CTATTGAACAGCAAGGTGGATCATAAGGACTATCAGTGCGACCACACGGTGTGGGGCGTGGATGTGATCAAACGAGTGGATTCGCCCCGCGTAAAGCTCCTCTACGACATCTATCACATGCAGATCATGGAGGGCGATATTATCCGGACGGTCCGGGACAATATCCAATTTATTGCGCATTTCCATACCGGCGGCGTGCCGGGGCGTCATGAACTCGATAACACGCAGGAACTGAATTGGCGCGCCATTGCGAACGCCATCGCGGATCTGAATTTTACGGGTTTCGTGGCGCACGAATTCGTACCAGTGCACGATCCCATGACGTCCCTGGCTCAGGCCTACGATGTATTCAAGGTCTGACGTTTGGTAAATTTTACAAATGAAGGAAACTCGCGAATCGGCGTAAGCGGTTGATTTTACGTCGAAACGTGCTGGTGACAAAGGTGCTATCACGGTGAGCTATGTTCGCAAAAGTATTGAGCAGTAGCGTCCTCTCAGTTGTTTTTCTTTCGGCTCAGGTGCCGAATCCTACGCAACAGCCTCCGCCGCCAAGCCAGGAAGACGCCGCCACGCCGATCTTTCGCGTCGAAGTGGTTGGCCGCACTGCGCAGGCCGTCAATTACCGCCATCGCGGCGGTTCCACCAAGGTGAACTTTCAGGGCACGGCCCTCATGCCGATGGCGAAAGGCGAAGCCAAGGTGGAGAGCGAGCGCGGAAATATTCACATTTCCGCGGACTTCGGCAAGATGCAGCCGCCCAGCAGCTTCGGCCCGGAATACCTGACTTATGTTTTATGGGCTATCTCTCCGGACGGCCGTCCGCAGAACCTCGGCGAGTTGACTCTGAGCGATTACGGCGCCGGATCGTCGAGCAAGATCGATACGACCAGTCCGATCCAGACCTTCGGCATGATCGTGACCGCAGAACCTTATTATGGCGTCACGCAGCCGAGCGATGTGGTCGTGATGGAGAACGTCATCCGTCCCGACACGATGGGTGTTGTAGAGTTGATCGACGCGAAGTATGAGTTGCTGCCTCGCGGCATGTATACGGCGCAGGGCCGGGCGCGGGGATTCGTTCCGATTCGGGTGAGCAAGAAGCAGCCTTTCGAATTGTATGAAGCGGAGAATGCGCTACAGCTCTCGCGCATCGCCGGCGCGAACAAGTACGCATCGGAAAGCTTCCAAAAAGCTGAGGATGCGTTGCAGCAGGCGCAACGGTATCAGGCGCAGAAACCCGGCCAGAAACCTGTGATCACTATGGCGCGCGAAGCCGTAGTTCGCGCCGAGGATGCCCGCGTCATCGCGATCCGGCGTGAACAGGACGAGGCGCAGGAGAAAGAGCGTCAGGCCAGTTTAGATCGCGAAAATGCCGCCAAGGCGCAGGCAGCGCAGGAAGCTGCGCAGCGAGCACAGGCCGAAGCCGAGGCGCAGGCCCAAACGGCTCGGCGAGTTCAGGCGGATCAGGCGCGGGCCGCGGCTGAGCAGGCCAAGGCCGAGGCGCTGGCTGCGGAGCAGGAAGCAAAACGTCAGATGGCGTTGGCGGAGCAGGCTAAAGCGGAAGCCGATACGGCTCGCGCCGCGGCCCTCGCGCAGCAACAACAGCTCGCGCAACAAGCCGATCAGTCGCGTCTGGCCGCGCAGGAGGCGGATCGCTTGCGCATGAAAGCGGAACAGGACCAGGCGCAATTACGCCAGCAACTGCTCGATCAGTTTAACCAGATTCTCCAAACTCGCGACACGGCGCGCGGCCTGATCGTCAACATGTCCGATGTTCTGTTCGATTCCGGCAAGTACACTCTGAAGCCGGGAGCGCGGGAGCGTCTGGCCAAGATTTCCGGTATCATCCTGGGGCATCCCGGATTGCGGATCGAAGTGGAAGGGCACACCGACAGTGTCGGCGGCGACGAGTACAACATGCGGCTTTCGGAGAATCGCGCCTCCACGGTACGCGATTATCTGGTTGCGGAAGGAATCCCGCAGGACAACGTGACCTCCAAGGGCTTCGGTAAGATCATGCCGGTTGCCGACAACGGCACCGCGGCAGGCCGTCAGCAGAACCGGCGCGTCGAACTGGTAGTTTCAGGCGAAATCATCGGCACCTCGCTCAGCGCGGCCCGCACCAGTTCCGGCGGTTCCGCGGCGCAGCCCAGCACGGCCGTACCTCCGAGATAGCCCGCGCGGCTAGCTCAAATGAGAGGGGCGTGATAGTCTGTGTTCTTAAGTGATTCACAGAATCCTGATCGCGCTCCTCATCGCTATACCTGCGTCGCAGGCCCAGACCTTCGACCTCGTCATCCGTAACGGCCACATCATTGATGGCACGGGCTCGCCGTGGTATTCCGGCGATATCGGCATCCGCGACGGACGGGTCGCAGCCATCGGAGTCCTTTCGAGTGCCCAGGCGAAGCGCACCATCGATGCCAAAGGGATGGTTGTCGCACCCGGATTCATCGACATGCTCGGCCAATCCGAGATGTCGATTCTGGTCAGTCCGCATCTGCCCTCGAAAATCTTTCAGGGCATCACGACGGAGATCACCGGCGAGGGCAATTCGATCGCTCCTCTCGATCCGTCGATCAAGACCGCCGATAAGGCCGGCTACGATCATTATGGCGTCAATCCCGATTGGACGACCTTTCGCCAGTACTTCGCCCGCCTCGAAAAACAGGGCATAGGGATCAACCTGGCGAGCTACGTTGGCGCCACCCAGGTTCGCCGCGTTGTCCTGGGCGATGTCGACCGCGCGCCTTCTCCTGCGGAACTCGAGCGTATGCGCGGCCTCGTTCGCGCCGCCATGCAAGACGGCGCCGTGGGCCTCTCCACTGCGCTGCAATACGCGCCTGCGCCCTATGCTTCGACCGAAGAACTGATCGCGCTGGCATCGGAAGCCGCAAAATTCGGTGGTATCTACGCTACTCACATGCGTAGCGAAGGCGACGCGGTGATGGCCGCTCTCGACGAAGCGTTTCGGATCGGACGCGAGGCGCACATCCCCGTCGAGATCTGGCATCTGAAGGCCGCCGGCAAACCCAACTGGGGCCGCATGCCGGAGATCGTCCGCCATATCGAAGAAGCGCGCCAGAGCGGCGTGGACGTGACCGCCGACACCTACGCGTATACGGCGTGGTTCAACACTTTCTCGGCGTTCATTCCGCCGTGGGCGCACGATGGCGGCGATGCCAAGCTCATTCAGCGTCTGAAAGATCCTGCCATGCGCGCCCGCATCCGCAAGGACATGACGACGCCCAGCACCGCATGGGACAACGAGTGGCAGGAGGTTCCGGGTCCCGAAGGAATCCAGGTTTGCGTGGTTCAAAACCCGGAGCTTCATCCGCTGCAGGGCAAGACGATCGCGGAGATCGCGAAAATGTGGGGCGAAGATCCGCTCGACACGATTTTCGATCTGCTGATTAAAGACGCTGCGTTTACGAGCGTCGCGGTGTTCGGCATGTCGGAAGACGACGTCTCGCTTGCGCTTCAGCAACCTTGGGTTTCCGTAGATAACGATTCGCAGGGCACATCTCCCGAAGGCCTTCTCGGCCGGGAGCATCCGCATCCGCGGGCTTACGGAACCTTCCCCCGCATCCTGCGAAAGTACGTTCGCGAAGAACACAAGCTGCGCCTCGAAGAGGCGATTCGCAAATTTTCGGCACTGCCCGCGCAGCGGCTGCGGCTCACCGACCGCGGAGTTTTGAAGCAAGGCATGTGGGCCGATATCGTGGTCTTCGACCCCAGTACAATTCACGATCGCGCCACGTTCGAAGATCCCAACCAACTCTCCGAAGGCATGGAATACGTTCTGGTGAACGGAACGCCCGTCATCGACGGGGGAAAGCAGACCGCGGCATTACCTGGGAAGGTATTGCGGGGACCGGGTTTCGTCAAATGACCGTCCGCCCCACAAGTTGCGAAGAGCTTGCCGAAGCGCTCCGCGATGCCGGTTCGCGGGGCCGGACTATTACCGTTCTGGGACACAACTCGAAGCATGCGATGGCCGGACCCATGCTCGAATCCGACGTCACCGTCTCCACATCGCGCCTCAACAAAATTCTGCAATACGAGCCCCGCGATTTGACCATCAGTGTCGAAGCCGGTATTCCTTATTCGCAATTGAGCCAAACGCTGGCGAAGAACGGTCAGATGATTCCGCTCGATCCGCCGTTCGCCGAAAGCTGCACCATCGGCGGAGTTGTGGCGGCGAATGTAAGCGGACCGCGGCGCCGCATCTACGGGACCGCCCGCGACATGGTGATCGGGATGAAGTTTGTCACGGTCGAGGGCAAAATTGTCCAGAGCGGCGGCATGGTGGTAAAAAACGTGGCCGGTCTCGACATGGCGAAGATGATGATCGGCTCGTTCGGGACCTTGGCCGCGATCGCCGTCGTCAATTTCAAGTTGTCTCCAATTCCTCCACAGACACGTACTTTCGTGCAGCAGTTCACGAACGTTCAGGATGTCATCGGCGCGCGCGACGAGCTTCACAAAGGCGTCCTGCAGCCCATCGCCCTCGATATCGTCAAGGAGGATGGGACCTATCGTCTGCTGGCGCAAGGAGCGGGAAACCAAGCCGTGCTGGAGCGTTATGCGCGCGAGTTGAAGCAAACGGAATCGGTCGGCGGCGGCGGGGAAGAGCGGCTCTGGAGCGCGGTACGGGAACATTCCCCCTCTTTTCTGTTAAAACATAATGAGGGATCTGTGATTCGTGTTTCCAGCCCTCTCTCGGAGGTTGGCAAGGTCCTCGCGTCTTTTCCCGGGGATGCCGTTGCGCGCGCCGGGTCGGGGATCTGTTATGGATACTTTGAAAATTGGCGGGACGCGTTGGGGCGGGGCGTCATGGAGTACGGGCCGGCCGGGGCCCGCACGTCAGCGGAACTGTGGCCGCGTCTTCCCAAGGATTTCGAAACGATGAAAAAGGTCAAGGCGATGTTCGATCCGCAAAACCTCCTGAACCGCCGGAGGTTGTATGGCCGCATCTGAAACTGCCAGTGGTAGCGCTGTAGCGGACAAACCAACTTTGTTCGATCTCGATCATTGTGTACATTGCGGTCTCTGTCTCAACGCCTGTCCTACCTATCGCGAACTGGGCGTCGAGATGGATTCGCCGCGCGGCCGGATTTATCAGATGGCGCAGGTCGCAACCGGCGCCGCCCCGATTAGCGATTCGTACATCGAGCATATCGACCTTTGCCTCGCCTGCCGGGGATGCGAAAGCGCCTGCCCATCGGGCGTCGAGTACGGCCGTCTGGTGGAGGCGGCCCGGGCGGAAATCGAGAACACCATCGAGCGGCCTTGGTTTACGCGCACTCTCCGCAACCTGGTTTTCCGCCATTTGTTGCCCTCGCGAACCGCCTTGCGCCTTGCGGGTACAGGCCTCTACCTGTATCAAAAGCTTGGCATCCGGCGGTCGGCGCGAGCGCTGGGGATTCTCAGCGGACGGCTGGGAGAGCTCGATTCGCTGTCGCCAGCGGCGCAGCGTCCATTCTTTTACCGCTATTATGGAAAGTTCCTAAGGGCTGAAGGCAAGACCCGCTACCGGGTTGCATTTCTCGGCGGCTGCATCGCGAACATCAGTTTCGCGCGCTTGAATGAAGCTAGTACACGGGTACTACAGAAAAACGGCTGCGATGTCGATATTCCTGAGAAACAGACATGCTGCGGCGCCCTACACGTTCATGCCGGCCGCCGCGAGGAGGCGCGTGCCTTGGCGCGCAGAAACATAGACGCGTTAGTGGACAGCGATTATGACGCGATCATTACAAACGCCGCCGGGTGCGGATCGACGCTGAAAGAATACGGAGAATTGTTGGAGCATGACGCGAGCTACGCCGCCAAAGCGAGGAAGTTTTCCGAACGGATGAAAGACATAACTGAGTTTCTAGCTTCCATCGAGCTAAATCCGGAGATGAGTCCTCTCCCGGTCACCGTCACCTACCAGGATTCGTGCCACCTGGCGCATGGGCAGAAGATTCGCACGGCGCCCCGCAAGCTGCTTCGCGCGATTCCAGGTCTCACGTTCCGGGAAATGCCGCTGTCGGACTTGTGCTGCGGCAGCGCCGGAATCTACAATATTTTGCACACGGAACTATCGATGTCTCTGCTTCAGAAGAAGATGGACCGAGTTAGTAGTACTAGAACTAAGATCATCGCGACCGCCAATCCCGGGTGCATGTTGCAACTGGAGGCCGGGGTACGTAAATTTGGCGGGGGGAGTAGGGTGATGCACGTAGTAGAACTACTAGATGCTGCGTATCGGGGCGGCACAATTGGGGAAGGCTAGAGTTTTTCCAGATTTTTCCCTAGTCAACTCCACTATTTGTATTCTTCATTAGTTCATTTGGGTCACGCGCCTGGCGTATCCCGCCGCGTGTGCCAGTACCAGGCAAGGATAGTGTATTTCATGAAAAAGCTGTACCAAGTATATGGATTTATAGGGTTATGCGTGACCATCCCGGTTCTCCGCGCCGGTCACGTCATTCCGGCGAGGCCGGGCGAAAATGTTGTTCCTAATCAGTACATCGTGAAGATGGCGTCGGGCGCATCCCCAACTGCAATTACCCGTGGACTTCCCGGGGCCGGTATCACTCCGCTAAAAGGCGGCTTGCACCTCGTCGTTACTAGCGCCGCGGGCGCGCTGGAGCGTCTGGCGCTGCAGCCCGGCGTCGAATTTGTCGAGCCGAACCGTATTCGTCATACTACGATTTCTACTCCCAACGATCCTAGTTATGGTTCGCAATGGGCGCTGCAAACAATTCAAGCCTCGCAGGCGTGGAATCTGCTTCCAGGAATATATCTGACTGCTTCGAGCGCGGGCTCGCAGCGCACACACGTCGCTGTGCTCGACACGGGGCTGGACTGCACTCATCCCGATTTCGCAAACGCCGGCGGCGGCTCGACTGACTCGGCCCAGGGCGGACAGATCAATTTCGCTCTAAGTCAAGCTTACGTCACCACCACAATTTCGAATCCTTGTGCCGCCTGGGCGGACGATTATGGACATGGCACCGGTACCGCCGGGATCATCGCCGCGTCGGCACAGAATGGTGTCGGAATCGCCGGTGCCGCGTATCCGGTGGACCTCGTGATTTACAAAGTCACTGACGCCAACGGCAATGCCGACGATGCCACCATCGCCAACGCCATCATGACGGCGGCCAATGCCGGCGTTCATGTCATCTCCATCAGCTTGGGCGGTAACGGATACGCGCAATCGCTTCAGACCGCGATCGGTTACGCTTGGGCCCGCGACGCGATTGTAGTCGGCTCGGCCGGAAACAATGGCAACAACAGCTTGTTCTTTCCAGCCGATGCGGACGAAGCCATTGGCGTCTCGGCAACCGACAATTCCAATAACATCACGAGTTTTTCTAACTTCGGCGTCTATATCGGCCTCGGCGCGCCGGGCAGCAATGTGTTAACAACCTTCCCGCAGTATCCGACCCCTATCGGCGCGACAAACTATGCGGGCTTCACGGGGACCTCGGCGGCCGCGCCTCAAGTTGCGTCGGCGGCGGCGCTGCTGGTCATGAGCACTCCCAACACTTCGGCAGCCGCGATCGTGCAGCGTCTTGAACAGACCGCTTCCTCGGCTGGATGGTGGAACCAGAACACCGGGTATGGCGTCGTGAACGCATTCAACGCCGTGGCTGGCAACCTGCAGCCCGCCAGCCTGGGTGGAATCAGGGGACAAGTTACTAACAACTACGGCATACCGGCGGGTACCGCGCAGGTGAATATTAACGGCAATGTCGCCACGCTGGATTCTTCCGGCTTGTACCACTTCGCCGATTTGCCTGCGGGCAACTACACAATTACCGTCTCACTGTCCGGCTATCCGAACCAGACGGTCACCGCCGCGATCGTTCCCGGAGCGGATACCGAGTTGCCCATCGTCGTGGGGGCGAATTATGGCCGCTTTAGTGGCTCCGTGACGGACGCTAATGGCGCAGCCGTGGCGGGTGCGATTGTCCAGGCCATGGCGAATGGCGTAGTGACAGCGACGGCGGTCGCGGATCAATCGGGTCAATACAATTTGTGGGTGCCTGCCGGTGGCACTTACAACTTGCGGACCACGCAGATCGGACGGCAAACCACTACTATTTACGGAATCTCCGTTGGATCCGGCGGCAACACCGGTGTGAACCTGACCTTGCCCAGGCTTCCAGCAATCACTGGTACGGTGGTGAACGCGAACTCTCAGGGTGTCGCAAACGCGCAACTATTAATTAGCGGCGGAGGAGTCAATGCGGGCGCCACTGCGGACGGCAACGGCAACTTCAGCACTATCGGCCTCCCCGCGGGAAACTACTCGATCACGGCGACCGCCAATGGACAGCCCAACACCACCGTGAATCTGTCGATTCTTAATCCGCTTCTGGGTTTGATTATTCACATGGGCGGAACTTCGGCCGCGCCGCCACCGCCTCCGGTCGCCATCAGTATCAACCCTGGCGGCGTGAGCCTGAATCAAGGCGGTACCGTTCAGTTTACTGCCAGCGTTCAGAATGCGTCGAACACCGGTGTGGTCTGGTCTTTGAATCCCGCCGTGGGGTCGGTGAGCGCAAACGGATTCTATCAGGCGCCGGCCGGCGTCTCGCAAAACCAGAACATCACCATCAGCGCGACGAGCGTTCAGGATTCCACCAAGTCGGCTTACGCGACGATCTCTTTGATCGCGCCTCCGCCACCGCCGCCTCCACCTCCGGCGGTCACGGTCGCTTCGGTGGCAGTTAGTCCGGCAGCCGTTACGGTTTTGCAAGGTAACCAACAGCAGTTTACGGCCACGGTCAATGGATCGGTCAGTTCGGCCGTGACGTGGACCATCAGCCCGCAACTTGGAACTATATCGTCGAACGGTTTGTACACCGCGCCAGGAAGCGTGTCCTCAATGCAGATCGTATCGGTCAAGGCGGCGAGCACCGCGAATCCGGCAAAGTCCTCGACCACCATTCTGTTCTTGGTGCCTTAGGCTCCCACGAAAGCATGCGCAACGCGAGGGGCCGGATCGCAAGACCGGCCCTTTCCTAATAGTGGCGGCGGGGGGCCGTTCGTCGCCCGGCTAGAGTTTCTGGCCTCCGTCAACTCTGGACAAGCTCCTATCGAAGGTGCCCAGCGGAAGATGGCCGGCCTTCCGGGCTAGCTGAAGCATAAGGCAATCGCTAAAACCCAACGCCGGCTTAGCGCGGAACAGTTCCAGTGCGCCGAGCACCACGTCCGAATCCTGGAGCACCAGATCCTGGTGTTGCAGCAACATCTCAATCGCTTGCGCCACCTCCTTCGAACTTAGCTCGTAGACGCTGCTGAGCACCCAGGTAGCTTCGGCCAAAGCCAGCACCGAGACCCACGCGCCGGTAGCGATAAAGCTCTCCGCGGAAGCCGTCTGTCGAGCATCGTCTCGCGTGATCAGGCGCACCAGGACATTCGTGTCAACTCCGCGCATAACGCTTCCGTGCGTAGCGCCTGATGCCCTCTTTCATCTCCTCGACGCTTCTTGTTTTCAGCTTCTTCGCTCCGAATAATTCCCGATGGATGTCCTCGGAAGTGAAGCGGCCCGCGCGCCGGACGACGATCTTATCCCCGTCTTCTTCCCACTCCAGGACCGATCCAGGGCCGACGCCGAGCTTACGGCGAACGTCCGCCGGAATGGAGATCTGCCCCTGTGCCGTGATCTTTGAGTGCGCGATCGCCACACTTTACATTACCACGGTAATGAACGAACGTATCGCCTGAGGCCGAATCGATTATATTCTTGAGAACCACGGCCATAAGAATCGGTGGGACCTTGTTCACGAGACCCGCAAGTTTCCCGAATGGAAGGACCCGGGCACTAGCTCGACACCGGCGGGAAATACTGCGGGCCGTGAAGAACAACGCGTAAGTCTCTGCGGACCTCACCGAACTCAAAGCCATAATCGCAGCCGGGCGAATCATCCAACCGGTGTAGTATTTTGCCGGCCTGTCGCGCCAGAACCACGCGTGCGAGGCCTTTGCGCTTTCGACCGTCACTCCATAAAAGGCTGCCAGTCTTCTTCAGCCGATGGCGGCTCGGCGCGGCCTCCCATGTACTTCGCCAGGAAGTCTTCCGTCGCAGCCCAGAATCGCATGCTATTCTCCGGCCGCGCGAAACCATGCCCTTCGTCGGCAAACACGATGTACTCGACCGGCTTCCCGTTCGCGCGCATGGCGTGAACGATCTGGTCGCTCTCCGCCTTTTTCACACGTGGATCGTTCGCGCCCTGGCCAATCAACAAAGGAACGGAGATTTGTTCCGACTGGAACAATGGCGAGCGCGCTTTCAGGAACTCTTCTTCGGTATCGATGTTTCCGACGCGTTTGTCGAACATCGCTTTCATCGGGGCCCAATAGGGAGGAATGGTTCGCAGGAGGGTGAGCAGGTTTGAAGGCCCCACGATGTCTACGCCGCACGAAAACTCGGAGGGCGTGAAGGCAAGCGCCGCCAGCACCGCGTAGCCGCCGTAGCTGCCGCCCATGATGCAGAAGCGCCCCGGATCGGCGTAGCCATTATCGATGGCCCACTTCTTCGTATCGAGAAGATCGTCGTGCATCTTCGCGCCCCACTCGCGATCCCCGGCGTTCAAGTGCGCCTTCCCATATCCGGTGGACCCGCGATAGTTGATCTGCAGCACGCCGTAGCCGCGATTCGCGAGCATCTGGACGAGTGGATGGTATCCCCACATGTCGCGCACCCACGGACCACCGTGCACCAGAAGCACCATCGGCGCCTTCTTGGACACGCCAACTGGCATGGTCAGATAGCCCTGCAGCATGAGCCCATCGCGAGCCTTCAACTCGACCGGCTGCATGGCCGCAAGCGTGTAGCCCGCCAACTCCGGATATGCGGCGAACAGAAATTCCGCCGTCTTCGTATCGCGGCGATAGACGTAGTGCGCCGGCGATACATCGTCGGAGACATATGCGACGATCCAGACGCGGTCGTTCAGATCGCGGCTGACCACCGAAAATTCAGAATCGTGCACGCGAGCCAGAGCCTCGAAATCGGGTCGAATGGATTCATCGAGGATCTGCCATTCCGTCTTGGCGCGCACGAAACTGACGGCCTGCAGTTCGTGGGTGCGCGGATGCTCCATAGTTCCGCCCACGTCATAGTGCGAGTCTTCCGCGATGATGCGGGAATCGCCGGACGTCAGATCGACGTCTAGCAGCCGCGTGGTATTCGCGTCCACGCTGGATATCAGCCACAGGCTGCGGTTGTCCGGCGAGAAGCCGGCGACGCCCCCGGTAGCGTCTTCCGGACCCCAGCGCTGGAAGGAGCGCCACGGCGACTGTGCGTCCGGCCTGATCCGGATTTCCTGCCAGCCGCCCGGCAGCATAGCCTCCGCGGCGCGAACCTGAAGAGCGTTGTCGGCGGTCCATCCTCCGACATCCCCAGGATTTTCGGTATCCAACTCCATCTCGCCCGTGTCGAAATGCAGCCGGTACACGTCGAACAATTCCGGATTCCTTTGATTCAGGCTGACCAGCATCTTATCGGGAAAAGCGGGGTCGACGGCGACGATCTGCGCGCGGGCGCCCTCGAACGGCGTGAGGTTTTTGGTCTCGCGCGTCGCGACATCGGTTTGGTAGAGATGGAAGTTTTCATTGCCGCCGACATCCTGAACGTAGAGGATGTGCTTGCTGTCGGGCTGCCAGAAGTAGCTGCGGATTCCGCGCAGCCGGTCGTTCGTGACCACGCGGCCGTCACTCGAGCCCAGCGTGCGCACCCACACGTTGAGCACGCCGTCGTCGGGCGCGAGATAGGCTAGCAATTTACCGTCCGGCGAAAGGCGCGGCGACGCTTTCTCCGGGTTGCCGAACAGAATGCGGCGCGGAATCAATGGAACGTCATTCATGGTTTGTCGGGAAAGAGCCCCTCTCGCAAAGGTACAACAGGTTATGCACCGGACCGCTCACTGGAAAGCCGGCGTAACGGCGTTCCATAAAGGTTCAGCTTGAAACGTGTCTTCCATTCGCCGGACAGCGGGTGATCGAAGTTCGGCGCGGAAGCGGTATGTCGGCGGCGAGCAAGTTGACAACCCCCGCCCGTGAATCCTTCAGTCCCTTGCTGTGCCGGCCGGATCTAACCTCCCGCATTCAGACTTCGCAGAAGTTTGTCAGGCTTGCCGGCCTTGACAAGCTCGCCCCGGCGCGCGGCTTTCATCGCGGCGACGGTTTCGGCGTTGGGATTGAGCGGCTCGAACGGGAGCGCCTTTTCCGCAGCCACCCGCACCAGCAGCAGCCGAAAAGCATCGGACACGGTGAGACCGATCTTCTTCAACACCGCCGTAGCCTCTTTCTTGGTACGTTCATCGATGCGGGCGCGAACCACCGTATTGCCGCCCATGCCATTAACCTCTGAGCCACATTGTAGCTCAGCCTAAAAAGCGAGACGTTACACGTTAACCGAGTACCAAGTCCGCAAGGATGCCAATTCGGCGCGCCGCCATGCGCGCGCCTCCAATGGAGCCAGTAATATCGCCTCAGATGTAAGAGGTGCCGCGCTACAAGGAACCGCACGTCGTTCGCCCAATCGGTCCTGAACGCCTCGGTCTTGTAGATTTCAGCCAGTGGGGAAGTCGAAAGGCGTGATAGCACGTCCGCCTTTCCCGATGCCATCGTAGATTCTCCTCGCTTCGGCGGCGTCGTTCGGGTCTTCGGCGCCGGTTTTCTTGCAGACGGCGTGGACGTAGATGATGCGCTTATCTTTTTCATTTTTCCATACATCGTGGGATGTCACAAGCCGAAGTGTCTAAGGCCATGGGGACGAGCCAGTCTGCCGTAGCTCGTATTGAAAGCGCACAGGAGAACATCACTGTCGACACCCTGCAACGTCTTATTGTTGCGTTGAACGGGCGATTTCACGTATCGATTCAACCGCAAGAGTATCCCGAACAGCCGCAGAAGCGTCCGTGGTGGGAAGTAGCCCGGCGGGTCGAATCTGGATGGACCGTCGTTCGGATAGAAGGGTTGCGGAATTCCCAAACGGACCAGTTTATCGTAGGACTCGAACGGCCCCACGGATTGTACACGACTTCTCCGATTGCGCTTAGTAAAGCAGGGATGTTGCATGAAGGCAAAACAAAGGGCTAAGGGGAAATTCAAAAAATGGCAAAGAAGCGTCAAGTAGGAAGTTCGCTGCCTCCGAGCAAGATTCCGCGGCGCGAAACGACTAAGTCGCCTGATTTCGTTTCGATCTACGCGAACGACATTCAGCTTCAGACTTCATCTTGGGACCTTCGAATGATTCTGGGGAGGTGGGCGACGTTTCGGAGGGCGATCCTGCGGTAGCACAGATCAAGTTGATCGGCGAGTTACGGATGTCTCCGCAATTGGCAAAGCGATTGGCGCTCATCCTGATCGAACAGCTAAAGCGTTATGAACAGCAATTCGGAGAAATCCCCGGACCCAAGGAATGAAGCAGCAGGCTAAATTCCGACGCTGAGGCAGTGTCCTGTCGGCCTAAGACGCGCAAATTCCGCCGGCAGGTCGCCCAGCCAATTTGCCCGCAGCGAAAGACGCTCCAGACTCACAAGCTTCCCGATCGAAGGCGGCAAACTCGTGAGCTTCAGTCCAGTTCGCGCGCACCTTCGGCCTCCGCCCGCTCAATCGATTCCGAAAGCTTCGCCTCGGTCATCCAGAACGTCTCATGGGCCCACAGTTCCGCGCCCGAAACGCGTTCACAAAAATATTCAACTTTTTCTTGCCCCCTTCATCCCACTCTAAAACAACGAGTTAACCCCATTCTCCGCTAACTCGCCCCACGCTGGAAATCAACCTCATCCTTATATAATCGAACCGGGTAATGAAACCGGAAATGACCAATACCAACCCGCTTCGCCAATTCGATGGCCTCTGCGGAAGCAGGACCCTCTTTTCTGCCTCCGCACGCCCTTCTCAGAACGAGCAACTCCCTACACATCAGACACTTAACCCGGTGTACCCACTCTCTCGACACCTCTCGAAAGCGACCGTCGCGCCGACCGCTGTAAAATGAGACTTGCAGCCAACTCTACACAGCGGCATCCTGCTCGCCGCACGCGAAGCGCTCGAACGCGCCCCCGCGCCACTCTCCTTGCCCCAACTCTACCGCCAATTAACCGGACCATTCAAAGTCCCGCCAAAGAAGAAACCCGAATTCAAATCGCAATTAGAAAATGACGCCACAATTTTCGCCTGGCCTAAATCGCGCTTCTGGCTGCGCGACCCTCGCGCCGTCGCGGCCGACGCCGCCGTCGAGATCGCATCCTCCGCTCCCCTTTCTGAAAAAGACTTACTCAAAGCACTCAAGCCCAAATCGTTCGGATTCTCCGGCCCGCCCGCCAAGGCGCTAATCAGAGCATTAATTCTTGAGAGACAGTTATTTGAAGATCCACCCTGGGGAAAGAATCGCAAGCTAACATCGACTCCGCCCGATCCCGAGCCGTATCGTCCAGCTCTCGACGCCGAAATCCGCCCGATCCTCGAAAAATATGCTGCGTTGGGCATCACGCCTCAGGCTCTTGTCACAGAGCTATGCAACACACAACTCGCGAGCCCCGTGCCGCTCCTCGCCGCGTTGGAGCGCATCGAACCGCGCAAAGGACTCGTCGTCGCGATTTCGAAACTGCGTCACGATCCGGAGCTGCAAAACATTCCTAAAGCTGACTTCGATCGGGCAGCGATGGAGCTATTCGCGCAGCGCCACGTATATTTGCACGATCATTCCGCGCCGCACACACTCAGCGCGGCCGAACGCGACGAATTAATTGACGACGGGAAGGGCAACTATTATGTCGGTATCGCCTGGCGCGAGCCCCAGCACGACGCTGGCCTCGATTCGTAATCCGTTTGTTCACCAGGTCGTCACCGGCCCCTGGGACCGCGCCGAGGCCGACGTCCCGCAGATCAACGCCTCCGTCTTCGATGAGTGCCGCAGGTTGATCGACGAAGTGGCCGCAACGCAACGCGCCACTTCGCTGCTGCTTCATGGGATCGCGGGGAGCGGCAAAACGCACGTCATGGCTCGCCTCCGCGCCTATCTGCAGTCGCACGCCTCGCGAGTCGTTTTCGTCTCCGTCCGCATGGACCCTGCGCCCTCGCGTATGTGGCGTCACTTCCGCCGGAATTTGGTGGACGACCTGCTTCGCCCCTGGGAAGGATCGCGGACCAGGCTGGAGTTGATCCTTCGCGATCGTCCTTTCGATGGATTGCGGCTCAATTACAACCTGGCCAACGTTCTTTCGCATTATCGCCAGGGCAAGCTCCGCAACGAATGCGCTGCGTGGTTGCGCGGCGAGCAGTTGCGTGAGAACGTGCTCCTCCAACTCGGCGTGGCAGGCGATGGACCCGAGGAAGAATCGCTGGAAGAACAGGCGCATGAAATCGTCATCCACCTGTGCCGTCTCGCCGCGCCCGACCCCGTCGTCCTCTGCTGCGACGAAATGGAAATTCTGGAATCGTACCCCGGCGATCGGAAAGGATTGTTTGCCTACGCCAGGCTTGCATCCACGCTGGTTCAGGAAACGGTCAACGTGCTCGTGATCTCCTCGGTCCAGAGTGCGTTCCTCGACACGCTGCAAAGCTCCGTACATAGATCGTTGTTCCAGAAAACGAGCCTCAACCGAGTCGACCTGCAAACCTTGAACTGGATTCAAGGCAGACATCTGCTTTCGAAGCGCATGTCGGAGGTCCCGGAGCTTGCGGCTCTGCGAGCGAATTATCCGGAGGAATCCCTCTGGCCTCTTCCCGAAAAAGATCTCAAGGCCGAGTTCGAGCCGGGCGATTCCTGCGTCGCGCGCAAACTCATCCATCGCGCCAAGTCGCTATTTGAAACCCTGCGCGGAATGCCGCTTGAACCGCCCAAGACCTTGGATGAAACCCTCGCCGCGCGATTTGCCGAACTTTGGGATGCCGCTGTGCGCCGTGGCGCGCGCTCACCCGACGACATCATGTTGCAAGGCATTCCGATGCTGCTCGAAGTGGCCGGCCGGAGAGTTCCCTACAATCAGGATGAATTGCCGAAGCCGGTGGATCTGCTCGTTGGATCGAAAAACGGACCCGTCGCCATCAGCGTCTGCAACCAGGAGCATCTCGGCACGTTGGCCCGCCGGCTGAGAAAAATCATGGACGAAACGGGCCAAGAGCCGTTTCCCCGCGTGGTGCTCCTCCGCGACGCTCGCTTGGCCATCGGAAAAAGCGCCGTCAAATGTCATGAGAGACTGAATATTTTGAGGGACCGTGGCGCGCGGTTTGTGCAGCCCGCACCGGAAGTTCTCTGCGCGCTGGACGCGATGCGGAATCTGCTGTCCGAAGCGGCCGCCGGCAACCTGCTTCACAACGGCGAGCCGGTGAGTTCCGCGACCGTGCGTGGATGGCTCGCCACTCACGTCCCCAATGTTTTGCAGACTTTCCTCGACGAGTTTAGCGGCGGCGATGTCCCGCCACGATTCGTCCAGGAATTGTTTGATTACTTGAACGAGAATTTTGTCGTCAGTCTGAAGGACGCGTCCCAGTCCCTGAACGTCCCGGACGAGGAGATCGCTCGATATGCGCTTGGTAATCCAGGGCAGGTCGGCTACCTGGCTGGCCCGCCCGGGGTTCTTTTCCGGCTGGTGCCGGAAATTGCTGGGGGCCCGTGTGACCAGCAATAGCCCGGTCGTCATCACCGTTTCGAGAATACGCCGCGAGTTCCAGCGTGCGGCGGGCGCTCCGGATCTCGCGGAAGCCGGCCAGCCCACGACGGCTCTCCTGGGCCGTATTTTTCATGAGAGTTTTGCGGAGCTCATGTCGCCCGGCGCCGAAGAAAGCTGGCGGCGCGCGTTGTTGCCCGACGCCCTCGGCGACCCCGCCAAACTTCGCGAACATGTCTACACCAGGCTGGTCGGTCCGCGTCTGGCCCGTTACAGCGCGACGCTACAGGCCTCCGGCGCGGAAGTGCTCAACTTTTGGCGCTCTGTTTGTGAGATGTGCGAGTGGACCCGCTCGCTGCTCGAAACCGCGCTCGCCAAGAATTTGATCGCGTACGACCAGGCGGCCGAATCGTGGCAGGTTTCCGATCGCTTGGTTGGAACCGAGCAGGAAATCAGTTGGCAGGTGCAGCGTCCGAACTGGTCCCAGCCAGTGCGTGTCGAAGGGATTGCCGATGCGGTCTGGCGCAAGCCGGAGAATGGCGATTTCTGTGTGGTGGAGTATAAACTCGGACGGACCTCGCCAGAGGCCGATCTCTGCCAGGCTTGCCTTTATCGCGAGATGTTGAGCGCCACCGTCGGGGTCGCCGGGTCCCTTGGCATGCTGCGTTTTCTTCCCGAATTGAACGAAACGTTCTATGGTCCCGAGGCTCTGGCGCGTGCCCGCGAGCCGCTGGTCGATTTGATCGGAAGCGTTGCCGGTGTCCTCAACGGACATCGCGCGCCAGAACCGCTTCCTCCAACGTCCATCTCGCCCGAGCACGAACATTTAGGTCAATCGCTATTACAGGTGCTCTCCGAATTTGGTTCCCCCGCGCGGATCGAAGGCGATCCCATCGTCGGACCTACCTTCATTCGGTTCGTCCTGGAGCCGGAAAAGCGGATTCGTGTTGCCGGAATCTTCAAGCTGGCGTCCGATCTGCAGGTGCGCCTCCGCCTCGATGCCGCGCCGATCATTCACGTAGATCGTGGACGCCTTGTCGTCGATTTGCAGCGTAAGGACCGCCAGACCGTTTTCTTCTCGAGTATTCAAGACCAGCTTCCGGCTGGCGATCCAGGAAGTCCGCTGGTACCCATCGGTGTGGACCTTGCGGGTAAACTTCACTTCGCGGATTTATCAAGTCCGGTGAACGCTCACATTCTGATTGCCGGTACTGCTGGCGCCGGCAAGAGTGAGTGGCTGCGCTCCGCGCTCGCTGGAATGATCCTCGCAAACACCCCGGAAACGCTGCGCCTGGTTCTGATCGATCCGAAGCGTAACGCCTTCAACGACCTCAAAGGTTCGCCGTTTCTCTACAGTTCCGATGCTATCGTCTATCCGCCGGAACATTCCGCCGTCAACGCGCTCCGGATGTTGATTGAAGAAATGGAGAATCGTTATCGTGATTTCGAAAAAGCCGAGGCGGACGATCTGGATCGATACATGCACAAGACCGGCGGCCGCAAACCGCGCATCGTTTGTGTCTGCGATGAATACGCCGATCTCGTAAGTGCGGACAAAACGATCCGTAAGGAGATCGAGACGGCCATCTCCCGCTTGGGCGCTAAAGCGCGTGCGGCGGGCATTCATCTCATGGTCGCGACGCAAAGGCCGAGCCGTGACATTGTGGCCGGCGCGCTAAAGGCGAACATGTCGTGCAAGGTAGCGCTGAAAACCCAGAGTTCGATCGAGTCACGCTTGATCCTCGAAGAGTCCGGCGCGGAGAATCTCCTCGGCCACGGCGACTTGTTGTTCAGCGATATCGGAAAACCGTTACGCCTGCAGTCACCCTATCTAACCGAATCGGAGCGCGCCGCGATCTTTCGCCGTTGAGCCCATTCGGCGTTGCCGTACTCCCGTGTTAAATTTGAAGGAGCGCGGGAGTAACTCAATGGTAGAGTCACAGCCTTCCAAGCTGTTGGTTGCGAGTTCGATTCTCGTCTCCCGCTCCATTTTTCAACAAGTTAGAACGGCCTTCAATTCACCTGTTCCGCCCTGTGCCCCCGCTGCTAGCATCGAAATCGGAGTCGGAATCTGACCGCAATGCTGCATCGCGTGAAAGTCTTTCGCCAGAGCCTGAGCGAAGAGGAAGACGAAGCGGTTTTCGTGGAAGCTATGCGCTCGGTGCGTCCGAACTACAGGCCCGTTGAGTGAAGATTGTTCCCGATGCGACGGTCCTGATACCCGCGCATAACCGGAGTACGGCACTTGTCCGGCGTTGCCGCAGTCCGCTGCAGAACGCAATCACGGCCCGTTACAGCGTCATTGAAACAATAGATTGGTATTGGTAAAGGTCCCGTACATCAATGAGGCTTGATCAGGGTTACTATGAAGTTTGGGTCTATTGCACCGGCGATCCCAGGCCACCTTCGCTGGCGGAAGACACACTCGCTGCGGGAACGAGAGAGCCATTTTCTTGGAGTTGGAGGCTTGTCAAATGATTGAAATCCATAAGCGAGAGCTTGAACAACGCGTGAGGGACCAAATTCAGCGCGGCCAGTTCCACGATGTTGATGAGCTTCTCGAAAGGGCACTTGATGCTTTTCAGGAAAAGCAAAACGCGGCGGTCCCGGCGCGCCGGCTTGCGGCCCGGAAAAGCCTCGCGCAATTGTTTGCAGAGTCCCCATTCAAAGGCCTCGATATCGATTTTGAACGAGACCCTGATTATGGCCGCGACGTTACCCTATGAGCGGCTTTCTGCTCGACACCAACATTCCTTCGGAACTAGCCCGTCACGAATCGGCGCCAGCGGTCGAGCAATGGCTTGAGGATGCTAACGACGCGGAATTGCATTTCAGTGTGATTTCACTTGGGGAAATTCTAAGAAGCATCGCCGTTCTACCGGCGAGCAAGCGCCGGGTTGGTTTACAGGAGTGGCTCGACAGCACTTTGCGGCCTTGGTTTGAAGGTCGTATCCTGCCGGTGACCGCTGCGATAGCTGAGCGTTGGGGCGTTCTCTCAGGGAGAACGCCGGTTACCGCTCCAATTAAACCCGCCGCCGCGCTCTTCGAAACGCGGCCAGCGCCAGACCCGCAAGACCCGTCAATAGAAAGGTACCCGGTTCCGGAACGGTCCCGGTGAGCAGGATATCGTAGTTAACCAGATCGAAATCCGGCGATGTATACACCCCGCCGTCCCAGCCAGCCACGGGGTTCGTGCTCGAAGGTCCCACCACGTCGGTCGATAAAACCGGCGAAAAGACTTCGTTGCCGAATCCGTCTACCGGGTAGTTCGCGCTACGCGAAATGGCGAGAAAATAAATTCCCGGCGTCAGCGGACCATTGCCTCCTGGACCAACCGGGCAAGGATTCGAGGCATCCGCCGATGGCAAACAGGACAACGTGTCGGAGCCCGAAATGTCGTCGTTGAGATAGACTCCCACTCCGCTGGCGTTAAAGAGCGAGAGCACCGTATCGGGAATTCCGAAGGCTCCCGTGGGCGCCGTAATAGCCGAGAAGTCCGACGCCTGCATAATGGAGATCTCAAACATATTCACGTCATTTTGATTTGTACCGTCAAGCGTGCCAATGATCTCCGTCGGGAACATGTTCGTCAGATCCTCTGCCGTCGCAGGCAGCATACCGGCGTTGTTGGCAATGACGGTCGACGCAATGCATGGCGCCGCCAAAAACAGGCCCAGCGTTAATAACGCGGTTAAACCAGTAGTACTGCGCAAGCGATCTCCTCCTGTTTGCGGGGAGCAAACGAGACCACAGTTTAACTGGGAAGTACTGATGGGCGCAACACTTTTGCGGCGTACTATTGGTACTAAAGTGCTATGAATTCTGACTTTACGCTGCCTGAACTACCAGAAACCCGCTCTCCACCCGTTCGGGTAAGATCCGGTTCCATATGACGCGGGCGGTGCCCGACGCGATCAGATGCCGGAATTGCACTACCTGCCCGGTATGCAGTTCCGCGCAGTGATGCAAGGCCCGGAATCCGTTACGGCTGTAATCGAGCAATGTCCCGGTGATTTCCTGAGGCATTGGATCGTCTAACGACAGGCGTAACTCGCCGCTTGTGTCGTGGCGTTCCTCGGACCGGCGGTCCGTGCTGTTCATAGCTGTCTATCGGATGAAATCCCGAGAGTTTATAGGGGGCCGGATTTCTTTCCCTTTGGCTCGCCTGAAGAAACCACCAGAAATCCGCTTTCCACCTGATCCGCCAGGACGCGGTTCCACATCACGCGGGCCGTTCCCGACGATACCGGGTGCCGGAAATGCACCACTTGCCCCGCTCGCAAGTCCGAGCAACAATGCGTTGCGCGAAAGCCGCTCTTGCTGTAGTCCATGAGCGTTCCCGTGAATTCCTGGTGCACCGGTTCTTCGAGCGATAGGGCCACTTGGCCCTCGCAGTCGAAGCGTTCTTCCGACCGGCGCTCTTCGACGGTTAAGACGGGAGCGTCGGAAGGAAGTTCAGGATGCGCAGCTCTGCCGTGCCGATTCGACGCCATAAAGCTTCAACTTTCTGCTGAGAGTCCGCCGCGAGATACCCAACAATTCGGCGGCCCGCTGCTGATGTCCATTCGTCTTTAATAGTGTCTCAAGGATGGTACTCTTCTCCAGCCGGTCGAGATTCGCAGCGGCCGCCACCTGATCGATCGGCACCGGACCGGTTGGCCTGGGCCTGAAATTCATCGTAATCGGCAGGTCGCGCGCGTCGATTTCTTCGCCGCGCACCAGCACGGCGGCTTTGGTGATCACGTTCCGCAACTCCCGAATGTTGCCCGGCCAAGTGTACGTCTGGAGCATTCCCATGGCGTCCTCTGTTAAGGTCAGACTCGGATTCTGCTGCTGCAGAAAATACTGCGCGAGCGGCACGATATCCTCCAGGCGATCACGCAACGGCGGTACCGTAATCGCGATCTGTCCCAGGCGGTGAAACAAATCGCCCCGGAAGCGCCCGTCGCGCACCATCGCTTCCAAATCCTGATTCGTCGCCGCGATAATACGCACATCCACCGTTACCTTGCGCGTGCCGCCTAGCCTGTAATAAGGAGTGCCGTCGAGTACGCGCAGCAGCTTCACTTGCATGCGCGGTTCCAGCTCCCCGATTTCATCTAAGAATAATGTTCCTTGATGCGCCAACTCGAAAAGACCCGGTTTCGGCGAATCGGCCCCGCTGAAGGCCCCGCGTTCATATCCGAACAACTCGCTTTCCACCAGGTGCTCCGGCAGAGCGGCGCAACTCACATCCACCCAGGGTTTGCTGCAGCGCAGGGAATGATGATGTACCGCGCGCGCGATCAGTTCCTTTCCGGAACCGCTTTCCCCGCCGATCAGGACACTTGCACTGGTCTGCCCTACGCGTTCGACAAACTCCAGCAACTCCTTCATTGCGGCACTCGCAATGATGGCGCGCATTCCTAAGAAGTTTCGCGTATCGGGCACAGTTCCGTTCATTCCCGTTTGATCTATTTTCGGCATCTAGCGCACAGAAGGCCATAGTACAGTGGCAGGATGTCGTTAAGGAAAACGACTTAGGCTCCTGAACCTTACGGCCCCGTTCGGCCCTCCCTATCGTTTCAGCAAGCAACTGCCGATTAACAACCCGAGGAAGAATCTAGGTCCGTTACCGTAGGGCGAGCTCGGCATGACTGTTAAGGCTAAGGCTTACATTTCCTGTGTTGTTGTCTTCGGCGGCGTCATTATTCTGAACCAGCTCTTTCTCTGGGATTCCCCGGACATTCTGCGATATGTCTGCTATTTAGTCCTCGCGGTCCTTTCTTCGCGGCTTAAAGTGGTGCTGCCCGGTATTAACGGCACGCTGTCGCTTTTCTTCATTTTTATTCTCTTTGGCGTCATCCAGCTCAGTCTCCCTGAGACTACGCTTATCGGCTGCCTTGCCACGCTTGTGCAATGCGTATGGCATCCCCGCACTCCGCCTAAGCCATATCAGGTGATGTTCAATGTGTGCAGTATGGCGATCGCGGTCGCCACCACCAGCTATGCCTACAACTCGGTGTTTCTGCGTAGCCGCCACCTGGACACTGCTTTGTTGCTGGTGATCGCCTCCATTGTGTTCTTCACCATGAACACCTTCCCGGTGGGAGCGGTGATCGCTTTGACCGAAGGCAAACCGCTGCGGAAGGTTTGGTACGAATGCTACTTCTGGTCGTTCCCATATTACATTGTGGGAGCCGCCATAGCCGGCGTTATCGGCGCGGTAGACCGGTATGTGGGATGGCAGAGCGCCCTGCTCATCGTCCCGGTTGTCTACCTCATATACCGGTCGTACGGATTGTACCTGGCTCGCGTGGAGGATGAGAAAAAACACGCGGAGGAGATGGCTTCCCTACACCTCCGCACCATTGAAGCACTGGCGCTGGCCATCGAGGCCAAGGATCACACTACGCACGACCATCTCAAACGTGTCCAGATCTACGCCATGGAGGTTGGTAAGTGCCTCAAATTATCGCCGTCCGAACTGGAAGCCCTGCGGGCCGCGGCGGTTCTGCATGACATTGGAAAACTCGCGGTTCCCGAGCACATCATCTCAAAACCGGGCAAGCTGACGCGCGAAGAGTTCGACAAAATGAAGATCCACCCCGTAGTCGGGGCGGAGATTTTGGAACGCGTCCGATTTCCTTATCCGGTCACTCCGATCGTCCGCTCGCACCACGAGAAATGGGACGGAACCGGCTATCCCGACGGATTGAAGGCAGAGGAGATTCCGCTGGGCGCCCGCATCCTCTCGGCCGTCGATTGCCTGGACGCGCTGGCATCCGACCGCCAGTACCGCAAGGCTCTTCCGTTGAACGAAGCGATGGCACGGGTCAAGGCTGAAGCAGGCACGGCGTTCGACCCCAAGGTCGTCAAGGTTCTTGAAACACGCTACGTCGAACTGGAGCAGTTAGCGACTACGCAACAGCCCGCCAAGCTGAAGCTGTCGACGGAAATCAAAATCGAGCGCGGGCTGGAGCCCGCCGCCGGGTTTGAAAACAGCCGTCCGCATCCCGCCTCCGATTCCGGGAACGGCGAGGGTTTTCTCAATTCCATTGCAGCGGCGCGGCAGGAAGTGCAGCAGTTGTTCGAACTGGCGCAGGACCTTGGAAACTCGCTCAGCCTCAACGAAACGCTTTCGCTGCTTGCCATCCGGCTCAAGAAGCTGGTTCCCTACGACTCGCTGGCAATCTATGTTCAGCGCGACGAGATTCTCAAGCCGGAGTACGTGAACGGCGAGAATTTCCGCCTGTTTTCCTCTCTCGAGATCCCGCTCGGGCAGGGGCTCTCGGGATGGGTCGCCGAGAATCGTAAGGCCATCGTCAATGGCAACCCCGCGGTGGAACCCGGTTACCTCAACGACGAGACGAAATTCACCACCATGCGATCGGCGCTGGCGGTACCGCTCATCGGCTTGAGTGGACCGGTCAACGTGCTGACGCTGTATCACAGCGAGCGCGATGCGTTCACCAAGGACCATCTGCGTATTCTCCTGGCGATCGCTTCGAAAACGGCGCTCTCCATCGAAAACGCTCTGAAATACCAGCAGGCGGAAAGCTCCGCGTCGACGGATTACATGACCGGGCTGCCTAACGCCCGTTCGCTGTTCCTGCACCTCGACGGCGAGTTGTCGCGCTGCCGCCGGCTCAGTACGCCGCTTGTTGTTTTGGTCTGCGACATGAACGGTTTCAAACAAGTCAACGATCGCTTCGGGCACCTGGAGGGCAACAAAGTGTTGCGCGCCGTTGCGACGCGCCTCAAGGAATCCTGCCGCGAATACGATTACATCGCGCGCATGGGCGGCGATGAATTCGTCTTGATCCTGCCCGGGTTGCGTCCGGAGCAGGTAGAGCCGAAGATGCAGTTGATCCGCTCGATCACCGCCGAATCGGGCCGCGACGTCTGCGGTGACAGTTCGCTCTCTCTCAGCGTGGGCCACTCCTGTTATCCGGACGACGGCGAGGATGCCGACCAGTTGCTGAGCGAGGCCGACCGCCGCATGTATCTGGTGAAGCAAAGCGAAAAAATGCGTGCGGCTCAAAAGCGGGCGGGCGGCGTGGATTATGAGGCGCAGCCCGCCGTCTCCTGGTAATAGATGAAACAGCTCGCGCGGCAGGCTCGGCGGATCGTCTTACTGGCTTTGCTCGGCGGTCTGCTGGCCGCGACCATGGTGCGTCTGAGCCCCGGCTTCGGAACCGACGAGCAGGATCTTTCGCTTGCCCTCTCCGACGAAAGCCGCAAGGCTTTACATGCCCAGCACATAGCGGACGCGAACATCGCGAGGTTCTACGTCCATTTTCTGGGCGGAATGCTCAAAGGCGATTTCGGATTCTCGCGTGCGCTCAATCGCCCCATTTCGGAGCTACTGAAAGAGCGGCTGCCGGAAACTCTGGAATCCGTGGGATACGGGATGGGCGGCGGAATCCTGCTCGGAATTGGACTTGCGATTGCGACCACCTTCTGGCGCGCGCGCGTGGGCGACATTCTCGGCGACGGTTCTAGTGGACTGCTGCTCTCGCTTCCCGCCGCGGTGCTCGCTCTGCTGTTCTTATGGGCGGGAGCCAATGGGAAATGGGCCATAGCGCTCCTGGTATTTCCACACGTTTACAGGTATGCCAAGAATTTACTTGTGGAGAGCTCGGCGCGTCCGCACGTTCTGGCTGCGCGGGCGCGAGGCATCTCCCGGACACGAATTTTATTGACTCATATTGTCTGGCCGGCCGCTCCCCAACTGCTCGCTGTCGCCGGCATTTCGGCGAGCTTGGCTTTCGGCGCCTCCATCCCCGTCGAAGCAATATGCGACATACCAGGAATCGGTCAACTGGTTTGGAAAGCCGCGCTGTCCCGCGACCTTCCGTTATTGGTGACGATTACCATCCTTGTTTCTCTGATGACGATGACGGTCAACGCGGCCGCCGACCTCTTTGCACATGACGCTGACAGCTAAAATTGCCGCCGCCGTTCTCGCGATTGTTTTCGCTGCCGCGCTGTTCGCGAACCTGCTCGCGCCGAACTCCTACGACGAACAATCCCGGGAAGCTGTCAGCGCTCCGCCGTCGCACCGCTTCCTGCTCGGGACCGACGAACTCGGCCGCGACCGGTTTTCGAGGCTGCTCTACGGTTCGCGCGTTTCGCTACTGCTGGCTCCCGCGGCTGCTTTGTTATCGACACTGCTGGCGGGTCTTATCGGCGGACTGGCCGGATATCTGGGCGGCCGCTACGACCGCTCTTTGATGGCCGCAACGGACCTCTTTCTTTCGCTGCCGTGGCTGTTCCTGCTCCTTGGCGTTCGAGCCGTTCTGCCGCTCAACGTAAGACCGGCAGTTTCCGTAACCATCACGTTTCTGCTCCTCGGCTGCCTGGGATGGGCACAAGCGGCGCGCGTGGTCAGAACCGCGACGCGGGACCTGCGCGACTCCGCGTTTCTATTACAAGCCCGGATCTGCGGCGTGGCGGGAGTGCGCCTGTTCTGGCGGCATCTGCTGCCGAATCTAAAGCCGGTGCTCGCGGCCCAGTTTCTGATTTCTATCCCGGTATTCATCATCAGCGAAGCCAATCTCGGATTGCTCGGGCTGGGCGTGTCGGAGCCGCTGCCATCGTGGGGAAGCATGCTGCGCGAACTCGAGAACTATACGGAGGTGTTGCGCTCGCCTTGGATGCTGGCGCCGATAGCGCTCCT
>JBEKUT010000034.1:0-26276 GCA_049514735.1 Bryobacteraceae bacterium
TGATCGCCCGATCGCGCTGGAACCCGAAACTCGAACTTCACCACTTGCCGTTTCTTCGGCAACTCTATTTTTTCGATCTTATCCAGAGCTTTGATGCGGCTCTGCACCTGCGCGGCTTTTGCCGCATGCGTCCGAAACCGGTCGATAAACCGCTGTTCCTTCGCGAGCATGGCCTGCTGCCGCGCAAACGCCGCCTGCTGATTCGTCTCTCGAATGGTCCGCTCGCGCTCATAAAAATCGTAATCGCCCGAGTACGCGACAATCTCGCCGGCATCGATTTCGGCGATCCGATTCACGATGCGATTCATAAACTCCCGGTCATGCGACGTCATCAGCAGCGCGCCCGGATAAGTTTTCAAAAAATGTTCCAGCCAAATAATCGATTCGATATCCAAATGATTCGTGGGCTCGTCCATCAAAAGCACATCCGGCCGCCCCAATAGCACCCGAGCCAGCGCCACGCGCATCTTCCACCCGCCCGACAGCGCGCCCACATCCCCATCGATCTGGTCGTCTTGAAACCCGAGTCCATGCAGCACCTCGCGAGCCTGCGCCTCCAGCGTGTAGCCGCCCAGATGCTCGTACTCTTCTTGAACCTCGCCGAACTGCGCCAATATTCGATCCAGATCGTCCGCCTGCGAAGGATCTTCCATCGCACGCTGCAGCGCCTCCAATTCATGATGCAGATCCCCGGCGCGCCCACTCCCCGCGATCGCTTCATCCAAGACCGACCGGCCCTTCATCTCTTCCACATCCTGCCGGAAATAGCCGATCGTCATCTTCTTCGGAACCGAAACCTCGCCCTCATCGGGCTCTTCCTCGCCCACCACCATGCGAAAGAGCGTGGTCTTACCGGAGCCATTTGGACCAACCAGGCCGACCTTCTCGCCGGGGTTCAATTGGAACGACGCGTCTACAAACACCAACTGCCGGCCGTACTGCTTATTAATGCGTGAAAAAGAAATCATCGAATCACCAAACTAACATCCGATTCGTCATATGATTCAACTGAGGAACAACCATGGCGTTCGACGACCTTCGGCTCAAGTCCCTCCCTAATTAGGGCGCTATCTGACGCCCGCCGACGACCAGCCCCAAGGCGGCTCCAACGGACCAACTGCAGTTATCACGCATCGCTTCTGGCAAACCTGGTTCAACGGCGATCCCAAGGCGATTCGACCAGCCGCGCCCTCCAGGAACGCCTGCGCGAAGCCAGCGCCGCGTCACCGTGAACACGGCGATGTACGACAAGGGCGAAAAAGAAGATCTGAGTGAGTTCAAGCAGACCGAGTATTGGGAGGCGGTGCAGAAATTCCAGAAGTACATCGTCACCGAAGCCCGTACTAACGGCTTATCCCCTGAGCGTATGGGCGAAGCCGTCCACGTGGCACTCACCACGGCGAAATTGAAGGAACGCTACGCGGTCGTTCCGCAACGTTTCAAGAACTGGACGCTGCCCAGACTTCTTCCTGTGAGGATGCTCGACGCGCAACTCGCAAAGCTCTTCGGACTCACAAGGACGTAGCCAGCCTCGGGCGGTGGGTTCTCACCTCTCAAGACAAGGGGAACTCATGGCAGGTGTTTTGTCGGCAACGGATCGCTCGATTGTCACCGCAAAACGCGTCCCACAAAGGGTAACTTTCGAGATTTACCCCCGCCCTTCCCTGCGTGACGCCGCCGTCAGCCATGGCAAAAAGGCTACGATCAAGAGCGGAGAACCCGCCATGAAACCTTCGGAGGCCCTTACAGCGCATCGCGACGAATTGCGGCAGCTTGTCAGCCGTTACGGTCTATCGCGCCCTCGCGTATTCGGGTCGGTTCTCAGCGGAGGGGATACAGAAGAGAGCGATCTTGACTTGTTGGTCGACCCTGGACGATCCACCAGTCTGCTTACCATAGCCGGTTTGAAAATCGATGCCGAGAAACTGCTTGGAGTGCCAGTCTCAATTTTAACTCCGAACGGATTGCCGCCAAAGTTCCGCAACGAGGTGCTGCAACAGGCGCAGCCCCTATGAAGCATCCGGAGCGCGTCGAAGATTATCTGGAACACATTGCCGAAGCGATAGAGCGGGCGACAGGCTATCTTCAGCCCGTTCCGAACCTCGCGGCTTTTAAGAAGAACCCGCAGGCTCAAGATGCGGTTGCCGCAATATAGAGATCATTGGCGAGGCCGTGAACAAGATCAACAGCATCGCGCCGGACTTCCTCAAACAGCATCCCGAGCTTCCATGGGCGCAAATGCGCGGAATGCGCAACGTGGCGATCCATGAGTATTTCTTCGTCGATTTGGAGATCGTCTGGACCACCGTCAAAGATGATTTGCCCAAGCTGAAGCAGCAGGTTGACGCCTTGCTGAAGCGATAGTGTCCGTGTCTCCTTAAGCGGCCTTTCCTGCCCGGGCCGCACGTGCAAACTATGGCGCGGAGCACTCTCAACACTCGCCCTGGGGACGTGCTCATGCCCTATTACTGGAGCAGTTTGGCCAGCATTTTCTAATCGAAGGATGATCCTGAAATCGGGTTTCGTTTCCAACACAGAGTGATCCTGAAAAACGAGCGTGAGGAGGCCGGACCGTGGCCGATTCCAAGAACGGTCGAGGCCATGGGCGGGAATCTTTCGCTGGTCGCCGAGTTTCGCGACCGTGCGCCAGTGGTTCTGTCCGGCATTGCCGAAGACGATCCGAGGCTGCTAAATTTCCCCTGATACAATTACGGATTGTTCCATACCGGCTCCATGCTGCGGCGCGCCGGCGAATGGTTTCTGAGATCGGGGATTCAGGAATCAAGCGGCGGCGTGGCGCGCTTTTACCATTCGGATCTTGCCAAAAACGCACGCGTTTCGACTGAAATCACAGGGTACGCCGTCAGCACGCTGCTGTACCTCGCGGAGCGCACCTCAGATGCCAACTACACCGAAGCCGCCGTGCGCGCGGCGCGATTTCTGACGCGCTCGGCATGGAACACGGCACTTTCCACTTTCCCCTTCGAGCTTTACGCCAATGGCAGCCAGCCGCAGCCCTTGGCGTACTTTTTCGATTGCGGCATTATCGTGCGCGGCCTGCTGGCAGCGTGGCGGGCGACGCGGGAGCAGGAGTTTCTGGATGCCGCGGTGCAGACCGGCCATTCCATGATCGTCGATTTTCAAGCGCGGCACGCGATTCATCCCATCGTCAGGCTGCCGGAGAAACGGCCGCTCGCTTATGGACCGAAGTGGTCGGCCAGCCCGGGATGCTATCAATTGAAATCCGCCATGGCGTGGCAGGATTTGTTCGAAGAGAGCGGTGAGCGCGCCTTTCATGCCGCCTACGAAAACGCGCTCGAAAACGCTCTGGAGTCCGCTCCGTTCTTCCTTCCCGGCGAGGTGGATCGGGAAAAAGTGATGGATCGCCTGCATGCTTATGCTTACTTTCTCGAGGGACTGCTTCCCTGCGCCGAGCGCCCGGAATGCGCGAAGGCCCTATCCGAAGGCATCGCGAGGACGGAGAAATACCTGAACGAAATCGAGGCGATGTTCGCACGCTCCGACGTTTACGCTCAGTTACTGCGTCTTCGCCTTTTCGCGGCGCAGCTTGGAATCGTACCGCTGGACGCAACGCAAGCAGCACGTGAGGCCACGCAGGCGGCCGCGTTCCAACTGGAGGGCTCCGACCCTCGCATCGACGGCGGGTTCGCTTTCGGACGCCGCGCGGCAGGGATGCTTCCGTATGTAAACCCCGTGTCCAGCGGTTTTTGTCTGCAAGCCCTCGCTTTGTGGAGCGATCGCTTGAGCGGCACACTGAACGCGAACCGGCACGCACTCGTTTGAAACAGCAAGTCAAGGTATTGTTCGCATCCGCGTCGCGCGATTTGATCCCGGCCGCCGTGGAACATTTGAAGGCCATTTATCCCGAAATTCCGCTCGAAGTGGTCTCCGAGTTCCCTCCGGCTGAAGGACTCTGGACGCCTTACCATGTCAAGCGCAGCTTTCGCGAGAATCTGGCCCGTTGTCGCGCGCGTTTTGGGGATAAACATATTCGGATTGCCGCGGTGATTCTTCAACCGCGCATGCCGTACTGGCGGCTGCGGCTGCTCGCGTTTGTGCTCGCGCCATGGAACTTTCTAGCGTTCAACGAGGATTTTGGGCATTTTATGCTGCGGCCTCGTTCGCTGCCCGCGATCGCTCGACATTTGCTGTGGCGTGTTCGGAGCTTTGTGGCGCGGGAGTTTTCCGCGGGCGGATCCGTGTATACGTTTTTTTGGAGAGTGCGGCATCCGTGGGCTTTTGGGCGTCCGCTGGCGATGGTGGCGGCTCGGGTGGGTGGAGTTTTTACGGCGGTTTTGAAGGCGACCGCTCCCTTCCGGTCACGGCTCGGAAGGACCCGGTCACGGCTCGGCGTGGAGACCCGGTATCCGGAAGGGATTTCGGTGATCATCCCTTCCCGCGACGGCAGAGAGTTGTTGGCGCGCGTGCTGCCTCAGGTCGTGTTGGAAGGACCGTCGGAGATTATCGTTGTGGACAACGGGTCCAGCGATGGCACGTTCGATTTTCTGGCCCGGAATTATCCCGACGTGATTGTCGAATCGAGCGCCGCGCCGTTGTCGTTCGCACGCGCCGTCAATAGCGGTTTGCGCAAGGCGCGATTCTCGCATGTCTGCTTTCTCAACAACGACATGATCGTCGAGCCTGGCTTTTTCCAGGCTCTGCGCGCCGCCTTCGACCACGTTCCAAGTCTCTTCTGCGCCACGGCGCAAATCTTTTTTCCAGAGGGCGAACGACGCCAAGAGACGGGCAAAGCAGTGATGCCGTCCGTTCGCCAACGGGAAGATTTCCCGGTCCGTTGCGACCCGCCTATCGAAGGCGAAAATCTGACCTACGTCCTCTACGGCAGCGGCGGTTGCTCCCTGTTCGACGCTTCCAAACTGCGCGCTCTGGGCGGCTGCGATGAAATCTACGAGCCTGCTTACGTAGAGGATCTCGATCTTGGCGTGCGCGGCTGGGAGCGCCATTGGCCCACCGTCTTCGTATCGGACGCGCGCGTCCTGCACCAGCACCGCTCCACCACCTCGCGCTACTACACGCCCGCGCAACTCGACGTCATTCTCGAAACAAATTATCTGCGCTTCGTGGCGCGTACCGTCAGCGGCGCGTCGAATTTCCGGCGTCTGTGGCGGGATGCCCTTCACCGGCTCAATCTGCTCGCTGCGCAGGAGCCTCCCAACCAGGCCGCGCTCGCGGCGCTGTATCAAGCGTGGAAAGCGCCGCTGTGGACCGTCCGCCGTTATTCCGACCCCGACGCTGTCGCTCACGCGCTGGCCATCGGGTCGGGAGAAGTGTGCGTTACGCCGGGTGTCTCGCCGACGGGGCGTCCCGTCGTCATGATCGTCACTCCGTATCTACCGTTTCCGCTGGCACACGGAGGCGCGGTCCGAATGTTCAACCTGATGCGCCGGGCCGCTTCCGATTTCGACCAGGTCCTGGTCTCCTTTGTCGACGAGCATTTTCCCGCCGCCCCCGAACTGCTCTCCATCTGCACGGAAGTGGTGACGGTCAGACGCGCCGGCACGCATCTGCACGCGTCCAAGGAACGGCCCGAGGTGGTGGAAGAGTTCGACCGGCCCGCGTTTCAGGCCGCTTTGCGCGAGACCGTTCGTAAGTGGAAGCCCGCGATCGCCCAGCTCGAGTTTACTCAGATGGCTCAGTATGCCTCCGATTGCGCGCCCGCTAAGACCGTCCTGGTGGAACACGACGTCACGCTCGACCTTTATCGGCAACTCCTCGACCAAGGCGAGGATTGGGAAGTGCGCCGTCAGCTCGAGCGCTGGAATATCTTTGAGCGGGATGCCTGGAAAAACGTCGACCGCGTAGTCACCATGTCGCGCAAAGACCAGGAAATGGTTCCGGGTTCTATCTGCCTGTCCAACGGTGTCGACCTGCAGCACTTCCGTCCCGCCGCGGTGGAGCCCGGCTCCATGCGCGTGCTGTTCATCGGATCGTTTGCGCATCTGCCCAATTTGATGGCGCTCCAATTCTTCATGGGCGAATGCTGGCCGCATCTGCACCCGCTGGGAGCGCCGCTTCACGTGATTGCGGGGGCGCGGCATGAGTATTTCCTGGAGCGTTATCGCGACCGGGTGCAACCCGATCTGGGTCAGCCGAGCGTCGAGTTGGAGGGCTTCGTCGCCGACGTGCGGCCGGCCTACGAGAAAGCGGCCGTTGTCGTAGCTCCGCTGCTCGCGTCGGCGGGAACGAATATAAAAGTCCTGGAAGCGATGGCGATGGGCAAGGCAATCGTTACGACGCCCGCCGGGATCAACGGGCTCGACTTGACACCCGCGAGCGATGTTGTCGTTGTCCAATCGGGCGCGGAGATGACCGCGGCGATTCAGGATCTTCTATTAAATCCCGAAAAGCGCACCGGTTTCGAGCGGCAGGCCCGCGCCACCGTGGAGCGGCGATTCGATTGGGACGCCATCGCACGCGAGCAGAAGCAAATGTATAGCGAATTGATTTATTCCGAGCGCAGGGCCGAAGCCGGATCGATATAGAACCAGCGTGCACACGGCAACCAACCACCACTGCCATATAGCACGAGGTGAGCTGCCTGGTCGACCTGCGCCCGCCGCTCAGCGTGTCAATGTCACACCGAGAACCTTCGCGCCGGCAGTTATCGATAGTCCAGCCGCCGATCAACGCCGATTAACGCAGATATGCGGCAATGGTGCGGTCGTCGTACATGCCGGTATCCGGACTACGGGTACTAAGTGGCCTAAGGCGATTAAGGTGTCCACATTAGGGCAACACTCGATCTAGCAAACCCGTTTTTTCGTCGTTTAACGTGTGCGCTGCCGTGTGCCGCCTCGCAGCAGATTAGGAGACCGTGTAAATGAAAAGAAGTGTCGTACCGCTATTAGCTATAGCGTTCATCGTGGCTGCCATATCGACCGGCGTATTCTACGGTCTTTTTGCGGGCAAGCTGCGGGCCGCTTCGGCCGACCTTCCGCAGCGGTCCCTGGTGGTTGCGGCACATCATATCGATCGTGGGACGATGCTCAAATCCGACGACTTGCGCGTGTCGGAGATCCGCATGAAAACGCCGTTCAAAGGCTCATTCGATTCGCCTAAGGAACTGGCCGGCGCGATCACGCTCGAAGCGTTTGAAATTAACGAGCCATTTACGGAAGCGGCGGTGGCGCTGAGAGATGGCTCGTCGTCGAACTACGGCGTCCCTACAGGAATGCGAGCGGTCTCCATTCACGTCTACGAATCCACTGGAATCCTGCCGCTGATACACCGCGGAAGTAAGGTGGATCTCCAGGCCGTGTCTGAACGCAGCACGGGGGTGGAGTTGAGTCCAGTATTGCAGAATGTCGAGGTCTTATCCGTGAATCCCCAACCGGAACCCGTGGGTGGTGGACATTTCGCCGCACCGGTAGTTACGGTGCTAACCCGTCCCGTCGATTCCGACATCGTCGCTCTCGCCGATTCGGGGACTCGTTTGCGGTTGGCTCTGCGAAACCCTCTGGATGAGGCCACCGAATCCCGCAAATCCCTGGGCGTGTCTTCGCTCTATCGCGGTTCCGAGGCAACGTCCGAGCGGGGACGTTGATGCTGGTCTTCTCCAGCGTGCTGTTTTTCGTCACGACGTTCGTCGCGATCGGCCTGGTGCTGGTGCTTGCCTGGTTCACACTGGAGAAGTTGCAGACACGGGAAGTTCCACCGGAAGAACAGCCGGTATCCTCGGGTCCCAGCATCCTGCGCGACCGGTCCATCAGCACGATATCCGTCTGGTCGAAACTTCTCGAACGCTTCAATATCGACGAGCTGATGCGGCGGCACATCGAACAGGCGGGGCTCGATTGGTCCATCGGGCGCATCACCTTGTCGATGCTATTGAGCGGAACGATCGCCCTGGTGGTGCTCGTCAAAGGGGGTTGGTTCCCAAGCTGGATGAACGGGGCGCTGGCGTACGCTGCGTCTCTCGCGCCCTATTCCTATATCCTGCACCGCCGTAAGAAGCGCTTCGCGAAATTCGAGTTGCTGTTTCCCGACACCCTGGATTCGCTTTCCCGCGCGCTGCGCGCCGGGCACCCCTTCGCGGCCGCGCTCGAACTGGTTGCGAATGAGGCCGAGGTTCCCGTATCCACGGAACTTCGCCGCGCGGCTGTGGAAGGAAATTTCGGAACAAGCTGGCAGCAGGCGCTGGGTAATCTCGCCACCCGCGTGCCCTTGCTGGAGGTCAATTTGTTCGCGGCCGCGGTGCAACTCCACAGCCGTACTGGCGGCAAGTTAAGCGAGGTCCTGGGCACTCTCTCCGAGAGTCTGCGTGAAGCGCTTTCGCTCAAAGGCGAGGTCAAGGCGATCGCGGCGCACGGCAAAATGACGGGAATGGTGCTCACTGTGCTTCCTCTGGTCATTGCGTTTACTATGACCATGGTGAATCCTTCATACCTGGGCGTTCTGATTCACAGCGAAAATGGCAAATACCTGCTCACCGGAGCGGTAATCTGTCTGGTCGCGGCGCATTTTATAATCCGCCGCATCGTGGATATCAAGGTGTAAAGCTCCATGGACTTCATCTGGATCGGACTCTGCCTGTTCTCTTTCGTGCTGTCGATGGTGACGTTGGTTGGCTACCTCTTTTTCCTAAAGCCCGCTTCGGTTGCGCGCCATGCGCCGCCCCCTCCGCCGCCACCGCCGCGGCCGCCCAACCATCGCCATGCCGACGACATCCGCGGGGCGCTGGTGGATTTTTTTGGCTCCATCGGCGATCGCTTTCCCGGCACGAAGAAACAGGAAAATCCGTATCGCAAGCGTCTGCAAATGGCCGGCTTTCGTTCGCCGGGCGCGCTCGCCGTCTTCTATGGAGTGAAATGCGGCAGCACGTTGCTCTTCGCCGGCATATTCGGAATGGCGGCCGTCTTCACGGGCGGATTCTTCAATCTTCCGCTACTGCCGATGATCTGCGGCGCCGGAATAGGCTTACTGCTGCCGGACCGTATTCTCGACGCGCGCGCCCGCGCCCGTGTTGTGCGCCTGCGCACTGGCTTGCCGGCGGCCATCGATCTAATGGTGCTGGGAATCGAATCCGGCCAGTCACTCGATTATGCTCTCGCCGATGCAGCCCGCGCATTGCGCACCACTCATCGGGACCTGAGCGGCGAATTAAGCCAGTCGCTGCTCGAATTGCGCGCCGGCCACAGCCGCGCCGAAGCGTTCCGCAATCTTGCCGAACGGACGCGCGAGCCCGAGATTCGCAAACTGTCGATGGTATTTGTCGATAGCGACCGTTTCGGCACGCCGCTAGGTCCCGCGCTACGGACCCACGCGAAATACCTGCGCACGCGCTTCCGGCAGCAATCGCAGGAAGCCGCGCGTAAGGTCGGTGTCAAGCTGATTTTCCCGGTGTTCTTTCTGATCTTTCCGTCGGTGTTGTTGGTGACGCTCGGACCCGCCTGCATCATGATGTACAAGCAGCTTTCGAATCTATTGATGTAGCGCAGGCCATCGGTGGCCTGCGTTTTAATCCACAAAGCGGATCGGCTTCGACAAGGCCATCCGAACGGGACATCTGCGGGCCACCTGCTGCAGCTTCTCCCGCGTGGCCCCGTCGAGTTCTCCTTCGATCTCCACCTGACAACGCAGGACGGTTTCTTCGCCGCCGCCTTCCGTCGTCACGATGGTTGAAACCGCGCCGATCGGAATACCATGATGCTCCGCGTAGATCCGGACCGTGATGTTCATGCAGGTTGCGAGAGCCGCTTCCAGAAGATCGTGGGGCGGGAAGCCTTCTCCTTGCCCGCCCCTTTCGCGCCCCAGATCGGAGATCCCATGCGCGGTACCGTTGCTGAATTCAGTGATGTACCGCGACGCTTTGCTTTCGGCCCTGATCATTCGGCTAGGGTAGCAATCAGCCTCCGCTCAGGGCTTCTTATGCTCCTCTTCCTCGGTCTTCTTCTTCGGTTTCTCCTTCTCCTTTTCCTTCGGCGGAGGTGTTTGCGGATGTGCCTGCGCGGGAGGTGGCGTCGTTACGGCCGGCGAGTGTTGCGGAGGCGGCGGTGTGTATTGCGGCCGGGCCTCATTGACCGGCGGGGGCGCAGTGGTCGCCGGCCGAGTTGGTTGCGGTGGCGCTGTGTATTGAGGTCTGCTCTCGTTGGCTGGCGGAGGCGTAGTGGTCGCCGGACGAGGTTGCTGGGCCGGTGCTGTGTAGTTAGGGCGCGTCTGCTGCACCGGAAGCGGCGGCTGCGATGCATTCTGAGGCCGCGTTGGCGTGCCTACCGGCCCCGGCGACATTGCTGCCGGCCGGCCGGGATTCACTGGATTCGATGGCGCTCCGGTCTGTCGCGCCATGGCGGGCCGCACCAGCGGATTTGGCGGTGGGGCTGAATTTCCCCTAATCCGGCCAAGCTGCTGCGTATCCAAGGGACGCCCTGGATTTGCGGCCAATGCCGCTTGCCGCTGCGCGAACGGGACCTGCGGCGGCGGAGGCGTGGCCTTCGCAACGACCGCCCGGCTCATAATTGACGCCGGCGGATGAGGCGCCGGACCCCCCGCTTGCACTCTCCCCATTACGCTTTCCTGACGCGGGGCGATCGCGGCCGAACCCATCACCTGCGCGCTCGCGATCTCTCGCGGATTCACGGCGACGGCGACACGCCCTACCGGCTGCGAATTCGCAAACGCGCTCTGCGGAACCGCCGTCACCGCGCCGACAACGTTCTGGTTCGCATAATGGACATTCGCGACGTTGATGTTCGTGATATTCACGTTCGTGATGGTCGTGTTGGTCACGTTCACCTGTTGCACATACATCGGACTGACATGATACGCCGGAACAAAAACGTCTCGCGGGCCGAGTGGGAACCAGGCCACGCCCGCCACTCCGCCGCCGATCGACATCGACAGGCTGAAATGCGGACCGCCCACGAAAGCTACCAGGGCCGGCGCGTAGACCGGCCTCACTGACACGACCGGTCCAGGCACCCAGCCCCAGCCTCCGCCGATGAATGCCCATCGTCCATAGTGGAATGGCGCGAAGCCCCACGGCGCCTCATCCACCCAGGTCCAGCCCCACGGTTCCACCCAAACCCAGCGGCCGTCGTGATAGGGAGCCCATCCCGCGGCTACTGTTGTCGGAGTCCACACCGGGCCATAGCCGGGAACATCGCGCCAGGTGCCGTTTTGGTCCAGATCCTCATACCCAACCATGTCGCGCGAGACATATCGAACCGGGCGATCGTCGCGTATGTCGCGGCTCTCGCACCAGCGATCCCAGCCGTCGGGCGGAGGAATATCGTACGTGTCGAACGTCAAGGTATCGAAGCCGCTGACGCGCGCCTGTTGCCGCGCATGCACGGGGAAGGCCTGGTTTCCGCCGGTCACTTCTCCTTCGCCGCCGCGCACGGTCACAGTGGTTGTGCCCGCATCCGGATTGGAATCGATGCGGTATTCGCCGGGACGCAGCAACGAAAACGCCATGTTAGGCGTGTCCACTTCAAACGACTCGCTTTCGTCCAGCCGCCTAAGCCGCACCACCAACGAGCCTTCCGCCAGCCGCACTTGCACGCCACTGTCGTTCAGATTCAGAAATTCGAAGGCGGTTTGCGAACCCAGCCGGAGCGCAGTCGAGCCGATGTGTACTTCCGCGCGAGCGTCGCGGTCGGCCCACAGACGATCGCCCGTAGTTAGCGGACGGTTGATAGTGGCGGGCGCCCAATCGTCCACTCCGCCCGGCTGGAAAGACACCGCTCCGGACACAAAGTTCAGCCGTCCAACCCGCCCCGGCGGATCGTCTTGCGCACCCGCCATCCCCCAAACAAAAACGCTCATCAGCGTGAGCTTAAGAAAATTCTTCATGTTCATCCCCATTTCTCCAAACGCGGCCACGTCCCCGGAAGTTGCGCGCGTGGACATTAAAGTCCCTGCACTTTATATATAATGAGCGCGAATGCGCCAACTCCTGCTTACCGCAATTCTACTCCTTCCCGTGGTTGATGCCGCGGTGAAAATCGAGAAGGTCCCGTATCGCGGGTGGCCCAACTGTTATCGCATGTCGAACGGCGAAGTGGAACTCATCGTTGTCACCGACATCGGGCCTCGCATCATCCGCTACGGTTTCATCGGAGGAAAGAATCTGTTCAAGGAATACGACGAGCAGATGGGCCATAGCGGAGAAAAAGAATGGCTGGCGCGCGGCGGACATCGCCTCTGGATGGCCCCGGAGGATCCGGTGGGAAGTTATGCGCTCGATAATTCGCCGGTGCACGTGGAGCAGAAAGGAGACACGCTCATTCTCACGGGCGATGTCGAAAAAGAGACCGGACTCCAAAAACAAATGACCGTGAAATTGTCGCCTAGCGGAAGCGGCGTCGAGGTTTTCCATCGCCTGACGAACAAGGGCACGCAGACGAAGCGTATCGCCGCATGGTCTCTCACGCAGATGGCGCAAGGCGGGGTTGCAGTGACGGGATTCCCGCCGAGAGGAACGCATCCCAAAGATCTGCCGCCGACGAATCCGCTGGTGATGTGGGCGTACACGGATTTCAGCGATCCGCGCTGGACCTTCACGAAGAAGTACCTCGTGCTGCGGCAGGACTCCCAGGCCGCGACCCCGCAGAAGGCCGGGACGTTCAACAAGAACACCTTCGGCGCCTACCTGCTGGGCAGCGACTTATTCATCAAAAGAACCACTGCCGTGGATCCAACCCAGCAGCCCGATTATGGATGTTCTTTCGAAACGTTCAGCAGCGCAGAGTTTCTGGAGATGGAGACCTTGAGCGCACTGAAGACGCTTCCAACCGGCGCGTCGGTCGACCACACCGAACACTGGACGCTTCACAAAAACATAAAGATCGCATCGTGGACCGACGATGCCTTGGACCACGTGCTCCTCCCCTTCCTGAAATAATCCGGACGCGCAACGAACGACGAACTAACAACGAGCAACTAACAACGCCCTTCCCCCGTGTGATACGCTCAAGACGTTCATATTATGACGGCCACTCGTGAAAAAGCTCAGTTGATGAGCGCTTCCGAGATCGATCGCACCCTGGTCCGCCTGGCTCATGAAATTCTCGAGAAGACAGAGGATCTCAGCAAGCTTGCGTTCATCGGGATCAGGCGGCGCGGAGTGCCACTCGCGACCCGCCTGGCGAATAAAATCCGCGATCTGGAGAAGCTCGATGTCCCCGTTGGCATCCTGGACATCAATCTCTATCGCGACGATCTCTCCACTGTTTCGGAAACGCCGGTTCACAACGCCACGGAAATCAATTTCCCGGTAACCGGCAAAGACATCATCCTCACCGACGACGTGCTGTACACGGGACGCACCATCCGTGCCGCGCTTGACGCGCTCTTCGATAAGGGCCGCCCGGCGCGCGTCCAGTTGCTGGCGCTGATCGACCGCGGACACCGCGAGCTGCCCATCTCGGCTCGCTACGTCGGACGCATGGTGCAGACCAGTTCGAACGAGATTATCGAGGTGAAATTCCAGGAGATCGACGGTATGGAAAAAGTTCTCCTGGTTGAAAGAGCCTGACAGACGCGCGCGCCCATGCCCGCCGGCTTACTAGGAATCGAATCGCTCGACCGCGTTGAGATTGAATCCATTCTCGACCGCGCCCGGGATTTTCAACCCGAACAGGACCATCGCTTCAAGCGCCTGGATCTGCTGCGCGGGCGCATGGTGGTGAATCTGTTCTTCGAAGCGTCCACGCGCACGCGAACGAGTTTTGAAATCGCGGCGAAGCGCCTCGGGGCCGACGCCATCTCGATCACCGCATCGGGATCGAGCGTCTCGAAGGGCGAATCGCTGGTTGACACGCTGAACACGCTGAACGCCATGCACCCCGACGCGATCATCATGCGTCATTCAGCTTCCGGCGCTCCGCATTTTCTCGCGCGTCATATGGACGTTCCGATCGTCAATGCCGGCGATGGCTTGCATGAGCATCCCACGCAAGCACTCCTCGACGCGAGAACAATTTTAGATCGTTGCCCGACGCTAGAAAATTTGAAGGTCGCGATTATAGGAGACATCGCGCACAGCCGAGTGGCACGATCCAACATTTATCTGCTCTCGAAATTCGGAACGCAGGTGGTCCTGTGCGGTCCCGCCCCGCTCCTGCCAACGGAATTCGCACAAATTGTTCCCGGCGTTTCTCTAACAACGGACATGCGCGAAGCGATTCGCGATGCCGACGTAATCATGATGCTGCGTGTCCAACTCGAACGCCAGCACGAAGCCGCGTTCCCGGCCGGAGAATATTTTCAATTCTATGGGCTCCGCCGCGAACACATCGAATTAGCAAAACCAGAGGTGCTGGTGATGCACCCCGGCCCCATAAACAGAGGACGCGAAATCTCCTCCGAAGTAGCGGACTCCCAACGCTCCGTAATCCTGAACCAGGTCGAAAACGGAGTAGCAGTAAGAATGGCGGTCCTGGAGAGAGTCCTCCTAAAGCCGAACCACGAGCCAACAACCAACAACGCCGAACGGGTTTCAAGCTAATGCCTAAACTCGTCATCCGCAACGGCCGCGTCATCGATCCCGTGACCAATCTCGACGCGGTTTGCGATGTCTTCTGCGTCAACGGCTACATCGCGGCCATCGGCGAGAAGCTTTACGCCACCGGCGCCGAAGAGTTCGACGCCACCGGCCTGATCGTCGCGCCCGGCTTCATCGACATGCATGTGCACCTGCGCGAGCCCGGTTTTGAACACGCCGAAACCATCGAGAGCGGCGCGCGCGCTGCGGCAGCCGGCGGCTTCACTTCCATCTGCTGCATGCCCAACACCGCGCCGGTCAACGACAGCCCTACGGTCACCAGCTACATCGTCGACCGCGCTAAACGCGACGCCATCGTCAATGTTTTCCCCATCGGCGCCATCACGAAAAACAGCGAGGGCGAAGAGCTCGCGGCCATTGGGTCCATGAAACAGGCCGGCATCGTCGCCATCTCCGACGACGGCAGACCGGTGATGAACGCCCGTGTGATGCGCCGCGCCATGGAGTACGCCAAGGGCTTCGACATTCCCGTCATCAATCATTGCGAGGACCTGCATCTCAGCGCTGGCGGCGACATGCATGAAGGCGCGGTCAGCGTGCGGCTCGGCCTGCGTGCCATCCCAGCAGCTTCGGAAGACGTCATGGTCGCGCGCGACTTACTTCTCGCCGAGTTGACCGGCGCTCGTTATCACGTCGCCCACATCAGTTCACAACGTTCCGTCGCCATGGTGGAATTCGCGAAAGCGCGCGGGCTCGCCGTCACCAGCGAAGCCACTCCGCATCACTTCACACTCGCCGATACCGACATGCCTCCTTACGACAGCAACTACAAAATGAAACCGCCGCTGCGCTCGGAGTGCGATGCCGGCGCGGTGACCGGGGGGCTTGTCTCGGGCGCCATCGACGCCATCGCCACCGACCACGCGCCGCATTCCGGCAACGACAAAATGCAGGAGTTCGAAAAATGCCCGTTCGGCATCATCGGACTTGAGACCGCCATGGGCCTGGCGCTGGAACGTTTGGTTCATACGGGCCGTATTTCGCTGAAGAAAATGGTGGAGCTGTTCACCACCGGCCCCGCGAGGGTTCTTCACTTCCAAGGCCGCGGACGCCTGCTATCGGGCGGTCCGGCCGACCTGACCATCTTCGATACGGAACGCCTGTGGACCTACGACGTCAACCGTTCATTTTCAAAAAGTCGTAATTCACCGTTCGACGGGCACAGTTTCCGGGGCGGCCCAGTCGCAACGATCGTCAACGGAGAATTTGCATGGCGACTCCTATAAGAGAGATCGAAGGACCTGCCAGCCGCCGCGCTGGATGCATCACGATTGCGGTCATAGCTTTCATAATTCTGGCCGCGCTGCGCGCATTCGCGTCATACGCTATCGATTTTGAGTGGTGGAAAGAAATGGGCCAGTTGCGGACCTGGTTCAGCATGCTGGCGTATTCCGTTGTTCCGGTCGTCATTGCGGCGGTCATCGGATTCCTGGTGTTCTGGATTTCTCACGCGCGCGCGCTGAAATTCGCGGGCGCCGGATTCGGCATGCACCGCTGGTACGGCCGCATCTCGACTCTTGCCATCCTCCTGCTCGCGATTCTGATCGCCAGCGCCACTACCGACACCTGGGTTGTGGTTCGATATTTCGGAGGCCGCGGCATCGGCGGACATGCGGCCGCCTGGCACGATCCGGTCTACGGCCAGCCGCTCTCGTTTTATCTCTTCGAGCTGCCCTTCTACTCCGTGCTTCTGCGCTTCGTCCTGACCATCATCGTGGTCAGCGCGATCCTGTATTGGGTCACCGCGCGAGTGTGGCAACTCAGCAGATCGTTCCCCGATTTCCGCCGCGATCCCCAAAACATACGCTTCGATTTACGTTTGCCCGGCGGACTCGAATCGCGTTTCAGCCGCCTGCTGGGAGCGACGTTCCTGCTGGCCCTGGCCGTCCACTTTTTCCTCGGCCGTTACGAGATGCTTCTCAACGACCACGGATTTATGGTCGGCATGGATTACACCAATCAGTACTTCAGCCTGCCGCTGCAGTGGGTTGTTATAGTCGCTTCCGTTTTGGCGGCTATCGCTGTCATCGGCAAGCAATGGAAGATCGGTTTCATCGTGGTGCTCGCCCTGTTGGTTCGCGCCGTGGCGCCACCCATCGTCGCCGCCGTGTACGTCCGGCCCAATGAAATCTCGCTCGAAAAACCGTTCATCGCGCGTCATATCGAAGCCACTCGATCGGCCTTCGGATTCGACCGCAAAATGACCGAGATCGAAGTCGACGCGAAACCGGAGCAGACCGTCAATGTCACCGCCAACCGCCCTGTACTCGATAACGTGCGCCTGTGGGATTGGGGCGCTTTCCGCTCTACCGTCTCGCAAATTCAACCGCTGCGCCCGTACGTCTACGAAAACCCCGACGTCGATCGCTACATATTCAACGGCGAACTGCGGCAGGTTCTTGTAACGGCCCGCGAACTCGATCTCAGCCAGCTTGGCGATGCGCGCACGCGTTGGATCAATCCGCATTTCATTTATACACATGGCTACGGCGTCGTGATGGCGGAGGCCAACCACATCACGGCCAACGGTCTCCCCGTGCTGCTGATCAAAGACGCGCCGCCCATCATTACCGCCCCGGACCTGAGCCTCACAAAGCCGCAGCTCTATTTCAGCGAGCTGTCGCAAGACCCGGTCTTTGTCCGCACCGCGCAACCGGAATTCGATTATCCGGCCGGCGCGCACAACGTGGATACGCGCTATGCGGGCAAAGGCGGGTTCCCAATTTCGTCTTTGTGGATGCGCACCGCGGCGGCCGTCGCACAAGGCGATTGGAACATTCTGCTCACCAGCTACCTGACGCCGGAAAGCCGCATGATGATCCATCGCAGGTTGACGGAGCGGCTGAGCGAACTCGCCAATTTCATTCTGTGGGACACGGATCCTTACCTGGTCCTGAATAAAGAAGGCCGCCTGATCTGGATGGTCGACGGATACATGACCTCGGGCGCGCATCCCTACTCGCGCCTGGTCGATCTCGAAGATGTTGGCGAAGTGAACTATATCCGCAACTCCGTCAAAGCCACTATCGACGCTTATGACGGGACTGTTCACATCTACGTCTTCGATCCCGAAGATCCGCTGGTCAACGCATACCGGAATCTCTTCCCCGATCTGTTCCAGGACGAGTCCGCCATGCCCGCCGAGCTTCGTCAACATGCGCGCTATCCGGAGATGATCTTCCGCATCGAATCGGAAATCTACCGCAACTTCCACATGCGCGATCCCGAAACGTTCTACAACAAGTCCGATGCCTGGGACGTTGCGAAGTTCACCAGCGGGCAGAACACGCAGGCGCAGCCCGTCCAACCAACCTATCTCATCGCGTCCGTACCGGGGAGCCACCAGCCGGAGTTTATGCAGATGCTGCCCTTCACGCCGCGCAATCGCGACAACCTCATCGGCCTGATGATGGCGCGCTGCGATGGCGAGCATCTCGGCGAAAAAATCGTGCTGCTGCTGTCGAAGCAGCAGTTCATCCTTGGACCAATTCAGGTGGACGCGCGCATCAATCAGGATGAAGTAATCTCGAAAGATCTTTCGCTGTGGAACCAACAAGGGTCGCAAGTGCTGCGCGGCCAGATGCTGGTGTTGCCGATCGATAATACGTTCCTGTATGTCGAACCCATTTATTTGCAGGCCTCCGAAGCGAAGATGCCGCAGTTGAAGAAGGTGGTGCTCGCGATGGGGAACACGCTGATTTATTCCGACACCTATGAGCAGGCTCTGGCGCAGCTCAGCGGCCAGTCTATAGCTCCGCCGGCCAACGCCAACGAAGCCGCCATGGCCCCGACTCCATCGGCCACGGCCGCGCCGACCCCCTCGGGCGATCCGCGAGTCGCGGAGATCCGCCGACACTTCGATCGGTATAAGGAACTGGTCGGCCAAGGCAAATGGTCGGAGGCGGGGAAGGAGCTGGAAGCGATCCAATCGCTGTTGTCGCGATGATCCGTACCGCGCCCTTATAAGGCGTTCGCTCACGGCGCGAACGCCCCATTCCGAGCCGCGCCCTGCAGGAAGCGGTTCTTCGACGCGTTTCGGACACCGCCCTACAGAACCGCGCACGTAAGTAAGCGCCATTCCGATACCATGAAACCGTGACCCGCCGCGAATTCGTTCTGAGCGCCGCAGCCGCGCCTCTCCTCGCTGAACCGGCGCCCTACGGAACACCCTACGGAGCCGTGCCCTCGCCCCGTCAACTGCGCTGGCACGAGATGGAGACCTACGCGTTTCTCCATTTCACAGTCAACACCTTCACGAACAAAGAATGGGGCTACGGCGATGAAGATCCGTCCATCTTCAATCCCACGGCGTTCGATCCCGATGCCATCATCGCGGCGCTCGTCGAGGGCGGAATGACCGGCGTGATCGTCACTGCGAAACATCACGACGGCTTCTGTCTCTGGCCCACCAAGACCACCGATCATCACATCGTCAAGGGCGATATCGTCCGCGATATCTCGGCCGCCGCGCGCCGTGCCGGCCTGCGCTTCGGAGTCTACCTGTCGCCCTGGGATCGCAATAATGCCCAATACGGACAACCCGCATATATCGATATCTATCGCGGCCAATTACGCGAGTTGCTGACGAACTACGGCCCGATTTTCGAAGTCTGGCACGACGGCGCGAACGGCGGCGATGGCTATTACGGCGGCGCGCGGGAGAAGCGAACCATCGACAAGCGGACCTATTATCGCTGGCCGGAAACGTGGGAGCTTGTTCGTAAGCTCCAGCCCGACGCCGTTATCTTCAGCGACGTCGGACCCGACATCCGCTGGGTGGGCAATGAAAATGGCTATGCCGGCGAGACGTGTTGGGAAACGTTCACGCCGATTGGCGAGGACGGTGGCCCCGCATCGCCTGGCGACGTGCGAACCAGCGAAAGCAATTCCGGCACGCGCCATGGCAAGCTGTGGATGCCTCCGGAATGCGATGTCTCCATCCGTCCCGGCTGGTTCTGGCATGAAGCGGAGAACGGCAAGGTCAAGACGCCAGACCAGTTGATGGATCTGTATTTCAAATCCGTGGGACGCGGCGGCAGCATGCTGCTCAACATACCTCCAGATCGGCGCGGTTTGCTGCATGAGAACGACGTGGCGTCGCTCAAGGCTTTCGGCCAAATGAAGCGGGCCATGTTTCGAACAAATCTGGGTCCGAACGTTCCTGTGACGACGCCATCTACAACCTTCGAACTGCCCGCTCGAACGACATTCAGCGTGATTCGATTGCGAGAGGACATACGCCTCGGCCAACGCGTGGAAGCGTTCGCGGTGGACGCCTGGGAAGGCACCGATTGGCGCACCATCGCGCAAGCTACCAGCATCGGAAACTGCCGCTTGTTGAGGCTGGACGCGCCCGTCTCGACCAGCCGGGTGCGCTTGCGCATCACGCAATCTCCAGTCGCGCCGGCGCTGTCGGACTTCAGTCTATTCGCGTGATGCGCCAAGGCGGGGAGATCCCTCCGCGGCGGTCGGAAGCGATCCAACGGGTGGTCGCCATGTTGCGGCAGGGAGAACAGATCGACCCGTCCGCCATCGTTCAGGCCGCCCTAGCGCCTGCCTCTGTGGAGGAAGCGCCAGCCGAAGGGTCGAACGAAAATCCCTACAGCGATTCCTTCCTCTTCACCAGCTGCAACGACTGCTTCAAAATCAACCCTCGCGTTTTCCAGTACGATAGTAATCAGCAGGCCTACATCGCCGACGCCGCGGCTGGTAATTTCGCGGAACTTGTCAAGGCGGCTGCAGGGTGCCCTGCCCGATGCATCCACCCCGGGACGCCTCGTCCGGGCGACTCCACCGCGACCGCGCAAATATTGGCAATGGCCGCGAAGCTTCAGTGAAAGGAGCGCTTCGTTATGACGGAACAGCCTGTTTTTGTCGATCTCCTTCCGCCCTGTAATCACACCTGTCCGGCCGGCGAAAACATCCAGCTCTGGATCACGTTGGCCGGCGAAGGGAAATATCATGCGGCGTGGAGGTCGTTGGTAGACGACAATCCATTGCCCGCAATCGTGGGACGCGCCTGTTATCATCCCTGCGAATCGAACTGCAATCGCAAACAATTCGACGAAGCGGTGAACGTTCACGCCCTCGAACGTTTCTTAGGTGACGAGGCGATCCGGCAGGGATGGCAATTCGAGCGAGCGTCGCCCTTTACCGGCAAACGCGTCCTCGTAGTTGGCGCCGGTCCATCGGGCCTCTCCGCCGCATACCATCTCCGCCGCTTCGGACACCAGGTAACCATCTCCGATGCCGGTTCCAGTGCGGGCGGCATGATGCGTTACGGAATCCCCAAGTATCGCCTGCCTCGCAACATTCTGGACGCGGAAGTCGCGCGCATCGAAGCCCTGGGAATCGCCATAAAGCTCAACACGCGGGTGGACGATCTGGCCAATGTGATGAAAGAGGGCGGATTCGACGCCGTGTTCCTGGCCGTTGGCGCGCACCTCGCCAGGCGAGCTTTCATCCCGGCGCGGGACGCCCGCAAGATCTTCTACGCCGCCTCCCTGCTGCGCGATTTGGAGGAAGGCGCCACTCCCCTGCTGGGACGGCGCGTCCTGGTATTTGGCGGTGGAAACACAGCTCTTGACACGGCTCGTACGGCGAAACGTCTGGGAGCCGAAGACGCTCTGATCGTTTATCGGCGTACGCGCCAGAAAATGCCCGTGAAGGATTACGAGATACAGGAAGCGATCGAGGAGGGAGTCTCTTTCAAGTGGCTCACCACTGTGAAGGCTTCCAATGCCGAGTCCTTCGTCATCGAGAGAATGCAGCTCGACGAAAATGGCTTCCCGCAACCTACGGGAGAATTTGAAACTCTCGCAGCGGATTCTTTGATTCTCGCGCTCGGGCAGGACGTGGACCTCGGCTTTCTCAAGCGCGTCGAGGGGCTAGCAATCGAGGACGGCGTCGTTAGAGTAGACGAGCATATGATGACCGGCTGCCCCGGCGTGTTCGCGGGCGGAGACATGGTCCCGGCGGAACGCGCGGTGTCGGTCGCGGTGGGACATGGGAAAAAGGCGGCTCGAAACATCGATGCGTATTTACGTGGCGACGTTTACGAGCGCGGCGTCGAACGGGAGATCGCCACATTCGACCGGCTCAACCTGCGTACTCACAATCGCACGGCGCGCACCACGCAGCAACCTATCGATTTGAGCCGGCGGCAAGCGACGTTTGATGAAGTCTTCGCCGGCCTCGACGAAGGGAGCGCGTTGTTCGAAGCGAAGCGCTGTCTCTCCTGCGGCAACTGCAACGAATGCGACAATTGTTATCAGATCTGTCCTGGCGAGGCGATTCAGAAACTTGGAGCAGGCAAACGCTTTAAGTTCGAATATGGCAACTGTGACGGTTGCGGCTTGTGCGCCGAGGAGTGCCCCTGCGGCGCCATTCAGATGCAAGGAATCGAAAAAGGAGGCTTAGGATTGAATTGGGCCTGACAATCGGAGTTCTGAAAGAAACTTTCGCGGGCGAGCGCCGCGTGGCCATGGTCCCCCGCGGCATGGATCCTCTAGTGAAAGCGGGAGCGCAGCTCCGGATTGAGTCCGGCGCGGGAGTGGAAGCGGGCGTCCCGGATAAGGAGTATGAGGCGAAAGGAGCGATTGTCGGCTCCGCCGAAGAAGTTCGCAAGAACTCACAGATCCTGTTTTATGTTCGCGTGCAGGATTCGCGCGCGTTAAGCAAGGGCCAAGTCGTAATCGGCATGTGCGACCCGCTTTCCGATGCGCCGCTGATCGCCAATCTCGCGCAACGCGGCATTATGCTGTTTGCTATGGAGTTGATCCCGCGCATTACGCGCGCCCAAAGCATGGACGTGCTCTCGTCAATGGCCTCTATCGCAGGATATAAAGCGGCGCTGATCGCGGCCAATACCCTGCCCCGCCTTTTTCCGATGATGACTACTGCTGCTGGAACAATTCCACCAGCGCGCGTTTTGGTGATCGGCGCGGGTGTTGCCGGACTGCAGGCCATCGCGACGGCCCGGCGGCTCGGCGCGGTAGTCAGTGGCTACGACGTTCGTTCGGCCGTCAAAGAGCAGATCGAAAGCCTGGGCGCGAAATTCGTTTCCATTGACGTAAAGGCCGAAGGCGAGGGTGGCTATGCGCGCGCGCTGACCGACGATGAGATTCACCGGCAGCGCGAGCAAATGGCGGCGGTGCTAAGAGAAAACGACGTCGTGATAACAACCGCCGCGGTCCCCGGCCGCAAGGCGCCCATTCTGATCACCGCCCCCATGGCGCGCGGCATGACGCCCGGTTCCGTGATTGTCGATATCGCGGCCGAGCGCGGCGGCAATTGCGAACTGACCCGCCCAGGCGAGACCGTGGTAGATAACGGCGTGAACATTATGGGACCGGTAAACCTGGCTTCCACCGTGCCCTTCCACGCCAGCCAACTGTACGCCCGTAATCTCGCTACGTTTCTCAAGAACATGATGACCAAGGACGGTCAACTCAATATCAATATGGAAGACGAGATCGTGCGCGAGACGCTGGTCGCGCGCAACGGTGAAGTGGTGCACCCGAAGGTTCGCGCCCTCGTCGAATCGCTCACAGGAGTTCATGTATGAACAGCGGTACCGGCTTTGAACTCGGCATCCTGAGTATTTACGTTTTCATTCTCGCCGGTTTTCTCGGCCTGGAGTTGGTGCGGCGCGTTTCGCCGTTATTGCACACGCCGTTGATGTCGCTCACGAACGCGATCTCGGCCATCTCCGTGGTTGGCGCGATTATGGTCAGCGGAAACAAGCAAGCCCCCGAGTTGAGCCACATCCTCGGCTACATTGCCGTTGTCGCGGCAACCATCAATATCGTCAGCGGATTCCTGATCACGGACCGCATGCTGAAAATGTTCCGCAAAAAGGAGCCCTCCAAAGGGTCTCGACCGTAGATGGAAAATTTCTGGCAATACTCCTACCTGTTCGCAGCCGTCACAATCATCCTTTCCATTAAATGGCTGAGTTCACCGGCAACCGCCCGCCGCGGCGTATTGGCCGGCGAAATCGGAATGCTGTTTGCGATCGCCGGAACGCTGATCCATTTCAATGTTCTGACGGTTTGGCAGATCTGGGCCGCGTTTTTGATCGGCACCGCGATTGGCGTTCCCCTCGCGTTTTTGATGCCGATGACGGCGGTCCCGCAACTCACCGCGCTCTCCCATGCCTTCGGAACATTTGCTGCCGCGCTTGTTGGGACGGCGGAATACTACAAGGACTTGGGCAATCCGCCCACCGGCTTCACGATGGTCGCGCTCGCCATTGAAGTGCTGCTCGGCTACCTCACGTTCACGGCCAGCATCATGGCATTCGGCAAGCTCCAGGAGATTGTGCCGACACGCCCCATGACGTACAAGGGGCAGAATTTTGTGAATCTTGCGCTGCTCGCGTTCGCGATCGTGCTGGGTGTGTGGTTGTGCGTCGCGCCCGCGCCGCCGTGGATGTTCCCAACATTCTGCGGTCTCGCGCTTATATTTGGCGTTCTGTTGATCATGCCGATCGGCGGCGGTGACATGCCTACCGTGATCGCGCTATTGAATTCCTACGCCGGCATGGCCGCTGCCGCCATGGGATTCGCCCTGAATAATAAGATGCTCATCATCGCCGGCGCGCTCAACGCCGCTTCCGGTTTTATTCTGTCGGTGATCATGTGCAAGGCTATGAACCGGTCGTTCACAAACGTGTTGTTCGGAGCGTTCGGTCAGGTGCAGACATCCACCGCGGCGCACACGCAGCAGAGGCCCGTGCACAGCGCCACCCCGGAAGACGCCGCCGAAATTCTTTCATCCGCACGCAAGGTGATCGTGGTTCCGGGCTATGGCATGGCTGTTGCGCAGGCACAGCACAAAGTTCGCGAGCTCACCGATCAGCTCACCAAACGCGGCGTCGATGTTCAGTTCGCCATTCATCCCGTCGCCGGACGCATGCCCGGTCACATGAACGTGCTGCTCGCCGAAGCCGACATCCCGTATGATCGTTTGCACGAAATGGAAGAGATCAACGACGAGTTCGGCGAGGCCGACGTCGCGCTGGTCATTGGCGCGAATGACGTAGTAAATCCGGCTGCGCGCCACGATACGACCAGTCCGATTTACGGCATGCCGATCCTTGATGTCGACAAAGCGCATACGGTAATGGTGATCAAGCGCAGCATGAATCCCGGTTTCGCCGGCATCGATAACGAGCTCTATTACATGGACCAGACGCTGATGCTGTTTGGCGACGCCAAAGGTTTTGTTGGCGAGATCGTTAAAGAGCTTCCCGCCATGGCGCACGCTTAAGGCTGGTGCACGTCTCCGATCGGCTGACCCAGGGGTTAATTGCATGTTGACCACCTCCGCGCCGTCCTGCGTTGGGTCGATGTGCACGATTCGGAAATTACCGCGCACACAGATGGTTTCGAGCCTTTGCTCTGTTGACGCTCGCGGCATTTGATGGAAATGAAAGAGTGCCGTCGATCCGGATTTGTTACCGACCGAATAACAAACCAGCAATCGGAACTCTCGGCTACCAGGGGAGCCGCTCGGGGCGTCCGGACCCTATCGGCGAGTACGAAAAAGCTTACGCCAAGTCTACACGACCGTACCCAAGGGGTCAGCCCTTGAAACACCACGCAATTGTGGTGTAACTTATTCCAAGCCGCCGGAATCTATCTGGCTTGAGGGTTGCCATGCCGAAGAGTTCGTTTATCGAGTCCAGCGGCCTCACGACTGCGGAATCTTCGTTCATTGAGAACGCCCGCGCTCACGAACGGCTTTATATCGATCAGCCCTACGAACTCTACACGCCGGAAAATCACGAGGCCTGGAGCAAGCTCTATTCCCGCATGATCCCTTGCTGGGAGCGTTACGCCAACCCTCACTTCCTGGACGGCATTGCCTGCCTCAGGCTGAATCCGGACATGGTTCCGCGACTCGAAGACGTCAATCGTTTTCTGAAACCTCTCACCGGATTCCGCGCCAAGGCCGTGAGCGGCTACGTGCCCGCCTACGTCTTCTTCGACAGCCTCCGCAAACGCGAATTTCCCACTACCATCACAATCCGCCGTTCCGACCAACTCGATTACCTTCCTGAGCCCGACATCTTCCACGACATCGCCGGACACGTGCCCATGCACACGGACAGGAACTTCGCGGAAGCGTTGGTTCGTTTTGGCGAATGCGCTCACACCGCGGCCGAACTCGTTTCCGATATACGCGACGACGAAACGCGGGCGCACCGCCTGACAAACATAGTCAAAGCGATGGCGCGTTTCTTCTGGTTCACAGTCGAATTCGGACTTATGCGCGGCGCCGGGGACGAGTTCAAGGTCTACGGGAGCGGACTGCTGAGCTCGCATGGGGAAATCTCGCACGCGATCGACTCTCCCGAGGTCCAGCGTTATCCGATCCAGCTCGAATGGGCGATCAATCAATCGTTCGAGATTAACCATTATCAGCCGCTACTATTTGTGGTCGATTCCTTCGACCATCTTTATAACCTCGTCGACCAACTGGAGTCGTGGCTAAGGTCGGGCAAGCTGAATAACGTAGCTCCTGGCGAACCGTATGTCAACGAGAGCGATCTACAAAGCTTCGAATTATAAGGCGTTCTACGTGCTACGTTCCACGTTTTCCGGGTTCGAACATAGAACGCTCTTCGCCGTCCCGAAGCAAATCAGTCTGGGTACAGATCACGTGCCCAGACGGCGCGCCAGATCGTCGGACGTTTCGCCTGATTAGAGGTTCGCCATAACCTCGC